>JAJTEK010000076.1:0-3809 GCA_021299695.1 Pirellula sp. | reverse complement strand
GGAAATTCAAGCCTCCAAAGAATCCCTGCGATAGTCCTGGCAAACGACTTTTTTAGCCCGGGCATCGTGGAGCGGCTTATGGGGTTGTTGACGTGGCGGTAAATCCTGGATCACTCAACTTCAATTTTACGGGAGAATCACATGAGATTACTTGCGGGATGGTCAAATATTTTGACAGCGGTCCTTTCACTCTTTGCGTTGGTTGGAACCGCGGACCTTGCGACGGCACAGCAGCAGAAAAAGAAACCCAATATCCTTGTCCTTTGGGGCGATGACATTGGTTACTGGAATGTGAGTGCCTACAACCAAGGGATGATGCGCTACAAGACTCCCAACATCGATCGCATCGCAAAACAAGGTGCGCTTTTCACCGACTGGTATGGTCAACAAAGTTGCACAGCCGGAAGAGCTTGTTTTATTACGGGTCAATCTGGTTTTCGAACTGGTCTTCTGAAAGTAGGCCTTCCCGGGGCGAAGGAAGGGCTTCAGGGTCGGGATGTAACCATTGCCGAGTTGTTGAAGGCACAAGGTTACTCGACGGCACAGTTCGGGAAGAATCACCTTGGAGATGCCGACAGCACTCTCCCCACCGCTCATGGCTTTGACGAATTCATGGGTTCTCTTTATCACCTCAATGCAGAACAGGAACCTGAGAATCCGGATTATTTCAAAGATCCGGCACTCAGAAAAAAATACGGGACACGTGGTGTTATCCATTCTTGGGCCAACCCAGATGGAACGCAGAAAATTGAAAGCACGGGACCTTTGAATATCGAGCGGATGAAAACCGTAGATGAGGAGTTTACCAAGGCGACTCTGGACTACCTTGAAAAAGCGTCCAAGTCCGACAAGCCGTTCTTTCTTTGGTGGAACTCTACTCGATGTCACATTTTCACGCACCTTAAAGAGGAAAGTAAAGGCAAGTCTGGATTGACGCCATACATCGACGGCATGATCGAACACGATGCGATGGTTGGCCAAATCCTCGATAAACTCAAGGAACTCGGCCTCGATGAAAACACAATTGTGATGTATTCAACCGATAACGGAGCTGAAAAGTTTTCGTGGCCGGATGGAGGTGCTTCCCCATTCCGCGGCGAAAAAAATGAGAACTGGGAAGGTGGTTATCGGGTACCTTGTGCGATTCGATGGCCTGGTGTGATTGAGCCTGGAACGGTCAATAATGACATCTTTTCCCATGAGGACATGTTGCCGACACTCATGGCTGCTGTCGGTGTTCCAGACGTTAAAGAACAACTACTTAAAGGCATGAAAGTCGGTAATAAGACTTTCAAAGTTCACCTTGATGGCTACAACATCATGGACACTCTTGCAGGGAAAGTTCCTAACCCACGGCACGAGTTCTTTTACTGGAATGACGATGGGTCTCTGGTGGGATTGCGTTACGATGACTGGAAGATTGTTTTTCAAGAGCAACGTGCGCATGGTTTTGATGTTTGGCAAGAGCCATTCGTCCCGTTGCGATTACCCAAGATATTCAATTTGCGTTCAGACCCGTTTGAAGAAGCCGATCACATCGCGATGGATTATTCGCATTGGCGGATCGACCGTACCTTCCTGCTGGTACCTGCTCAAGAATATATCGCAAAGTACATTGCCACATTTGCGGAATTTCCCCCAAGTCAGAAGGTCGGTAGCTTTAGTTTAGATCAGGTTTTGGAAAAGCTATCTAACGCTCAAACAGGTGGAAAGTAAAACGCTGGCTCTAAGAAGGTAGATTATCGAGAAGGGCGGTCCTTTTGGGATCGCTCTTCTTTTTTTGCAACCTCCGGCACTGCAAGACAGCCTTAAAAACCAGTATGAGATCTCAGAGAAAGGCTCAGTGGCTAATTTATTAGATGTAGTATGGGGCTTTGCTCCTCCGAAGACCGAGTTGGCCCAATGTGTTGGTATATGCGAACAGCATCGGCAAAGCCTGCCCGTTTCCCGGCACCCTCCCCACACCAATTAATTTACTCAGCCCTCGACCATCACCATCAACTTCGCCACGCGACCATCACCTTCGCCACCCCCGCCGCTTTCACAAAATCATCCTCAGTAACCAGCAGGTAACTCTGCTGTGCGATGCGTGGTGAATTGCCAAGCCAGGAGCAGACCACGTGCAGCGGGAACTCACGCTGCAGTTCTGTTTGTCTGCTAGCCCGCATCGAATGGAACAATCGTGGCCAACCCGTTACGCCGGCGCGGCGCAACAGTCGCGTCATTTCGGTGCGTAGGTTCGAGTTCTTCCAGCCCATCGCTGTATTGGCGGCCGCTCGATACTGGGGCGCAGCGACCACGAACTCACTCTTGTCGCCAAAGATCTCAAACGCTTCGTCGAGGATCGGTCGAAGCTCAGGGAAGATCGGACAACTACGAATGCCACGACCCTCGTGATGCTCGACTTTTGGCTCTGGGATGCTCATGCGGTTCATTTCCCAATCGATGTCTTCCCAACGCAGCGATAGCGTTTCCGAGGGCGTTCGAAGCCCACCTTAGCGACTCAGACCCAGGATCACTTTCCAAACTGGGTTGGCCTTCTTCATCAGCTTGTCGACCACTTCGCGAGGGACGAACTCGTTGACTTTGACGGTGCTCCGCTGCGTTCGAACCTTGGAAAACGGGTTTTCTTCGATGATCTTCCAATCTAAGGCATCGTGCATGAATTGCCTCGCGAATTGGATCCGTTTGTGGATTGTTGTCGTGGCCATCCCTCTGGCTTTGAGCTTCTAGAAGTTGCAGACACCTTTCTTTTTCGCTTAAGGGCGAATCGCATGTTTGAGTGGGTACTCTCGATGACTGGTGAAGCTACAATTAGACCATGGAAACGTTATACATTGAAACAACCATAGTAGGCCATCTCACGGGTAGACTGCTGGCAGATCCGGTTGTCGCCTCGCGGCAACAATTGACTCGCCAGTGGTGGGTGCAATGCGCCGGACAGTACGAACTGTACATTTCTCAGCTGGTTATCGATGAAAGTGGAGCAGGTGCGACGTCGGCAGCCAGAGAAAGGCTTGAACCAATCGAGGCCCTGCCTTTGTTGGATGCGACTTTGGAGACGGATCAGCTAGCAGCCGCGTTGATTGCTGCGAAAGCGATTCCAGAAACGGAACCGCGAGATGCTTTTCACATTTCCATTGCAGCGACCAACGGGGTAAAATACCTCCTGACCTGGAACTTCAAGCACATCGCAAACGCAACCCTTCGCAAGCGAATCGAGAGCGTTTGCAGAAACGCGGGTTTTGAACCACCAACGATTTGTACACCAGACGAACTTATGGGATTGACCGATGACACATAACCCAATAACCCAGGAAATTCGTGAGATTCGACATCAGCTTGCCGCCCAGCAGGGTAACGATATTCATCGCATCGGTGACGAACTGCGTCGCCGCCAAATGGAGTCAGGCCGAAGAATCGTGCGACTGCCAAAGCGAGAACCTGACGTGCCATCATTAAACACAAGGATGCATGGAATCGGTGGCGAAACGGTGAATGCCAGCACTGAATCAACGCCTTCGGCGGGATGATCCGTTGCAATGACGCAAAGGCTACATGCTCCCCCCCGATCAGTGATCGGTTTAGTTGTTTGCGAAAGCATCCGTTCGGTCCCTTTCGAACTTTCAAAAACATTGGGAAAACATCAAAAAGTTCGGTTCCTGTCCTCTCCGCTCAAAAACCCTGGTTTTCCCAGGGTTTTTCGCATATCTGGCCAATTGCTTTGGAGTCCTGTAGCGCCCATGCAACTCGGTGCATAGCGCCTGCGGCGTTGTATTTCGCGTCGCGCACCGAAAATCGAGTCGTTT
>JAJTEK010000203.1 GCA_021299695.1 Pirellula sp. | reverse complement strand
GCTGTCGAAACGATCACCGGGACGACCATCCACCCGGTCTGGTCAGTCGATCGCCAGGAATGGGTGCCACTGGCTGAGCTAGCCCAAGGCGAGGGGTTATACTGCGATACTGAATCTTTCGGATTGGGTTTTCCCTCTAGCCTCCCGCCTAAAGCCTCCGGCCTAGTTCTGAGCGTCTCCCTTTCGCGAGTCTCCCAGCCGGTCTACAATATCGAAGTCCACGGCGAGCACGTCTACCAAGTCGGCGAGCTTGGGCTGCTTGTGCATAATACGTGTGAAGTGCTTGTCTCACGCTGGGGAAGAGAGGGGCTAAAACAAGGAGACTTTGTAATGAAGGGCGCGGCAACTCCATGGAATTATCTGAAATCGTTTAAATGGGAAAGGACTCCTTTTAATAATCCTGCGGCATTTAATACAGGCCGCGAGTATATGGTAAACGCATCCGAAATTATTTGGCCCACGGGTTGGCAACGCTTTAAGGGAATTTTCGGACAAAGAATTTATGTTGGACCAGAATTATGATGCTTTATGTTTTTTATACAATAGGAATGACGCTTTTTTTGCTAGGAGTTTTTGTGAGCATCAGCAACTGGGTGTGCATAACCCGAGAGATTATTGAGAGAAAACATCATTCCTGGACTCCACTAATTGGGGGAGTTTTGATGTATTGCGGGATACTTTTATGTGGAGTTGATCTGACTAAAGCATATTGGTGGGCCCCGTTAATGATTGATTTTGGTTGCATTCCCGGATTCTCATTGCATTTTTTTATGGTGATTTTAAATAGAGTCTTTAGACAAACCTAAGTCGATTCGTCAACGACTGACAATTCTGTGAAACCTTGCAAATATCGTTCAGTTGATGCCGGAAATTCCGCATTCCGGCGGTGCAGGGCATTTTGGTAAATTGTGTTTTGTGAACACGGAGTGCCGCTTTGCGGCTAGAGAGTGGATTGTAGAGAGTTGAAAGTGGATGTTTTCGGTTGGATGCCTGGCAACCTTGATCCGATCTCAAACTGAAGCGTAAACCAATAGCGTACATCAGCGTCCATTAGCGGTCCAAATTTTTTTAACCGATGATAGACACAAATATTCGCTAATAGCCGGCCCCCGACCAAGCAACCTTGGCCAAGCTTTCCATCACCGTTGAACGCAGCGATGGTGGCATTGTCGATGCCGAGATCATTCGGCCACGCTCGTGGATATTGGAAAGCGGCCTGTACGCAGGGCGCATGCTACCGCTGAATCTCCCAGAGCATGCTACCGCTGAATCTCCCAGAGCTGGAAGTCTCCGGGCTAGCGTTAGTCACTGCCATCGACGACTGCCCACCGATTGCCGAAGGTGAAGGCTCGGTGGTCACCGCACGGTTTGTTACGCGCGAAGTCCACGTCGTAGCCAGCGTGGATGTACTAGGTGCTGATGGCGCTGTCGAAACGATCACCGGAACGACAATCCACCCAGTCTGGTCAGTCGATCGCCAGGAATGGGTGCCACTGGCTGAGCTAGCCGAGGGTGAAACCTTGCAAGGGCTCGATGGACTTGCGGTCGTTTTGTCGGTTACGCTTTCGCGAGTCTCCCAGCCGGTCTACAATATCGAAGTCCACGGCGAGCACGTCTACCAAGTCGGCGAGCTGGGTGTGCTGGTGCATAATGTGGGGTCGTCCATTAGTGGACTGGCAAGCAAGCTAACTCGGGAATCAAGTGACCGGCTCCGCGAAAACGCGAGAAACACTTGGCAGATGTTAACCGGACGGCGCGCATTTTGGGATGACCTAGAAGTTCACCATCGCATTCCATTGGAGTGGTCCCATTTCTTCGGCAAAGCAGCCCCAAATCGAGTTTCGAATCTCGTTGGAATCAATGGCAAGATCCACAAGCAGGTTTCTGAGGCCTGGGCTGCATGGAAGCGATCGCTAGGCGAACGTACGCCAACGCAGGCCGAGATTATGGAACAAGCATTTAAAATCGACGAACTATTCAAAAACCATTGGTTGTTTCCAAAATGATTGCTTTAGAACACGTTGTTGCGATCCTTCCCGAGCTTGAGAAGCCACCGGGAGAGAGTATTCCATCAGGGCTTGGACAAGCGGATGTCGATGGTGTCGAAAGTCGCATTGGATTTAGCCTTCCCGGTTCATTTCGTACGTGGCTTAAGACTACGAACGGCCCGTGTGTCGGACCGGGCGGAATTGTGGGAGTCGATACTGCACGTGAGCTACAAAATCTCGAATCAATCTACGAGCTGTATCCAAAATGGAAAGCAAAGCGTTGGGTTCCCGTGGCCGGAGACGGATGCGGAAACTACTACGTCCTGGTTCACGTAGAGTACGATTCGGAGCCCGTAGTCTTCGTAGACATCATAGAAAATCCTGATGAACCGGCATTCATAGTCGCGTCAGACTTATGGCATTTTTTAGACTTTCTATTTAGGAAAGATATGGGGAAGTCACGTTGGCCATTCGACAAAGCAGAAGTGGTCGAAAGGGATCCAAAAATTCTAAAGACAGAATTGATGCTTCCCTGGAACGCATAGATACAGTTCAGGTTTCTCGAAAAGGACTTTGCCGATGATGCAACGCAGCCTCGCCCCAAGTAAGGGACCGATCCCACGGACCGATCCAAGAGGTGTTGACTCAGCACACCATAATGCGATTGCCCACCAATCGCTGACGGCGAAGGCTCAGTCGTCACCGCACGGTTTGTTACCCGCGAAGTCCACGTCGTGGCCAGCGTGGATGTGCTGGGTGCTGATGGCACTGTCGAAACGATCACCGGAACGACAATCCACCCCGTGTGGTCAGTCGATCGCCAAGAATGGGTGCCGCTAGCTGAGCTAGCCGATGGCGAGACCTTGCAAGGGCTCGATGGTCTTGCGGTCGTTTTGAGCGTCGCCCTTTCGCGAGTCTCCCAGCCGGTCTACAATATCGAAGTCCACGGCGAGCACGTCTACCAAGTCGGCGAGCTGGGACTGGTGGTGCATAATTCGTATGCAGATACGTTCTTCAAGTCCTTTCCAAATCTAAGGGGAAAAGTTTGGGTTCACCATAAAGTGGAACAACAAGTTTTGACAAAGTATCCAGGTCTATTCTCCAGGGCTGACATTGATGATCTTTCAAATCTAGTCGGCATTCCTAATGCCGTTAATTCGAAAGTACATCTCTCCTTAATCCGCAAAGCTTGGAATCGTTTTTACGACAACTATCCTAATGCATCTAGAGCTGACATCGAACATTTCGCCCAAATCATAGATGAGTGGGTTCTGAAAGGGGTGGGCATTCCATAATGAAATCAACACGACTAGAAGTTTTTTTCTACATCGAACCTGACGTCCCCGCATACTTGTCGGATTCAGATGGAATGGTCCTAGACTTTGAGGATTGGTCCGGAGATGAGATCATTGTGAGCTCCCCGCATTACTTCGCCAGTGACAGAATCGCAGAACTAATTTTAAACAATGGTTTTACTGGATGCAGTTCCTCAAAGATCAACACAAGGCTTACCGAGAAGTTCCCAGTCCTGAGTTCGTTCGTAAGTATCCCAGAATTTTCTGTTCTCAATATCGAAGGAAGAGTCAAAGAGATTCCAAGATCTTTGCGTCTTGTAGATTGGCTTCAGGAGTCCGCATGGTCCGGTCACGATGTGTGTTTAGGACCGAAGAACGAGTTGGTATTTTCGCAAAGATGCTTGAGAGCAATTCCACTTGAGTGTCTGCCGAACGCCAGAATAAAGACATTTAGCATGTTTATCTGCGAATTATAAGTAAGCAATGATCGGTCTTGAAGTACTCTAAGGGCCTATCCGAAATCCTGATTGGTTTTGAAAAAAAGCGAGCCAACTTTGGAAATGGGAGTTACCACACTTTCACCAGTCAAGGACTGAATCAACAGGTGCCCTCCATTCAACTGAATACCGGCTGTATCGAGCTGGTTAAAAGTACCGTGCAATGAGCTGCCGTGGCTCAGTCCAGATCGCTATTCGTCCGTTGCGACGCGCACCGAGCAGCTAGTTCCAATCGAATCGGTGCCGATTGGATCGCGCGTTCCGACCAAGAACCCCAACCGCTTCGAAGTCGACCCGCAGCCCGAGCCCGACCAAGCCACCTGGGCCAAGGTGTCCATCACCGTCGAACGCAGCGATGGCGGCATCGTCGACGCCGAGATCATTCGGCCCTGTTCGTGGATTCTGGCAAGCGGCCTTTGCGCCGGACGGATGCTGCCGCTAAATCTTCCTGAGCTGGAAGTCTCCGGGCTAGCTTTAGTCACTGCCATCGACGACTGCCCACCGATTGCCGAAGGTGAAGGTTCGGTGGTCACCGCACGGTTTGTCACCCGCGAAGTCCACGTTGTAGCTAGCGTGGATGTGCTGGGTGCTGATGGCACTGTCGAGACCATCACCGGGACGACCATCCACCCCGTCTGGTCAGTCGATCGCCAGGAATGGGTGCCACTGGCTGAGCTAGCCGCTGGCGAGGGGCTATGCTGCGATACTGAATCTCTCAGATTGGGTTTTCCCTCTAGCCTCCCGCCTAAAGCCTCCGAGCTAGTTCTGAGCGTCTCCCTTTCGCGAGTCTCCCAGCCGGTCTACAATATCGAAGTCCACGGCGAGCACGTCTACCAAGTCGGCGAGCTGGGCGTGGTGGTGCATAATGTTTCGCGGTCTGGTTGGGGCGCGTTCGGCTGGGGTAAGAAGCTTAAGGCCCTGGATACTGCGATCGCATCCCTTCCAGCGAAAGTGACTCTTCACAAGTTCGCAAGTCAAACTGTGGAGCAGATTCTGAAAGCGAAGAAGGGAAGTATCAAGAACGCAGAGCTTCCCGTAGGTTCGCCAAGCTGGAGTAGCATTATGAAGATGTCGTGGGAGCAAATCGAAGCGGCAGCGAAAGCAAAGCAACCTGGATTTCAGACAATCAAGAAGCTTCTGACGGATGGAAGATTTGACCGATGACACCTCAGATCCACACTTTAGAACGACTACGAAACAGTTTTTCCAAAGCAAAAATCGCCTATGACGAACGCTGCGTGCGAGATGGATACTATATGCTAGAGGCCGCCGTACCTGGTCAACGTTGGGAGATCGAAGTTGATTTGGAAGGCAACATTGAATTCGAGGTGTTTCGTAGCAGCGGTGAAATTTTCGACGAAAAGGCGCTTGCGGACGCCATAGCAAAAATCACTGATTCGTAGATTCCCCATTTGAAGTAGCGTACTTTGCTTTTGATCGGAGCAGTATCGCCCCGTCCCTACAACGCATTCAATAAAACTGCTTTCGAGAACTGGGCTAGCTGCTCTCCGGCTTGCTGAATGGATTATAGAGAGTTGAAAGCAGAGGACATTAAGCTTTCTGCCTTGCCTGCCTCATACCGGCCAACCCAGATGCGAATCTATTAGCGTTCATCAGCGTCCATTATCGAAGTCTACGGTGAGCACGTCTGCCAATTTGAATCGAATTTTCGAACCCTTCTGACGCAGACGGGAAGTTACAGGCGGGAGTATCTTTACAACGAGCGAACCACAAACTCCGCAACCGCTCTACTTGTCTGCGGATCGTCCCCAAAGGCGAGCAAAACCTCCGTTCCGGTAGCGTCGACGATGACCGAGTACCCAGCGGCATTGGTACGAATATCCCAGGGTAACGGATGGATCACAGAGACTTCCTCCATTCCAATACTTTTGCCATTTCGAGCTTGCAGGGACTGACGCAGCACCGGGTGCCTGGCACCGATTTGGGCTGCCTGTTTGCTAGCATCCGACCTGGCGCCGCACCTGGTGCCTGGCACCGATTTGGGCTGCCTGTTTGCTAGCATCCGACCTGGCGCCGCACCTGGTGCCTGGCACCGATTTGG
>JAJTEK010000075.1:21388-55132 GCA_021299695.1 Pirellula sp. | reverse complement strand
GAGGATACGCTTCCTAAGATCCGCAAAGATGTCGTCTATGGTCACAAGGACGGCATGGCCCTGACGATGGATGTATTCGAGCCCGAGTCGAAGCGGAAGGGCATTGGATTGATGTTTATGGTCAGTGGCGGCTGGGTATCGACCTGGATGCCACCGGCTCAGATGTCGAATTTCTTCAAGCCACTTTTGGACGAGGGCTATACGATCATTGCCGTCCGGCACGGCAGCAGTCCTAAGTATGTGATTCCAGAGATTGTTGAAGATGTGCGCAAGGCGCTTGTACACGTGGACAAGGAATGTGAAGAATGGCAGATCGACAAATCCAAACTAGGTGTTTTTGGGTTTTCTGCTGGGGGGCATCTATCTCTGATGCTCGGAACGACGGCCAATGACACGAAGCGAGGACCGCGGATCGCAGCGGTCGCTGCGGTATTCCCTCCGACGGATCTTGCACCCTACAAAACGGATGGTAATCCTCGGATGGAGCAGTTTCCGGCATTGAAATTCGATTCGAATCGAAACGACGAGTTCTCGCCTTTGCGTCAGGTTTCCCGTGTGGACGCGCCGACTTTGTTGGTGCACGGGGACAAAGACGATTTGGTACCGTTGTCGCACAGTGAGAACATCAAGGAGGCGTTCTCGAAGTCCGAGGTGCCATGCAACTTGGTCGTGATCCGAGGGGCTGCCCACGGCTTTGACGCCGAGGGCAACCGCGTTATGTTCGAGTCGATGCGAGACTGGTTCAAAAAGCACTTGGACGAGCGTACGAATCACTCTTCTGGCGAATGATCGTCATCCGAGCGGTTGCTCTTTAAGCGAGTCCATCCTCTGCGAGTCGCTCGATCTCATCCATCTGGTCGATCATGCGGTGGAGGTTCTCTTGTCCCCAGTGGGGGCCTTGCAAGGAGGGTTTGGTGCTCCTTTGGCCGTTCTCGTCGCCGGATATTGACGTTGCGCTGACGTCGCTACCAAGGCTCCCCACTCCGCTTATACCTGTTCCATTGGTCGCTTTCGTACCGGATTCCTGCGTTGCCAGGGACCGAACCGAGAGCGAAAGCGAATCTATTTTGCTTGCCAATTCGTTGACCTGCACCGACTTGCGTTTGAAATCGGTCGACTTGTTCGCGAGTCGATCGGTCAGTTCGCTGACGGATGTTTCCATCGCAGCCTTGACACGGTTTAGGTGGTCGACGTCTGCGGCGAGTTGGCGGTGATGGTTTTGGACTGTTTCGAATTCATGGGTAGCTTGGAGCAGTTCCCCTCGCCGGGTCGACAGGTTGCCATCGAGTTCGGCGATCGATTTATCGAGTTTGGTGCAGCGAAGTTCTCGATCTTCGATGAGCACTTTGGTTTGCGATTCGAGAAGATCGTTCAGTTCTCGTTTTTGGGAGACTTCTTCGTTCAAGCCTGCGATGCAGTTGGATAGATGCGCTTTGGAGGATTGCAGGGACTCGATTTGAGTTTGCAAGTCTTTGTGCGTTGCTACGATTTGGCGAAGGTTTGCTTGACTCGTCTCGATGGCTTCGTCGACCATGGCTTTTTCAGCATTTGCATCTTGGAGCGAGCGAGTGACCTCGGCGAGCGAGAGTGTTTGGATTTCGATATTTCGATCGAATTCTATCTTGAGCGATTGCAGTTCCGACTGCAGTTCGGATCGGTCATGTTCGAGGCTATCGCACGTTTCTTGGAGTCGGTTTGCTTCGTCGCCGAGTTTTTCGATTCGGCGTTCGATCGACTGCTGATCGCGTTGGAATTGACGCTGGTTGGCTTCGTGTTCCGAGCGCGTCGATTCGAAGGCATCGCGCGATTGGGCCAATTGCTCTTCGAGTTCAAGAATTTCTCGACGGGTTTTCTCTCGCTGGGACTTCAAGTCGTTTAGGTGCTCTCGTTTGGCTTCGATTTCCGAATCGACGCCACAGAGTTTCAACTTGGCATAATCGGCATCGGCTTGCAGTTGGATAATTGTATTGCGAAGCGAGTCGACTTCATCGCCCAAGCGATCACGTTGGCGTCCAAATTCCTCGGCTTCGTTGGTCCACTGAGAGGCTTTGATTTGGGCCGCGACGGATTGTGCGTCAAATTCGCGAACGGAGGTCTCGAGCCGGTCGAGTTGCTGCTTTTGAGATTTCCAATCACTGATCCACTTTTGGTAGAGTTGCGAAAGAGAACGGACGTGATCGGACATCGTCTCGATCCGACGGCCGGATTCTTTTCGGATTCGATCGCCACCGATTTCGCGGACGGAACGATCGTAAAACAAGCTGATTCCTGCTAAGAGGAAGACCATGGCTCCGGAGAGGTTGAACAATACAAACTCGTGATCCGCAAACTGTCGTCCGTAGTTCCAGTAGTTGGTCGCCGCTGTCACTGCGATACCGAGGCCAAAGAGGGAGAATGTCATCAAACTAGGCCAGCGACCGCGGTTCGAATCCGATTCATCCTTCTGAATCCAGGATCGCACATCTGCATTGTACGAATCCAGGACACGCACTAACCGATCGACCGTAGTATCGTCGAGCAGGCGCTCATCGGTTGTCAGAGGTTTGGTGCACGATCCAGTCAACGACCAATTCCCTTCGGTGGAGACCCTTTCCTTGCTGATTTGCTCGATGGAATCGAGGACTTGGGTTTTCACAATTTCTCTCCAGTGGCGAGTTTGTTGTACGAGGTGTGGATGTCGTAAAGCGACACGTTGTCAGTTCGTCAAACTTTTCCTATCCCCACCATCTTTCCTGCTCGAATCTGTGGGAGAACTTTGCCTGAACTCCCAATCGGCGGAACAATTGTTATAATCGGAGTGTTTTTCGAGAATGAATGCAGGAAAGATTTATGTCATCAACCCCGATGCGAATTTTGGTGACGGCCCAAGCGTTCGCGGTGAGCGGAAGCGTTTTCCGTGATAAGCTCGGTAAGCTAGGTTGTACGGTTATCGACTCAGAGTCATGGGGTCCGTTGACACTGGATCGGTTGATTGAACAGGCGCGGGATTGCGATGCGATAATCGCGGCGACCGATCCTTACTCCCAGGCTGCCTTCGACGCTTTGCCGCGTCTGAAGCTTGTGGCTCGATGTGGGATTGGGGTCGACAGTGTGGATTTGGCATCGGCCAGCGAGCATGGCATTCTTGTGACCAACGTACCGGATGCGATGACCGATGCGGTAGCCGATTACTGTATGGGGCTGCTCCTTTCGGTCGCTAGGCATATCCACATCGGTTACGAGTGCATGCGAGGGGGGGGGTGGGCCGAGTATCCGGGAGTTGAACTTCGTGGCAAGACGCTTGGACTGGTTGGTTTTGGGCGCATTGGCCAAGCCGTGGCGAGTCGAGCTTTGGGATTTGGATTGAAACTTGCCGTTCATGACCCGTGGATGCAGACCTTGATCGAGTCTGGCAAACTCGGGTCAGGCAAACTCGATAGCGAATGGATGGTGTTAGCGGATCGTGTTCGCTGGGTAGATCTACCCGAGTTGCTCGAAGCATCGGACTTTGTTTCGATTCACGCTCCGAACACGCCCGAGACAAAACACATGATCAACAGTCAGGCTTTTGAGAAAATGCGCAAGACGGCTTATTTGATCAATACTGCTCGGGGTGCATTGGTCGATCCTGCGGCGTTGATCGATGCGGTCCGTAGGGGCCAGATTGCTGGGGCTGCAATGGATGTGTACGAACAAGAGCCTTTGCCGATCGATGATCCTTTGCGATCCGCGCCGAATCTTCTTTTGACCCCACATAATGCGTTCAATTCCCGCGAGGCGGCCGTCCGGATGAGTCAGGGCTGTTACGAACCGATTCTGGATATCCTGGAAGGTCGGATTCCTAAGTCGGTTTGCAATCCGGAGGTGTTGCGCTCTGACTTGCTTCGGGTCAAGCAGTGGACCCTTTGATCTGTGTGCTACTAGAGGAAACGAATCGATTGGAAATGAAGCTATGAAAACCAATACTGTACGAGAAGCCTTGCGGCGGGGCGAGCCGCAGGTCGGGACATGGCTATCGCTATCGAGTCCGGTGGCTGCCAGATTTATGTCCCGTGCGGGGTTTCCCTGGTTGACCCTCGACATGGAGCACAGCAACTGCGATTGGGAGACTGCATCGGCTATTTTTGCCCACGTATCTGAAGGGGGCTCTGTGCCGTTGGTCCGCGTTGCGTCGATCACCCATGAGAACGCAAAACGGGCATTGGATTTAGGAGCTTACGGGATCGTCTTTCCGATGTGCAATTCGGTCGAGTTGGCTCAATTGGCCGTATCGAGTTGCAAGTACCCACCGGCAGGGACTCGCAGCGTTGGAGGGAGTTTGCATGCGTTGAATTTTGGAACCGATGCTGCGGAATACTACAATCGAGCCAACGATCAGATTCTGGTGGTTGTGCAAGCCGAGCATATCGATGCGGTTGAAAAAATTGACCAGATACTAAGCGTTCCTGGAGTCGATGCGGTATTTGTTGGTCCGAATGATCTCCTTGCATCGATGGGCAAGACTCCGCAGATGGAGACCGATGATCCGGAATTTGTCGAGGCATTGAGCAAGATCCTCCGGTCGGCCAAAGCGCATGGTGTTTCGGCGGGGATTCACGTTGCCGATGCGAATGCGGCGAAAAGGCGTATTGAAGAAGGCTGGCAGTTGATCGCCATCAGCAGCGAGCTCGGGTTCATGAATCAAGCCGTTGCCTCGACGCTTGAGAGTTTAGGCCGTACGGTTTCGGCACCGGCCGCTCGTTACTAGTTTAGGAGTACCTTCGATGCGACATTGGACCGTCAGCCGACTCATTACACTTGTGGTATTCATCGGATGCGCTTGCGGGCTAGTGGAATCCACACAAGCTCAGGAGCAGCTTACGGATCGGCCGAACCGAGTATCGCAGGTCGCGACGACCAATCGGGGTGTAGCGATCCTCCACACCCAAGAGGGTCCTTATCCGGGAATAGGAGTCGGGCAGATTCTCATCGGTGCAGGGCAAGTTGCTTCGGATGCGACGGTTCGAGTGGTTGCGACAGAGAAGGATCAGCGAATTTTTTATCCTGCGATTGAGATCGTCTCGATCGACTCCGAACCGGTCGTCAGATCGGGGACCGAGGATCCAAACGGCCCCCCATCGCGAAGGATTGGGGATGGATCGGTATTGAAGCGATTGCGGAAAGCGGTCGAAGCGTCGGATCGATGGAGCGACCCCCAATCGTTGGAATCTGCTGCTCGATCAGTGGTGGACCAGTTATGTCGAGCAAGCCAAGCGTCAGATAGTCCGGAGCGACTACCCGAGTCTTGTCGAAAGGTACTTGGTTTATTCGTTTGCGAATCGCTTCGGTTTTCCGATTCCAGACTTAGAGCAGCCCAAACCGACGATTTTGAGCAAGCCCAATGACCCGACTTCGACGTTGGAATTGATCGCAGGGTCCGAGTCGTTGCGGGATCGATTGCGCAATGAACAGTTGACGGTGAGTGTAGCGGACACGTCTAGGCGTGTGGCGATACCTCAGCCACCTCGATGGCAAACCCATCCGATTCCGTCGCTTCGTGCAGGCCAGAGCTTGGACGCCATTGCGATCGAGCCGATTGCCAAGGTGGTACCTTCGGAGTGCTTTTACATCCGTTTTGGATCCTTTCAAAATTACTTGTGGTTTCAGAAGCTCAGTGAGTCACGCGGTGGGGACATCGCGCAGCTTGCTTTGATGCGGGGCTACAATTACGAGAGCACTGAGCGGGTTGAGCGGTTGCTCAACACCAAGATGAATACGATCAGCAAGCTCTTTGGTGATGCGGTCATCTCGGATATGGCCTTCGTTGGATACGACCTCTATTTGCAAGACGGTCCGACGATGGGGGTCGTTTTTGAGGCAAAGAACTTCGGTTTACTCAAATCGTCCTTCGAGCAAGAGCGGCTCGCGACGTTCGAAAAGATCGAACCTCAGGGGGGCAAATTGCGGGAGGAGTTGATCGAGGGGCAGAACGTATCGTTTCTGAGCGCTCCGGATCACTCTGTCCGGTCGTTCATGGTCCTCTCCGAGCCTTATGTTTTTATCACATCGAGTCGAGAGTTAGCCCGACGATTCCTTGAGGTCCAAAAAACAGGGGAGTCGATGGCTCAGTTGCCAGCGTTTCGGTTTGCTCGACTGATGATGCCCGAAGAGCACGACTATGACGTGTTCGCTTATTTTTCGTCGGAGTTTTTTCAGAATCTTGTTTCGCCCCGATATCAGATCGAACTCAAGAGGCGCATGCGGGCCGTCGCAGCGCTCGAGAATGCCGAACTTGCAAGCATCGTAGCCAAGAACGAGCAGACACGAGGGCTTCGTGGGATCCACAAAGGCAAGAGCAAAACGGACTCGATTCCTCCGGATTGGCTTCCAGGAGATCAGATGGACTACCTTATCGGTCAGGGGTATTTGCCACGATGGTTTCAGCAAAGGGTCGATGGTTCCGAAACGATCCGTTTTCAAGGGGGCTGGTACGATTCGGTGCGAGGGCGGCGAGGTAGTTTTTTGCCAATTGTCGATGTCCCATTGGTGGACTGCACCCCAGAGGAATCCGCCGAGTATCGCGAATCGACGGAGTTTTACACCAAGGATTGGCAGCAGACCGATCCGTTGATGTTTGGGTTGCGCCGTTATGAGCACCCGGAGAACCCGAAGGCAGAGCGGGTGGCCATCGAGGCGTATATCGCACCTCTTGGGAGCGACAAGTACGGTTGGATGAGTCTGCTCCTTGCCCCACCTGTCGAACAGCAAGTTCAATTGCCTTCAGATGATGTTGTCAACGTACAGCTCCACATGCGAGGGAACGGTTTTGGAAAAAATACGGTGCCCAATCACATTCTATTTTCGGGATTGAAGGATATCGAATTGCCTTTTCCGGAAGAGACCAAGGGGCTTTTTGCGACGCTTGGGCTCTTGAAGTCCCTTCCTGTCTATTTGGGAGCTTGGCCTAAGCCGGGGTTCCTCGATAGTCTTCCGTTAGGTCTTGGGGGCGGATTGCCCGACGCGACTGGATTCTCGAAGACCTTCATTGGGATTTGGCGTTGGCAGATGGAGGGCTTTAGTATCCTGTCGTTCCACCGTGAGATTTTGGAAGTCTGTGCATCGTTGGTTCGAATGATTCCGGCCGACGATGTAGCACAAGGGCGATTGAGGGTTGGAAACATAGCCGAAAGTCGGGTCGCTGGGTGGTTCAATACGCTTGGGTTCAGGCAAGCCGCTCAGGCGACTCGGGGCAACTTGTTTTTGCTCGATGCGGTAGGCCAGCAACTTGGGCTCGAGGCCGATCGGGCCAAGGTCGTCAGCGAGGAGTTGCTCGATGCGAAATTGCAATGCACGCTCAACGGAGAGTACCGATTGAAGGATGGGCTTTGGGAGACGACGGGTTGGCCCGAGTCCCTATCGCTCGCTCCAGGATCGCATCGTTCGACCGTTGGCTTTGACACCTTGCATACCGTGCCCCCTGAGGGGTACCGATGCGGTTGGCTCGAGTGGTTTCGTGGAGGGGCTTTGCATCTGACTCAGCTACCTGAACGATTGGTTGTAGTGGGTCATTTGGATATGGAGCTCCTGCCGGTCAAAACGGCCAACGGTCAGGAGTCCACCGAGAAATCTGGTGGTCTACCGAAGCTCAACTTCGACATCTATAGTTTGCCGTTTAAGATGTTCAATTCGGACAAGCCTCCGAAGAAGCAGGAAGCCAAGGAGCGAGGTTTCTGATGCGATTGGTGTTAGGGGTCGACGAGGCTGGCTACGGCCCGAACCTTGGGCCTTTGGTCATCGCGGTGAGTGCCTGGGCCGTCGAGTCGCGTCTGGAGGTACTCGATGGACTCGAAGCATTCGCACCGGAGTTTCAAGCGGCCAGTTGGACATCCAGAAGTGCTTTTGTTCCTTTTGGGGATTCGAAGAAGATCTACCAATCGGGAAAAGGATTGGCGGGGCTGAACTTTGCCCTGCGTTTTTTCGAGTCGATTTTCGAGGGCAAGCCCTCCGAGAAACGCCCTTGGTTTGAGCTAGGTCGACTAGCACAGGAGGATCTGTCGCGTGTTGAATCCCGTCCCTGGTACCGCTGCATCAATCCCGCCAAGGGCCTCGGTCGAGCCGATCAAGTCGACTGGAACTCCGAAGCGAGTTGTCCTTTCGCCAGGGAGAAGCTTCGGAAGTTAGGAGTTCGGCTGATCGGTTTTCGACTGAGGATACTCGACGAAGCCTATTTCAACGAGTGCGTAGATCGACTCGGCAACAAATCCGATGTGCTAGGACACATCAGCTTGGAATTGGCCTGGAAGGTCCTAGGCGAGTGCATGGATTTCCATTCGTTCAAGGGGATCGAAATCTATTGCGATCGTCAGGGCGGGCGCAAGAAATATGCGGGGCTCATATCGCAGACGTATGAGCGATCGCACCGGGAGTCGCAGGTTCCCTTTTGTTCGGTGATCGGCGAGAGCCCAAAAACGAGTCTCTATTCGATGCGTCATGCGGGTATTGCGACATCGATCCGTTTCCAAGTTCATGGGGATTCGCTTTTCCCGCCCGCTGCGGCGTCGATGGTCGCCAAATGGGCTAGAGAATCGCTGATGGAGCGGTTCAACGGTTATTGGCGTGACGTTGTCGGTCCCGGGCTGAAGCCAACGGCGGGCTATGCGGTCGATGCGGCTCGTTTTGCCAGGGATATCGAGCCTTGGATCACCAAACTAGCGATCGAGAAAAACCAGTGGTGGCGACGGAAGTAAGGGGGCTAGATAAGTTATAATTTCGAACGCTGCATGAGGGTACAATCGGCCAATAGATTCGGATTTGATTGGGGGATAAGCCATTGATAGGAATGCGTTCGAAGCTACCGAATGGTTCAGTGCATTGGAAATTGAATGTCGGTACGATGATTGGTTTTTGGTGTTTGATGGCGGGCTTGCTCCCCCTGGCCTGCGCGCAACAAGCTTCTGGAGCGAAGTCTGATTCCGCCAAGAGTTCCACGGTAAAAGTCACTTGGCAGGTAACGGTCCCCGAGGGAACCCCAGAGGGTTCTAAGGTCTACATCGCAGGGAGCATCGACGCGTTTGGACCTTGGCAGCCGAACGCGTTTGAAATGGCCAAGCAGGAGGATGGGACTTATCGAGCCGACGTCGAGTTGCCGATTGGAACGCGAGTCGAGTACAAGTTCACGCGAGGGAGTTGGGCGACGGTTGAGAAGACGCCTCAGGGGGCTGAGATTCAAAATCGTTTGTTGTCAGTGCGCGGGCCCGAAACGGTTCGTGTTGCGATAGCTAGCTGGGCGATTCCTAAGTCGTCCCCGAGTTCTACGGCAACCGGGGACCTGCGTTGGATGGACTTTGCGAGTGAAGTTTTGGGGGCCAAACGACGCGTCACCGTATGGTTGCCCCCGCAGTATCGCGACCGTGTGCATGAAGGTTTTCCGGTGGTCTATTGCCTTGATGGGCAGAATTTATTCGATCGGCAGCGGGCCGCATTTGGTGTGGAATGGGAGGCAGATGAAACGGCGCGAGCCTTGGCAAATGGTCCGGCGAATCTTCCATTGATTCTCGTGGGAATCGACAATACCAAGGATCGGTTTGATGAGTACACCCCGGTGGTCGATGAGGTCTCCGGCAAGCCCGTGGGAGGAAAGGCCGATGAGTATTTGCGATTTCTCGTGACAGAACTCAAACCGTGGATCGATCGGGAGTTCCGCACGCTCAAAAGCGCCACAACGACGGCGATCGTAGGTTCGTCGTTGGGTGGGGTGTTGGTATTGCATGCGCTCAGGACGCATCCCGAAGTCTTCGGAAAAGGAGCGGCGATGTCCCCCTCTTTGTTTTGGGGACAGGGGTATACGGTACAACAGTACAGCCAGCCCCCGAGCGATCAGGCTTTCGGCGGCAAGCAGCGACTATGGTTGGATATCGGTACGAGGGAGGGCAAGAGCGACCGAGGGCAAGTCCAAGCCGTCGAGCAGACCGAGCAGTTGGCCAAAGCGCTCGAGCAGCACCATCGCGAGCGAATCGAAGTTCGAACCATGATCGATTCGGAGGCCAAGCACCATGAGGCAGCCTGGGCCCGCCGATTACCGATCGCCTTAGAGTTCCTATTCTCCAGCCCCGTCGAAGGGGGATCCAAATGAAGCGACATATTCTAGGCAGTGGATTTTCAAAATCGGTCTTTGCGATTGTTTTCGGAACCAGCTTGGGTTTTAACGCGATCGCATTCCAAAAGATCAGCGATACAAAAGTCGAACGCATCGCCCCGTTGTCGCTCGATGATGTCCGGGCTGCGATTGAGGTGCAACCTGGCTTTGAGGTCGAGTTGGTGGCCAGTGAGCCATTGATTCAAAGTCCGGTGGCCATATCCTTCGATGCTTCGGGGGCGCTTTGGGTCGTCGAGATGGTCGACTACAGCGAGCAAGAAAACGACGCGCTTGGGAGATTGTCCAAGCTGACGGACACCGATAGTGACGGACGAATGGATCGAGCCGAGGTGATCGCAGAGCATTTGTCATGGCCTACGGCCTTAGCGACGTTGAATGGGCGGACATGGGTGGCGGCAGCTCCGTTGGTGCTGGAGTTTCGGGCAGGTCAACCTACGTCGGACCCGAAAGGGACATGGACATCCCAGCCATTGCTCGAGGGACTCGGACGGCAAAACGTCCAGGGGTTAGCCAATTCCTTTCGCTGGGGGCTCGACGGTCGGATGCATTTATCGACCAGTTCCAACGGTGGTCAGCTCATCACGAGTCCGGGCAGCAATCTGAGTTTGCCCTCGAGCCCTTACGGTGTTTCGGGTCGAGACATCGCTTGGGACGTTGTCAGCGGTAAGGTCTCGACGGTGGTAGGGTACGGTCAACATGGAATGGATTTCAGTCCCTGGGGGGATCGCTTTGTGACGAGCAACAGCGATCATCTGCAGCAAGTCGTCGCGTGGTATTTGCCTGAATTAACCGATGCGAGTCTATCCAAGACGGTAGCATGGAGAAGGTCGGTGGCTCTGGACGGTCCGCAAGCAGAGGTGTTTCGTGTTTCGCCTGTGGAATCTTGGCGGACGATACGTACACAAATGCGGCGGGTCAAGGCAGGGCCAGTGGCTATTTCACATCGGCGACAGGAGACACGATTTACGATGGAGATCAGTGGCCTGCGAGCGAGACTCCGTTGGCGTTTATCGCCGATGTGGGGAGCAATCTCGTTCATCGTAAGCGACTGGTTCGAAGTGGAGTTTATTCGCAAGGTCAGCGGATCGATTCGCAGGGGGAATTTCTCCGCAGCAAGGATACTTGGTTTCGTCCGGTCCAGTTTTCCAACGGTCCTGATGGTTGTCTGTACATTGTCGACATGGCTCGCGAGACCATCGAGCATCCCAAGAGCATCCCCGAGCCCATCAAGAGCCAGGTGGATTTGACGTCCGGAAGGGAGCTCGGGCGTATATGGCGGGTCAAAGCCACCGACAGACCTATTCGACGCGATCGATTCGACTTAGCGAAATTAAACACCGAGCAACTTGTAGGTCAACTCGATCATCCCAATGGATGGCATCGCGAGACGGCTAGCCAATTGCTCGTCGAGCGACAAGACCCTCAAGCGGTTAGGGCGTGCCGTGAAACGGTGGCCTCGAATCAGCGGGATTTGGCAAGGCTTTATGCGTTGTCGGTTTTGTCGGCGATGCCCAATGGATTGGACAAACCGACATGGATGCGAGCGATCGAGGATCCGGCGGTCCATGTGCGTCTGTGGGCTTGGGTTTACGCAAATCGGCTCGGAGAGATCACCTCTGAGTTGGTTCAAGAGGATTCGGATCGTATCCAGGCGGCCATGTTGCGAGAATTGGATCTTGAGGTCCAGATGGCCATGGCGGTGCGGAGTTTGTTGTTGGTTCCCAAGGAGCAGGATCGCGTTGCTGTTTTTGCCGGTTGGCTCAAGCGGAAAGCCCCTGGTGTTCTTGCCTGCGACGAATTGCGAGCTGGGATCGAGGTTGCGATTCGTGGAAAGTCAGCCAAGATTTTATGGGAGCGGGAGGATTGGTTGAGCTTTTTCGGGCGATTCCCGCAGGCGAATCCTCTGCTCGATGCGATTCTCTTTCAAATGCATCAACAGGGCGATTTGGTCGAGGTATTGGACCGATGGGAATCTCAGGATTTGAGTCCGGAGCAGTCGCGAGTTGCAACCGAGGCCCTTGGGCGTTTGTCCGAGCGTCGCATCCTTGCAGAGGGAAGCGAAGCGTTCCAACGGTTGAGTCAAT
This sequence comes from Pirellula sp., assembly GCA_021299695.1. Lineage (GTDB taxonomy): Bacteria > Planctomycetota > Planctomycetia > Pirellulales > Pirellulaceae > JBKCUI01. The sequence continues at coordinate 42,934 of JAJTEK010000075.1, read as the reverse complement.
TGGCATCGAAGCAGCTTGTGCCGCGGATGCAGGCGGCTTTGGAGTCGGGCCGAACAGATCGTCAAGCCGAGGCCGATCTGGGCCAAAGCGACTCCGAACGTTCCAGTGCGATTCGATTGCTCGGAACACTCCCGATCGCGGAACGTCAGGAGATTTTGGTTCGGGTACTGAGCCAGTGCGCTTCGACATCGATCCAGAATGAGGTGATTGAGTCATGGGTACCTAGCCAGCCTGCCTTGCAGCAGATAGCTCTGAAGTATCTCGACGGTTCGAATCCTCTGATCGAGCAATCGATCTTCAAGGCACTGATTCGAAACGAGCAAGGAGCCAAGCTCTTGCTCGATCGACTTGAGGAAACCAGTTTGGGGACTTCCGCGGGATTGCCCACTACTCCCGCGTGGGTGTGGCAGGCGCTCAGAGCGTTCCCGACCGAAGGGATCAAGAAACGAGCGCAGAGATTGTCACCGGTATCGGAGGTTTCCTGGGAGAGCGTTGCGAGCAAGTACCGCGAGGCCTGGGAGCAACCCGGGAATGCCAAAGAGGGCCAGGAGCACTTTCGCAAACTGTGCGCCTCGTGCCATCGAGTCATGGACATCGGGATCCAGATTGGTCCTGCCTTGGACTCCTATCGAGTTCGTCCTAACGAAGCGATCGGGCTGGCTATTGCCGAGCCGAGTCGCGAAATGGATCCTAAGTATGAGCAGCAGCAGATTCGGACCAAGGATGGTGAGGTAGCCGCTGGGATATTGATCCGATCGAGTCAGGAACAGATTACGATCCAGACGGCGCAGAATCAGAGCTTATCGATTGAGCGGAGTCAGATCGATGAGTGGAAGAGTTCGGGCAAGTCGCTCATGCCCGACGGGTTGCTCAAGGAACTCGATCCCTCGGGGCTCAACGACTTGATCGCGTTTTTGAGGCTGGTCCCCTCCGAGTGAGAGCAGGATCGCTAGAAGGATCAGAGGCCGACATTTGGAATTGGACCTTTGGTCAATCCCCCTTTGGTCCAGTCGCATTCCCAACCGGGGAATGCGAAAGCAGGGAACGGGTCTGGAGCGATCAGGTCTTTGGATTCGTAGATGATTTTGAATTGCCGGTCGGATTGGATTTGTCCGAGTCGGAATTTCTTGTACATGTGGTGTGTTTTTGGATCGACCCTGATTAGGCCTCCGGGTGCATCAAATTCCAGGCCTTTTTCGAGCACCTCGCGGATCTTGACTGGATCGGAGGAGTTCGCACGTTTGTAGGCCTCTTTCCAGACCATGACTTGGGTGTAGGCGGCCTCCATCGGATCGTCGACGACTCGATCTAGACCGTAGTTCTTTTTGAAGATTTTTACGAACTTTTTGTTATCAGGGGTATCGAGGGATTGGAAATAGCTCCAAGCCGCATAGTGTCCTTGGACGAACTCGGGAGGGATTCGGCGCAGTTCGTCTTCGGCGACGCTAGTCGCAAGTACTGGAAGGGTCTCGGCTCGAATCCCCAACTTAAATAGTTGTTCATAGAAGGGGCGGTTGCTATCGCCGTTGATGGTGCTGAGGATCAGATCCGGGGACTTTTGCTGGATCTTGAGAATTGCATCGCCAAATTCCCTATGGCCAAGCGGCAGATAGACTTCGTCGATCACTTCGACACCGCGCGATTCGAGGTATTTCTTGACGATGTAATTTGCCATTCGAGGGAAGAGATAATCCGAGCCGATCAGGTAGATTTTTTGGCGTTTTCCTCCTTGGTCGGACAAAAACCAATCGATTGCAGGAAGGATTTGTTGGTTGGGAGTGCTGCCGAAATAAAACACGTTTCGGTTGGCTTCGAAGCCTTCGTATTGCAGGGGGTAGAACAGAAGCGGTTCGTGGCGGTTGGTGCTGATATTCCCAACGAAACCAACGGGGCGAAACAAGTCCGATGGATTGTCCATTTCATCGATAACCGCTTTGCGGTGTAGGCTCGTCCAGCAACCGAAGATGACATCAACTTTTTCGATATCGATCAAATCGCGAGCTCTGCGGCGGAAGTGATCGCTTTTGGAGCGACCGTCTTTGACCACCGGGACGAACTCGGCCTTGGGAAATTCGCCGCTTTCATTGATTTCCTCAATGGCAAGTACTTCCGCATGCCTCAGAGACATCTCGTTCATTCCCATCGAACCGGTTTGGGAATGGAGGATCCCAAGCTTGATAGTCTTCTTGGTCTCTTTGGGTTTGGTCAAAGCACCGATCGTCTTGCTGAGCTGTTCGCAGCCCAGGTTGCAGGTCCATGTGAAGATCAGCGCCAAGCCCAACGCGGTTTTCATCGACGGCAATGCGTATCTAGGATGCATGAACGCTACTCTTCCATCAAATGCGTAAGGATGTCTTCAAAAGGAGCAGGGGAGATGCTCAATTCACCCCGAAATGGGTTGTCTAGAGAGGCGATAAGGAAAATCATCAACCCCATGAAGGCAGATAGGATTCCGCCTAGGAACAGGTGGTTGGTGAGTTTCATGTCGAACATCCAGATCAGAGCGATGTTCATCAAGGCGCCGACGAGTACGACGGCCCACATCACACCCGGAATCGAGGTGGTTACTGAAAAGAGTCGCATCCGGCGTGCTTCGAGATAGTTGTTGAACTGCCGTAGGGCTTCTGCATGCAGGATTTCTTGCCCGGGAGTTTGGGGTTCAAAACGGATGAGTTGCTCATGGAATGCGATCATCCGCGTGTTTCCTTCTTGAGGAACGATTCCCTTTTGCTGCGAGGGCCATGCGTAGTGAACGACATATCTCGTGTAATCTCGGAGCAACCAAATAAGGTTAGTACGATCGGGTTCGGGGTAGGCGCTGACGTCTCTTGACAGCGCCGAGAGGGCCGACGCTTCCTTTGAGACGATCGTCTCGACGCTGCTGAAGTTTTGGTAGGCTGCCACGGCCAGCAATCCCAGGAGCAGGCCGTAGAAGACACCAAAGCACGAGAGCATATACCCAATCAGATCGTTGATATCAGCTCGCTTGCGCAAAAAGGCACGCAGGATCGGGCGTATGAGTATTGCACCGATCCAGCTGAAGCCTACGAAGGCGCCGGTGATCATCAGCGCTAGAGTCGTGCTCGGAATGTCATAGATCCAATAAAACATGCTGTCGATCCGCAGAGTAGAGAGTCAAGTTGCTGGATTATGATCGCATTGGTGTCCAATTTCCACAAAGAATCAATCCCCGATTGGGTCCGATCGGTGAAAACAGGTAGTTTCGCTTATGCCGGAAGCCCGGTCTGTAGGTGCGGTTGTTCCCAAATCTCAATTTCAGGGTTTATGGCTCGCAGGAATGGCTCGAGCAAACGGCGGTTATGCACGGTTGCTGATTCATGAGTTTCTGGCCCGAGTGGAATGGCGTGGACATGGTTTAGGACCACGGCTTGCACGGTCATCTGGTAGCTGAGCGCAACCTTGACCGTGGCGAGGATTTGGTGGACGCAACCGAGTCTGTTTTCGGCCACGACGATCAGTGGGAATCCCAATTGCATGGCTAGGTCCGCGTTGGTCATGGACCATGAGATCGGTGAGAGCAGGCCTCCTGCCCCTTCGACCAGCAGGAGCTGGCAGTCGTCGACCCAGTCCCGGGCTCCTCGGATGAGGAGCTCTTGGTCGACGGTCTGCTGTTGGGCTTGGGCTGCAAGAGGAGGTGCCAACGGTGCTAGAAAGCATTGCGGATTGATTCGCTCGAGTGCAATATTCGCTCCGGACGCACCGAGCGATCTTTTCAATTGCGATGCATCGCTTCGGATGTCTTCTCTTCTCAGGCCGCTGGCGACGGGCTTGTAAACCCCGACGCGAATTCCCTGCCCGATCAATTTTTTTGCATACTGGCAGACGAAGAATGTTTTTCCGACTTCGGTGTCGGTTCCGGTGATGAATATTCCATTCATGTCAGGATCTCCTCACAGACCATGCAGATGTGTTGTTTACCGAGTTTGGTGATCAGCAACGAGCCTGCGCGCGGGGAGTTCTTGTCGATGTGCAGTTCTTTCCGCAGTTGGATCAGGTCGACATCGACATTTCTGCTTTTGAGTTCCCAAGTTGCAAAAGGCATGCTGCGCGACATGGCTCGAACCTTCTTTCGATCCATGGGGAGCAGATCCAAGACGCGAAACCAGCGAAGCATCGGGTGCGCTACGGGCTGATTTGCTGAGCAATAGCCGAACTCGTTGCCCAGGACTTTCATCTGCAAACGGCCAGCCAAGGCCACGACGCAACCTGCGGCTCTCAAGGCGGGATCATGGTCAGCGACATAGGATCCGACTTGGATTTCAGAGCGTTCATGGAGAATTCGGAGATACCGCTCGGAGTCATCGAGGATCTCCTCATCGAAAACTTCATGATGCCAACCGCTTGCTTTGCGAAATCCGCTTGCGATCCTCGCTGCATTTTCCCATCGGGGGATTCTCCAATAGAGTCGTTGCTGTCGAACCGTTCCGTCCCGAGATATCCATCGTCTGGCATCCGGTGCGCCACATTCACCCCATGAAAAGTCTGCATGGGGTTGGAAACCGGGAGCCGATTTGACAGACGCTCCGGGGGCCTGGTCGATTCGAGCCGCGATCGTCGTCCAGCTCGGTTCGGTCGCATAGACATCGACGGTCCGACCCGAGGCTCTGCGGTCCGGATCGAGGTGAAGCCAAGCTTGGGCGGGTAAATCGAACTCTTCGAAGCGAGCATGTCGAGGGTTCAAAACCAATCCGTTTTGACGCGCGTTCCAGCGGGTCAGTTGGCAAGCCAAACCGGATGCATCGATGGGCAGGACCGTCTCGGAAGATTCGCTCGAGGGTTTAAGGTACTGAGCCAGGGCGATCGAATCGACCCCTGCACCGCAACATCCATCGACGACTTGAATTCCTTTGGGGAAATCCTCTGCTGTCTGTTCGGCGACCCATTGATCGGAGGCTTGTTCCAAGAGGATCTTGGTCCAGAACCAGTTCCAGGGTTGGTCGACTTTCCGTTTGGCTGGACCGAGCGCAAAGTCCATTTGCGTTTGGAGCCAGAGCGATTGGTCTGTCGATAGCCCGAGTTTTGCAAGACTGGCCCTGGGGAAGGAATCCTCGTTTTTGCAATAGGCCCAAGCCTGGTCCGTGCTGGACGAGGCTAGCCATTGAAAATCGGACTCTAGATCCACGGGAACTGTCTCATGCCAAGGTTATCCTTGGTGTGATGATCGACTCTTGCTTGATCTATTCCTCGAATGCAGGAGCATCCGAGGGGGGGACCTGTGCCTGGCTGGCAGGCGGTTCGGGGATTTGAATTTCCTCGGGAGCCGACTGAGGGGCTTGGTTCAAGAGAGGATAGTTTTGCTGTTCGGCGATCGCCGCTCCGCGATTGACGAGGTCTTCGAGAGCTTCCTTGCGATAAGAGACTTCGGATTCCTGGAAGATCCTAAAACCGGTACCGGCTGGGATCAGGTGTCCTAGGATTACGTTCTCTTTGAGACCTACCAATCGGTCGACTTTACCGGCAAGTGCCGCTTCGGTGAGGACTTTCGTGGTCTCTTGGAAGCTAGCTGCCGAGATAAAGCTATTGCTTTGGACGGCTGCTTTGGTGATCCCTAGCAATTGGACTTCGGCTTGCGCGGGCTTGGGCTTCTTGCCCTTGGCTCCCTTGCCTCCGAGTCCTTCACTTTGGGCGTTTGCCGTATCGAATTCTTCCTTTGGCACGATGGTACCGAGGGCGAACTGAGTATCACCTGGATCGGTGACTCGGATGCACTTGGCGATATGGTCGTTGTGTTTCTTGAAGTCGAAGCGGTCCATGACCAATCCAGCCAGGAGGCTAGTGTCACCTGGGTTGGTGATTTTTACTTTTCGGAGCATTCGAGCGATGATGATCTCGACGTGTTTGTCGTTGATTTCCACTCGTTGCGAACGGTAGACCTGTTGGACTTCGTGGAGCAGGTACTGTTGAACGGCTTCTTCGCCGCTGACTCGCAAGATATCGTGGGGGACCAGAGGTCCTTCTACGAGAGCTTGTCCGGCCTTCACGATGTCGCCTGAGTGGACCAGGAATCGTTTTCCTGGTGGGACGAGGTGTTCGATTTCCTCACCGCTGTCGCTCTTGACGAGGATCGATCGCTTGCCCCGTTTACGATCTTTGGAGATTTCGACGGTTCCATCGATTTCTGCGACGACGGCAGGATCTTTGGGTTTTCGAGCTTCGAAGATTTCGGTGATGCGTGGCAGACCCCCGGTGATGTCTCGGACGCCGGTGGCTTCGCGTGGCATTTCCGCAAGTTCGGTACCTGCGTTGACCTTCTTGCCTTCGGTGACGTTGATTACCGCCTTATCGGGCAGGTAGTGCACATCGACTGCTTTTCCGTCTGCATCTTCGAGAACGATTTGCGGATGGAATTTCCCACGCGAGTCCATGATGCTTCGGCGGATGTTGCCGCTTGGGTCTTTCTCGACCTTGAGCGTTTCGCCTTCGGAGATATCGACGAAGCTAACTTTACCGCTTGCGGTCGCCAGGATGGGGATCTTGTGAGGGTTCCATTCGCAGAGGACCTGGGCTTTGGGGATTTCCTGATTTTCGGTGACCAAGAGTCGTGCACCGACGGGGATTTCGTAGCGTTCGAGTTCCCGTCCACGGGCATCGACGACAGCGATTTCGCAATTCCGGGTCAGAACGACGTCTTCTCCGTTATCGTTTCGCACGAAGCGCATTTTGATGTACTTGACGATCCCGCCCTTCTTGGACTTGATGTCGCTTTCTTCCATGGTGGTACCTGCGGCACCACCGATGTGGAAGGTACGCATGGTTAGCTGAGTACCGGGTTCACCGATACTTTGTGCGGCGATGATACCGACGGCCATGCCTTCTTCGACCACGGCTCCGGTGCTCATGTCCATGCCGTAGCAGGCGCGGCAGACACCCAAGGGAGCATCGCAGGTCATCGGCGAGCGGACTTGGATTTTCTCGAGCCCCATCTCTTCGATTTTGTGGGCTACGGCGCGGGAGATCATCTGGTTCTCTTCGACGATGGTCTCGGAGGTGATGAGGTTGACGATATTTTGTCGGCTGACACGACCAGTGATCGACTCGATGAGTCGGACTTCGACTTTCTCACCTCGGTAAATCACACCCTTGGTGATCCCCTTGTTGGTCCCGCAATCGTGCAAGGTGATTACAACGTTTTGGGCGACGTCGGCGAGTTTACGGGTCAAGTATCCGGAGTCGGCGGTTTTTAGAGCCGTATCGGCAAGACCTTTGCGTGCACCGTGTGTGGAGCTGAAGTACTCAAGAACCGATAGGCCTTCTCGGAAGTTCGACTTGATGGGCGTTTCGATGATTTCGCCGGTTGGCTTGGCCATGAGTCCCCGCATACCTGCGAGCTGTCGGATCTGTTCGATACCACCTCGAGCACCGGAGGATGCCATCAAGAACACGGGGTTGACGTACCATGGACCTCGGTGCTGGTCGGTCTCCATGGCCGCGAGCATGTCCTTGGTGATCGCTTCGCGAGCGGCCGTCCAGGCATCGAGAACTTGGTTGTAGCGTTCTTGAGCAGTCATAACCCCCTTGAGGTAGTTCTTTTGGAACGTCATGACTTTTTTATCTGCATCGGTGATGTGCCGAGCTTTGGTATCGGGGGTCACGAGGTCATCGGCACCGAAGGACAGTCCGCTGTGGGTCGATTCGCGGAACCCGAGTTGGTTCATATCATCGAGCAACTGGATCGTAGCGCGTCGGCCCAGCAACTGGTAGCAGTCGCTGATGACCATCGCCAGGTCGCTCGATCGGAGCGATTGGTTGTAAAAGTCCATACCTTGGGGAAGGATGGAATTAAAGAGGATACGTCCGTAGGTCGTCTCGACGATGCGTCCACCGGGGACCGTGGGTTCACCGCTCTTGAGCTTTTGGCCCTTGGGCAATCGGACTTTGATTTTCGCGTGCAATGCGATTTTGCCGACGTTGTACGCGTAATCGGCTTCGGTTGGATTGGAGAAGGTCATGCCTTCGCCTTTTTGATCCGCGAGCATGATGGTGATGTAATTGCAACCCATGACCGTGTCCTGCGAGGGGCTCATGATCGGCTTGCCGTTGCTCGGTGCGAAGATGTTGTGGGTGCTCATCATCAGCGTGTGAGCTTCCACTTGGGCTTCGATCGACAGGGGCAAGTGAACAGCCATTTGGTCACCGTCGAAGTCCGCGTTGAAACCTTTGCAGACCAGGGGGTGAAGGTGGATGGCATTGCCTTCGACGAGTGTTGGTTCGAAGGCTTGGATACCCATTCGGTGGAGCGTCGGGGCTCGGTTCAAAAGCACGGGGTGGTTGCGAATGACTTGTTCGAGGATATCCCAAACTTCGTCATCTTTGCGTTCGAGCATCTTCTTTGCGGACTTGATCGTGTCGGCATGCCCGAGGTCTTTGAGTTTTCGGATGATAAACGGCTGGTAGAGTTCCAGAGCGATTTTCTTGGGCAATCCGCACTGGTGGAGACGCAGGCGCGGTCCGACGACGATCACCGAGCGGGCCGAGTAGTCGACTCGTTTTCCGAGAAGATTTTCGCGGAACCGACCCTGCTTGCCTTTGATCATGTCCGTCAGGGACTTCAATGGACGGTTGCTGCTCCCGAGAACTGGGCGTTTGCATCGACCGTTGTCAAACAGAGCATCGACCGACTGCTGGAGCATTCGTTTTTCGTTGCGGATGATGACTTCTGGCGCGTTGAGATCGACCAGTTTGCGCAATCGGTTGTTGCGGTTGATGATCCGTCGGTACAGATCGTTTAGGTCGGAGGTTGCGAAGTTCCCGCTATCGAGGAGAACCAGTGGTCGCAGGTCAGGGGGAATGACGGGGATAACGTCGAGGATCATCCATTCGGGACGATTTTCGCTATCTCGGATCGATTCGACGAGCTTGAGTCGATTGATCAATTCCTTTTTGCGTTGTTTGCTACTGGTCTCTTGGAGTTCTGTTCGGAGGACTTCGGAGAGTTTGATCAGGTCGAGATTTTGGAGAAGCTTGCGGACGGCTTCGGCACCCATATCGGCTTCGAAAGCATCGCCGTGTTGGGCCCGGGCTTGTCGGTACTCTTCTTCGGTCAGGAGTTGTTGTGCTTCCAGATCGGTGGTACCTGGATTAATGACCACATAGTCTTGGAAGTAGATCACCTTTTCCAAGCTTGTGGTTTTCATTTCGAGCAGATTACCAAGGCGGCTTGGCATGGCCTTGAAGAACCAGATGTGCGCTACAGGGGCCGCTAGTTCGATATGTCCCATGCGTTTGCGACGGACTCTCGAGTGGGTGACTTTGACCCCACAGCGGTCGCAGATCATCCCTTTGTACTTCATCCCACGGTACTTTCCGCAAGCGCATTCCCAGTCCTTTTCAGGGCCAAAAATACGTTCGCAGAACAGGCCGTCTTTTTCGGGACGGTAGGTTCGGTAGTTGATCGTCTCAGGCTTTTTGACTTCTCCGAATGACCAGGACCGGATGTCTTGCGGTCGGGCCAGGGAGATCTTGACCGAGGTGTAATCGTTGACGCGATCGTAGGTGGCTTCGGCAACAGTACCCATGTAAGGAATGCTCCAGGGAACGGATATCTAAGAGTGATCGGATGTTGGTTTTGGGTGAGCGATGAAAAAGGGGTTGGATTACAACCGGCGTTTTTCGAGTCGCATGTTTAGGGCAAGGCCTCGGATTTCGTTGGTCAACACATCGAAACTTGCAGGAGTCCCAGACTCGAGCGTGTTTTCGCCTTTGACCATCGATTCGTAGATCTTGGTTCTTCCTTCGACGTCGTCGCTTTTGACCGTAAGGAGTTCTTGGAGGATGTACGCAGCGCCGTAAGCTTCCAGAGCCCAGACTTCCATTTCCCCGAAGCGTTGGCCACCAAAGCGGGCCTTGCCACCTAGTGGTTGTTGGGTGATCAGCGAGTAAGGGCCCGTGCTTCGAGCATGGACCTTGTCGTCGACCAAGTGGTGGAGTTTGAGCATGTAGATGTATCCGACGGTGGTCTCTTGTTCCATTTCCTCGCCGGTCCGACCGTCGAAGAGTCGGATTTTTCCGTGCCTTGGCAATCCCGCGGATTCGAGCGCATCGTTGATGATTTCTTCGGACGCACCGTCGAAGACCGGAGTGATGGCTTGGAAGCCGAGTGCAGCGCCGGCCCACCCCAAGTGGGTTTCGAGAATTTGACCAACGTTCATGCGGCTAGGAACCCCCAGCGGATTGAGCATGATTTGGATCGGTGTGCCATCTGGCAAGAAAGGCATATCTTCGACCGGCAGGATCTTGGAGATAACCCCCTTGTTGCCGTGTCGACCGGCCATCTTATCGCCGATACTGATGACCCGTTTGGTGGCGATGTAGACCTTGACCATCTGCAGCACGCCGCTTCGGAGTTCATCACCTCGCTTCATGCTGTTGGTGCGTCGATCGCGAAGATCCAGGGCTTCTTCGACCGAGGGCCACATGTTCTTGTGGACCTTCTTGACTTCCGCGTGGAGGCCCGCATCGAGCCGATTGAGCAAGCGAGACAGGTTGAATGTCTGGGCTTTCTCGGCGATATACTTCGGATCTTGGCCGCCGGTAAGCGGGGTGCCATCTTCGTCGGTCAACTTGCCACCGATGGCCTTTTCAAGTTCCTCGGCAAAGACGACAAACGCCGTCGCAATATCTTTGTTGCCTTCGGTTTCGACGAGCTTGAGTTCCCGTTCGAAGTTCTTTCGTTCTTCTTCGGTGAGGCTCATACGGCGGGAGAACTTCTGGGTGTCGATGACGATCCCTTCGACACCTGAACTGACTTCGAGGGAGTCGTTTTTGACGTCTTCCCCGGCCCGTCCGAAGATCGCGTGCAGGAGTTTCTCTTCGGGGGTCAGCTCGGTCTTGCTCTTGGGCGAGACCTTTCCGACAAGGATATCCCCGGGGCGAACGTACGTACCGACTTGGACAATCCCAGACTCATCGAGGTTTCGAAGCGCTTTTTCGCTGACGTTGGGAATATCCCGGGTGAACTCTTCGCGGCCGAGTTTCGTTTCGCGGATTTCGACGTCGAATTCCTCGATGTGGATCGAGGTGTAGACGTCCTGCTTGACGAGTTCTTCGCTGATAATGATGGCGTCTTCGTAGTTGTAACCATCGAAGGACATGAAGCCGACTAGAACGTTCCTGCCGAGGGCCAATTCGCCCAAATAGGTCGAGGCGCCGTCGGCGATAATTTGACCTTTTTCGACCTTGTCGCCGATTTGGATAATCGGCTTTTGATTCAAGCAAGTCCGTTCATTGAGACCTTGGTACTTTTTCATATGGTAGATATCGGTACCGACTTCGATGCGGGTCGCATCGACGAACGTCACCTTACCGGCACGGCGTGCACGCACGACCATCGAGGAGTTTTTCGCCACCTCTTTTTCCAGTCCAGTTCCGACGATCGGCGGTTCTGCGACCAGAAGCGGAACGGCTTGACGCTGCATGTTCGAACCCATCAACGCGCGGTTCGCGTCGTCGTGCTCCAAGAACGGGATCAAACCGGCCGAGACGCCGACCATTTGGCATGGAGAGATGTCCATGTATTGGACCGCTTCTGGGGCAACGATTTCAAAATCGCTTCGGTGGCGTGCGATCAGACCGGGGCCTGAAACCAATACCGAATCCTTGACGGCCAAGTCCGCCGGAGCGATGTAGGCATCGGACTCCTCGTCGGCTCGTAGCCATACGACATCGTCGGTCACTCGTCCTTCGGAGATCTTCCGATAAGGCGAGATCAGGAACCCGTATTCATCGACCGCAGCATAGATCGACAGGGAGCTGATCAGACCGATGTTGGTACCTTCAGGGGTTTCGATCGGGCAGATTCGACCGTAGTGCGAGATGTGAACGTCGCGAACCTCAAACCCGGCTCGTTTTCGATTCAAACCGCCTGGTCCGAGGGCCGAGAGCCGGCGCTCGTGGGTCAGTTGGGATAGCGGGTTGGTTTGGTCGACCACCTGCGAAAGTTCCCCTCGACCAAAGAAGTACTCGATGGCCGCCGAGATGCTCTTTTGGTTGACCAACGTCCGAGGAGTCATGTCCTGGACGTCCTTGACACTCATGCGTTCTTGAACGGTGCGACGGAGTTTCAGGAAACCTTTGCGGAGTTCTTCGCAAGCCAGTTCGTCAATCGTTCGCAATCGACGATTTCCCAGGTGGTCGATGTCGTCGAAACGTGCTGCACTGTCTTGGTCGAAAAGGTCGATCAGGTATTTGATCGACGCGATGAGGTCTTCGGGTCGCAGAGCCATTTCGTCTTCGGGAACAGCCAAACCGAGCTTGCGGTTGACTCGGAATCGACCAACACGACCGAGTCGGTAGCGGTTGACGTCAAAGAACTTCTCGTGGAACAGTTGCTTGGCTTTCTCCAGAGCGGGAGGATTCCCCGGTCGGAGTCGCTGGTAGATTCGGAGCAAGGCTTCTTCGTGGCTAGCGGTGTTGTCCTCTGCCATCGAATTGAGCAAATAAGGGACCTTGGGTGCATCCATGACCTCGACGGATTTGACTCCGCAGGTGCAGATCACATCGCCGATCGCCTTGGTGATCTTGTGACCGGCTTCGACGATGATTTCACCAGCACGCTCGTGATCCGAGGGGAAAACAACATCATCGCAAGCGATCTTGTTTTCGATCTTGGGCAACGAACGCCCATCGCTGATTTTTTCCGATTTGACCTCGTAGAAAACCGAGAGCATGTCGGTGTTGGTACTGAACTTGGGCGACATGGCTCGCAACAAGGTGATCACCGAGAACTTGCCCGATTGGTCGATCCGAACTTGCAAGGAGTCTTTTTTGGTCACATTGATTTCAATCCAACTTCCGCGCTCGGGAATCACGCGAGCCGATGGGAGTTTTCGATCCGATGTTCCTTCGGATTCCTCCACGAAATCAACGCCAGGAGAGCGGTGAAGTTGGCTTACGACGACCCGTTCTGCACCGTTGATGATGAATTCGCCACCCCCGAGCATGATCGGAATATCGCCCAGAAACACCTCTTCTTCCAGAGGCTGCTGTCGGTTCAGTCGCAACCAAACCTTCAGTGGCTTGCCGTAGGTCAGTCTCAGTTGGCGGCATTCTTCCGGAGTGTAGCGGGGCTTGCCCAGTTCGAACCGCAAGTACTCGAGCGAAGCGGTCCCATCGTAGCTCGTGATCGGGAAGACTTCTCGCAAAACCCCCTCGAGGCCCTGGTTCTTCCGCTTGTCAGGAGCGATATCCTCCTGGAGAAAGGCTTCGTAGGAGGCCGTCTGGAGCACCGTCAAGTTCGGGATTGGGAACTGACTGCGACCCGATCCGAAAACCCTTGTCTCTGAGGTCTGCAGTCGTCGCTTCGATGATGTCGCCATAACTGGAAAGTTCTATCGGTTAAGGGATACAAGCACTCGAAATTGGGAAGGAAGGCTCGAAGCACTCGACCCAAGCGGTCGAGAGCAAAACAGGAGAGACGATCAAAAGGAGCCTGAATTTCCTGATCGCCGGTGGGAATGCTTCAAGCTTTTGGCCTGAAAACACTGCGGGGAAACGCAACGGGGGTGACTCGGCTATCTGCCCGTAGAATCAATGGCTTCATTGAGAATCCTCCGTACTCTTTGAGAAAGACCGCTCCTGGTTCGCAGCACAGATCCGTTCGTGCGAACCCCCAAGGCCAGAAGAGACAATTTCGAAAAGACCGACCGGTCTACGACCTGCCGAGACGTTGGCTCGATGAGGAACATGATCTCGGAAAACCAAAGCAATCCCCTCATCGCCTCGAAATTGTTGAAAGTCAAGCTGTCGCATCGCCCAAGTGCGCCCAGGATCTCAACGAAAAATCCGCCAAATCCGGGTCCAGCCAAGTTCCCTAGTTTAGCAACGGCCTAGGTTCCCAAAAGGCCACTTAGTTTAAAATCAAGAGTTTTTTGGAAATTAATCGCAAAATGGCACTGTAATAGCTGTCGGCATCGGACGGATCGGACGGATCGGACGGATCGGTTTTTATCCCGCGCGATTTGATTTTCCAAGCGAAGCCTGTGTTGGAGTCGATTTGCCTTTAGGCTATGATTTCGGATCGTTGAATTTAGCCTGCCAACCCATGAACTACCTCTGATCCCCTTTGTCCGTAATTTTTATGACACCCATCGTCGTACCTGCTGTTGGTGAAAGCATTTCCGAAGTCCAGATTAGCCAATGGCTCAAAAAGGAAGGGGAGTGGGTCGCCGCCGGCACCGACTTGGTCGATCTAGAGACCGAGAAGGCATCCGTGCAGGTTTCGGCCCCAGTTGATGGGATTCTCTTGAGGATTCTTAAGCCTAACGATCAGTTTGCAGCCGTTGGCGAAGCGATTGCGGAGTTCCAACCGGCGGCCAAAACGGCGTCGAGTTCGGCCAACGTAACGGCCCCTTCGGCAGGACCATCCTCAACTTCGCCATCTGCAGCGGTCGCCTCGGCAGGATCTTCTGGCGATGCGCGCGTGATGCCCGCGGCGCGACGTATGGCTGGGGATCTTGGGATAACCCCTGAGTCGATTCCCGGCACGGGACCTGGTGGTCGGGTGTTGAAGGAGGACGTCGCCAATGCTTCGACCGGTCGAAGTGTTCCGCCGAGCGCGCCGGTCGTCGTATCGCCGACTCAGGCACCGGTCGTTGTTCCAGTGGCCACATCGATTGCGGTCCAGCAGGGTTCGCAGAATCGGAGCGAGGAGATCAAGCCCATGAGCATGATCCGTCGCACGATTGCGACACGGCTAGTACGAGCCCAGCACGAAGCGGCCTTGCTGACGACTTTCAATGAAGTCGACATGCAGCCAGTCATGCAGCTTCGCAATAAATACAAAGACGCTTTTCTTGAAAAGCACGGCACGAAGCTCGGGTTTATGTCGTTTTTCGCCAAAGCGGCATGCGAGGCTCTCAAGCGCTACCCGGCGGTCAATGCAGAGGTTCGAGGAAACAACATCGTTTACAAACAGTACTACGATATCGGCATCGCGATCGGTGGCGGCAAGGGGCTGGTGGTTCCTGTTTTGCGAAATGTCGAGCGGATGAGTTTCGCAGACATCGAGCGTACGATTGGGGAATTTGCCGACTTGGCCAAGAACAATCGTCTCATGCCTGAAGATCTCGAGGGGGGGACGTTCACCATCAGCAACGGTGGTATTTATGGCTCGCTCTTGTCGACTCCGATCGTCAATCCACCTCAGAGTGGGATCCTCGGCTTGCACTCCATCCAAGAGCGTCCCGTTGCGCTCAACGGTCAGGTTGTGATTCGCCCGATGATGTACTTGGCCTTGACCTATGATCATCGCATCATCGACGGTCGCGAAGCGGTCTCGTTCCTCAAGACCATCAAAGAAGTGATCGAGGATCCAGCTCGTCTTTTCCTGGAACTCTAAGAGAACGTCGTTTTCCATGATGCAACTCGGTTTCGTAAGCGCGATTGTCCCGGAGCTGGGTCTCGCGGAAGTCATCGAACTCGCCGCATCGATCGGATATCAAACCGTCGAGCTGATGTGTTGGCCTCCGAGCAAAGCGGATCGTCGCTATGCGGGTGTGACCCACGTGAATGTTCAGGAGTTGGGCGATAGGGATGTCGCACAAATCCACCAGCTATTGGCCAAGCATAAGATTGAGATCAGCGGCTTGGGCTACTACCCGAACTGCTTATCCTCGGACCTTCAGGAGGCCGAACGGTGCTGTGAGCATCTCAAGCAGGTGATTGCAGCGGCTCGACGATTGGGAGTCCACCAGGTCAACACCTTCATCGGACGCGATCATACCAAGAGTGTCGAAGACAATTGGCCCAGAATGCTCAAGACTTGGGGGCCGTTGGTGGATTTTGCTGAGAAGCACTCGGTGCGCATCGGGATCGAGAATTGCCCGATGATTTTCACGGCCGACGAGTGGCCAGGCGGAAAGAACATCGCCAGTTCGCCCGCGATTTGGCGAAGGCTCTTTTCAGATCTGGGGAGCCCTCACTTGGGGCTCAACTACGACCCCTCACACTTGGTGTTCCAGCACATGGATTACCTCAAGCCGATTCGAGAGTTTATCGATCGGATTTATCATGTGCATGCCAAGGACGTTCGGCTCGATTCCCATTTGGTCGACGAGCATGGGATTTTCGCGCATCCGAACCTGTACCATTTCCCCAAACTTCCTGGCTTAGGAGATGTTCATTGGGGACGGTTCTTTTCGGTATTGAGCGATGCGGGTTATCGGGGTCCGGTGTGCGTGGAGGTTGAGGATCGAGCTTATGAAGGCTCGCTGGAAAACCGCAAATCGGCCTTGGTACAGAGCCACCGATACTTATCGCAATTCATGCCGCTAGAGCGTCCTGCGATGGGGCTTTGATTCAGTCCGATCGCTACATGTCCCAGAGTACATGCCCTAGGTCTTTTTCGTTGATTATTTTCCTTTCCCGTTGGTCTTTGCATCGAACCGAGAAAAACGATGGCCACTGAGCACAGTCCTGAATCCAAAGCCCCCAAGCAAATCGCCAATGTGATGAACGAAACGCGGGTCTTTCCGCCGAGTAGCGAATTTTCGCAAACTGCCGAAATCGGGTCGATGGATGCGTATCAAGCTCTTTACGAGACCTCGATTGGCGATACCGAAAAGTTTTGGGAAGCCCAAGCCCGAGAGCACTTGCACTGGTTCGAGCCCTTTACACAAACGCTCGATTGGCAAGAGCCAGTTGCGCAGTGGTTCCTCGGTGGCAAGACGAATGTTTCCTACAATTGCCTCGATGCGCACGTGCAAGCTGGCCGGGGCGACCGGGTTGCATTCCATTGGGAAGGTGAGCCGGGCGATACCCGCACGATCACTTATGCGGACCTGACCAAGGACGTGTGCCGTTTTGCTGCGGCCCTGAGCAAGCTTGGGATCAAAAAAGGAGACCGCGTGAGCATCTACATGCCCATGGTTCCAGAACTTCCCGTAGCGATGCTCGCATGTGCGCGGATCGGCGCGATCCATTCGGTGATATTCGGTGGATTTAGTGCCGAGGCTATCGCCGATCGGAATAACGATGCGCAGGCCAAGTTGGTTATTACGGCCGATGGTGGATGGAGGCGAGGGAAGCTCCTTGCGCTAAAGCAAACCGTCGACGAGGCCTTGGCCAAAAGTCCGAGTGTCGAGCACTGCATCGTGTTGCGTCGGGCGGGTAACGAACCGGCGATGCAGGCCCATCGCGATCTTTGGTGGCACGAGATCACGGCCGATACCCCCGATCATTTTCCGGCCGTAGAGCTCGACAGTGAGGATCCCCTTTTTATTCTTTACACGTCGGGCTCGACGGGGAAACCCAAAGGGATCAAGCACACCACGGCAGGATACAACTTGTATGCCAAGCGAACGTTTGAATGGGTCTTTGATCACAAGCCCGGTCAGGACATCTTTTGGTGCACGGCCGACTGCGGTTGGATCACTGGCCACAGTTACATCGTCTATGGACCGCTTTCGGCCGGAGCGACTCAGGTTCTCTATGAGGGGGCACCGAACTGGCCTGCCGAGGACCGTTTTTGGGAGCTGATCGAGAAATACAAAGTGACCATTTTGTACACAGCCCCGACGGCCATTCGCGCGTTCATCGATGTGGTATTACAACAAGATTGGTGGGGGGGCGATGTCCGATAGTCGATACTTGGTGGCAGACCGAGACGGGTGGGATCATGATGTCCCCGTTGCCTGGCGCGATTCCGTGCAAACCCGGTTCGTGCACCAAGCCGCTTCCTGGGATTGTGCCAAGGGTTTTGCATGCGGATTTGAGCGACGTCGGGACCAACGAGGGAGGGATGTTGTGCATCGAGAAGCCTTGGCCGGGGATGCTCCGTGGGGTTTGGGGCGACGACGAGCGATTCAAGGAAACGTATTGGAAGAAAGTGCCGCACATGTACTTGACGGGAGACAACGCACGTCAGGACGAGGACGGGTACTATTGGATCATGGGTCGGATCGACGATGTGATCAACGTATCGGGACACAGGCTTAGCACCATCGAGATCGAAAGCGCGTTGGTGAGTCATCCATCGGTGGCAGAAGCCGCAGCGGTGGGCAGGCCTGACGAGATCAAGGGGCAAGGGATAGCGGTGTTTGTGACGCTCAAGAATCACGCGCCCGATGAGTCAATCCGAGAGGAGTTGAAAAAGCATGTGCGCAAGGAGATCGGTGCGTTGGCGGTCCCCGACGAGATCCGATTTACCACGATGTTGCCCAAGACGCGGAGCGGCAAGATCATGCGTCGGCTTTTGCGCGATATTGCTTCTGGCAAAGAGAACGTGCAAGACACCTCGACGCTAGAAGATTTCAGTGTTTTAGCGAAACTTCGCAGCGACGAAGAAAGCTGAGCCACGATGCTTGGATCGCTTTGGACTTGGCCGCGGGCGGCTGTGTGAGCCTACCGTCGGGCTTGCCCGGCGGAGGCGTAACTTGCAGCTACGGAGCGTCCGTTCGTGCATCGCCTCGGATTTTGTCATACTCGTACTCAGTCCGCCGCGGCGGACGGTGCTCGTGCTCGTAATCGAATCGAGGCATCCGTGATGGTTTCCTTCTTCGATCAGGACCGACACGACGTTTGTCGAACTCAAATCCCCGGAGTGAGGGACATCGCGATGCTGAGTACGAGATGAGTGCAAAATAGCGACTTCCTCGCCGTTGGCTGCGGGTTAAACGATTGTTCTTGCATCGCGTTGGATTTCATCGTACTCGTACTCAGCGAAGCGGTACTCAGTCCGCCGCGGCGGACGGTACTCGTACTCGATGGCTGTTGGAACTGCGGCGTTGCCGCACATGGATCGAAGCGGTTCTCGGCCCCCGGGTGGCCTTGAGCCACCGGAGCCCAAGGTTCGTCAGCTAGCTGGCAATCGTCTTGGCAGCGTTCGTGCCTTGCTCGCGACGCCGCCGACTTTGGGTTATCATGATGCTCAAGGTGAACCATGACAGAAAACGCGAGCAAAATCCTTGAATCCTTCGACAGGCTTGATCCCATCGAGCAGCATGCTGTCGTCGTGTCTCTGATTCGACGCTCAGGTGAATTGCCCACTTCACCGTTGACAGATGACGATCTGTGCGGAATTGCGGACGATCTATTCGCATCACTGGATGATGAAGAAAATGGCAACAACAACGCCGAGGACGTTCCTCAGAAAGATTTATAGGAAACTCACTTGCCAATCCCTGACTTTCAGTCCCTGATGCTCCCGCTCCTTGAGCACGTCGGCGACGGGATGGTGTTCCGCCAATTGAATTAGTCGATGGTGAAAAGCTGGTCGAGCTATTCGAGTCATTGGAGTTGGGGCTGATCGCTCGGACTACCTACGATGTCGATCCGAGCTTCTTTGCACAGTTCGAGCAAGACCTTTAGGGGCCGAGCTATTGGGTGGACCGTCGCCTGCTCAGTTACCCCGATTGTTCGTGCCATTTATCGGATTTCGTCGTGCTCGTGCTCAGTCCGCCGCGGCGGACGGTGCTCGTAATCGATGGCATTTGCGTGGACTCATGAAGGATTCGCCGAACGTTTCAGTGGACCCGAACTGTTCTGGTGTTGGAAGACTTCTTGTAGTTCAACGCCAAACGTCTCGGCAATCAAAAAGGCCAACTCAAGCGATGGGTAGTATTTGCCTTGTTCCAACGCAATGATGGTTTGACGAGTGATTCCAACACTATCCGCGAGAGCCTGCTGAGTCATCTCGCCGGCGCGGAAGCGTAACTCGCGAATACGATTGGATATCAAGACCTTACGCACTGGCGACTCTCCGATATCCGAACACAATGCCGCCATAGTAGGCGATGTTCGCTAAAACAAATCCGGCAAATAGCCAATTCACGGCTTCCATTGCCCTGAACATTGGTATGGCATAACCTGAAGGGGACACTTCGCTGCTCATGGCCTGCTCTTGTTCAAGGATGCTGCTACCAATCAGGGGAATTGAGTACATGGCGACGAGTATCCATGTGACCACGGCGAATGCCAGGATGAAGCCAGCCCACTTCGCTGCCTTCAATTCGATTTTGTGATCGAGTTCGTCGACCGGCGGAATTTCACCGGTGGTGCGAATCGATCGTGTAGCGATCGCGTTAACGATGTGGAATGCTGTCAACAAAGCCACCAACCCAATCGCCGATACCCAGAACAGACCAAGTGTTGCCATCGGAAATCGAAAGACAAAGACGAAGTATGGGACGTAAACCAAACCGATCGAAAACAAACATGCCAACGCACTTTTCTCGTGAAAACTCATGCCAAAACCCTCCTGACAGTCGATTGAAATAAGCCACCGGTGATGTATGCTATACTAGACATGGTGTAAGTTTAAGCGTACATCGTGCGGTTGGTCAAGTTGGCAGCGAAATTGGCCACATCCACGAGTTTTCCGCTGGTTTGGATCGGACGGTACGGCTCCGAAGCGGGGGGCAGAACCAGAAAATGCACCCGAGTTTCCGATCGGGCATTTCCTGGTGTCCGAGTCACTTGGTGGCAACCAGGGGTTATTTTGGTGTTCGGGGCGTTCGTTGTTCCATTACAATGACCCTTGATTTATCAATAGAAACGACCTCTAAGAGGAGACATGGTGATGACAGAATCAACTCAACGTCTTGCGAAGACACGCCAACTCCGGATCTTGGGTATCGTGGCCGTGCTTGCATCCGCAGCGATCGCGATTCTTATCGCAACTGAGGCGGTCAACCCTTATCCTACTCTGAAAGCAGCGTATCTAACCTGCGCAATCATAGGGTGTATCGGGTTGATTCAGGTTGTCTACTCGATCGCCGTGGCAAAGCAACTCTAGCCGACTTGCGGAACGTAGCTTGAGGTTTGCCAATGCCGAATGCAAAATGAGACGTCGAATCAAGACGCTCGGCGAAGTGACTTGTGCTCGTAATCTAATCGAGGAGATCATGACGGAATTTTTCTTCTGCTGAGATCGACTTGACACTTATCGAAGTCAACTCTCAGCCGGTGCGGATGGTCGCGATGCGGAGTACGACATGAGTGCAAAATAGCGACTTCCTCGCCGTTGGCTGCGGGTTAAACGATTGCTATTGCATCGCCTCGGATTTCGTCGTACTCGTACTCAGCGAAGCGGTACTCAGTCCGCCGCGGCGGACGGTACTCGTACTCGATGGCGGTTTGAACTGCGGCGGTGCCGATCGTTGATCGAAGAGGTTCGCGGGAACTTGCGGACCAATGGGCCGGATAGCTATACTAGGCCTCTTCGAGCACGAGCACGGAGCACGGAGCACGAGAAGAAGCTCGAACAATATGGTGCACCGAAGTCGCCGGCGGTGCTTTCCTCACTTTTTGAATCGTGGTCTCCGGCGACAACCGTGACCACGGTGATAATCTCGCAGGCGATCGCATGAAACCAACTCCATTGATCATCACCCTCGCAACGCTTGCGATATTCGTCGGCTGCAATGGCACGAAAAACGAATCAACCACTTCCTCGCAACCTGATCGACCACTCGTCAACGACCATTCTTTCGGTGTCGATCTAGCAGAGGCGCGCCGGGGTTTCACGACAAAACTAAATCGCCGTGGGCCAGCTCCTCAGGAATTCGAAGAAGCTACCCCGCCGGCTGGCGT
>JAJTEK010000075.1:0-21380 GCA_021299695.1 Pirellula sp. | reverse complement strand
GCGTCAAGGAGGTTCTTTACACCTCTGGTGAATTGAAACTGAAGGCGTGGCTGGCGGAAGATCCCGGCCAAGGCAAAACGCGGCCCGCTGTCGTCTACCTGCATGGCGGATGGTCGTTCGCTCCGATGGACTGGCAGGATGCTGCGCCCTTTGTCGACGCTGGATTTGTGGTCATGATGCCAATGCTTCGCTCGGAGAACGGAAATCCAGGCGTCTACGAAGGGTTTTATGGCGAGGTTGATGACGCTATCGCTGCCGGTCGATTCGTTTCAGAACTGTCGTACGTTGACAAAGACAACGTGTTCGTTGCCGGTCATAGCGTCGGCGGTTTACTTGCCGTCCTCACGGCAATGATGCCGTCGAATTACAAGGCGTCGGCGGCTTTGAGCGCGTATCTGGATATGGCCAGTTGGTCGGAATTCGAACACCCCTCGCACGTCATCTTCGATACAACGAACCCGGAAGAGATCCGCCTGCGAAACCCGATGGCTTTCCCGGCGAGTTTGCGAATACCGTTGATTCTCTACGCCGAGCGAGGGGGAATGGACGAAATCAATGCCGCTTTCGTCGCAAGGGCGAAGACTGCTGGCAAGCCTTGTGAGCTTCTTGTCACGCAAGGAGATCATATGTCGATGGTCGCACCTTCGGTCCAACATGCCATACAGTGGTATCGCAAATACATGAAGAATTGACCAATCGTTAGTCATTGGTCTTCGGGACAACCCAAAACTTATTAGCACAAGAACAACGCCTTGATTGGCAGCATACCCATGGGCACAAACAACAACCCAAAAATAGAAACTCCAGACTACTTGCCGCCGAGCACGCGATCGGCTGTTTTTGACAAGGAAAGCCTTGCCTCTCTTGACGCACGCGTATGGTTTTTAGGATGCGGCTTGGGATGCGCAACTGGGCTTAGCCTGCTGTGCGCCTTTATTGCGATTTGGCAAAAGCAATCGGTGTCGATTGCAATACCAGCGCTCTTGATCGCGCTGCTTCATGCCTCCATCATCACGGTCCTTTGAGTTTACCGATTTACCGTGCACCGTCGCCATGCGATGATGGTCTCAATGCTTGCAAGTTCGATACTAACCGTGGTGCTTGCAACCTTGGTTGCTTCCGGAGGTATGGCGTCGTCGCCACTTTATGGACTGGCATTCATGCAACTTGGTTTTGCTTTTTTTCATCCCGCAGTACTAGCATCGACCACGGAAACGGAATAACAATCGCGAGCGCGTAGTTACGGGAAATGTGTTGAAGATACGGCGAAGCGACTTAGTCCAACGTGTGGTCTATCCTTGCGTTCCGCTTCGCTCCAGTTAGGATAGATTGTCATTCGTTTGGCGGTGGAGGATATCGATGAGCGAGCCGGAATTTAACAAGCCCTTGGGGGCATGGAGGTATGCGCTGGCGTACTTCCTATTCGCAGGCGGTGCGATCATCCTAGGCTGCGAACTGCTCGGTTACTTCGAGGACGGCAAGCCGGGCCGGCTCGCATCCGGTCTGCTGGGGTGGTTCTTTGGGTTCCTCTTGTTGTGGACCACCCGGTTGCGGTCTGGGCACGCCGAACCAGGCGGTGCACATGACCGGCGGGACATGTAAGTTTTTCTTGACTTGTAGCTTAATGATGCCCCCCGGCAGGTGAGCTTGATCGTCCGACGGTACGTACCTCGCATCGGATTTTGTCGTGCTCGTGCTCAGTGAAGCGGTGCTCGTGCTCGTAATCGAATCGAGGGGATCATGACAGAATTCTTCTTCGGCTGAGATCGACTTGACTCTTATCGAAGTCAAATCCCAGTTGGTGCAGGTTGTGCGATGCTTAGGACGAGTTGAGTGCAAAATAGCTGCTTCCTCGCCGTTGGCTGCGGGTTAAACAAGAGTTCGTGCTTTCGGTCGGATTTTGTCGTACTCGATGGCTGTTTAAACTGCGGCGATGCCGATCGTGGATCGAGGCGATTCGCGGTAACTTGCGGACCAATGGGTCGGATTGCTATACTGGGTTGCTTCGAGTACGAGTACGGAGCACGAGAAGACACCCACTATTCGTCAGTGCCATCACTGTCACTGCGAAGAATTCAAAACGTGGACATTGCTACATCCGTTGATAATTCACTGGATGCTGAATCCTGGACTTGCCGTAAATGAACTTTTCTTTGGCCAACGAATTCCACGCACAGTATTCCTCGGTCGAAATTCCGGCAGTTGGCTCAAGCCAGACTCGCAGTTCATCGAATGTCTAAAATGCAAACGATTTCATTCTGCAATGATATGGAGGCAATGTGGGTTCGGGAATTGGCTTGGACTAGTTTGCCCAGACTGTGGCGCATCCATACCCTCTGTTCTCAATTTGACCTCATTTTTGATATTGGCTATACTATTTCCAGTATTGCTTCCGCTTTCGCTCTGGCTTCGTGCGCCATATCGTCATTGGGCGCAGCGTCGGATAGCGAAATCCAGACTGTACGTTCAATCACAGAGCGGAATGCAACAAAACCCCGCAACGAAGCGTCCGGTCGGCGGCGATCTACTTTAAAAACTTTTTTGCCGGCCACTCGGTGATGGTCGCCGCTCGGCTGGTGTGCTTTTCTCGGTATGCCACTGCTATTTATCGGGGGGGCTATGACCATGTTCGGATTCCTCGGAGCGATGAATCGCTATGTCGCTGGTGAATCCGCTCCCGTCGCCAAAGATGTGGTGAACTACATGGGTGAAAACGTCCAACCAGGCGTCAAGTCCATCGCCAGGGCCGTCACAGAGGGAATCAAGGAAGGACTGAGCGAAGGGCAGAATTTGAAGAAGTGAAATGAAGGCCGAACAATCCAATGCACCCGAGTCGCCGATCGGGCGTTGCCTGAAATCAGGTTAGGCCGCACAGGAACCAGAATGCTCCCCCACATCAAGATCTGTTGCATCTCCACAGTCGAAGAAGCTCAGCAAGCTGTCCGGCATGGTGCGGCCGCACTCGGGCTCGTCTCGCACATGCCAAGCGGTCCTGGCGTCATACCTGATGATCTCATCGCTGAGATCGCCAAAACCGTGCCGCCACCGGTGGCCACATTTCTACTCACAGCACGCCAAGACGCCGACTCCATCGCCGAGCAGCATTCCGTTTGTGGCACTTCCACGCTCCAGCTCGTCGACTTTGTGGCGCCTGCAGAGTTGCAGAGACTAAGGCGCAAGGTCCCAAACGTAAAGATAGTCCAGGTCATTCATGTTCGGGGCGAGGATTCGCTGGAAGAAGCGAAGAGTCTCGAAGGCTTTGTAGACGCGTTGCTGCTCGACTCGGGAAACCCGACTCTTGACGTCAAGGAACTTGGAGGTACAGGGCGTATTCACAATTGGGATGAAAGTCGCAGAATCTGCAGTGAAGTCAGGGTTCCAGTTTTCCTGGCCGGCGGCCTTTGTGCCGCGAATGTGGCTCAAGCGATAGAGCACGTCCAGCCGTTCGGTCTCGATTTATGTTCGAGCGTTCGCACAGGCGGGCAGCTCGACGTGAAGAAGTTAAGTGAATTCATGCGCGCGGTACGGGGTGTCGCCTAACACCTCGCTCAACCTGAGAGCCAACAGCATGCCACAAAGCCCTCGCGACAGCGCAGGTTTGCATTATCTGTGATCGACTTGGCGTTTATCGAACTCAAATCCAAGCTGGCGCGGCTTGTCGCGATGCGGAGCACGGCATGAGTGCAAAATGGCGACTTCCTCGCCGTTGGCTGCGGGTTAAACAATTGTTTTCGTCGTACTCGTACTCAGTGCAACGGTACTCAGTGTAACGGTACTCGTACTCGATGGCTGTTTGAGCTGCGACGATGCCGATCGTTGATCGAGGCGGTTCGCGGTTACTTGCGGACCAATGGGCCGGATGGCTATACTAGGCCTCTTCGTGTACGTGTACGTGTACGAGTACGTGTACGTGTACGTGTACGAGCACGAGCACGAGAAGAAGCTCGAACAATATGGTGCACAGAAGTCGCCGACGGTGCTTTTTTTGATTTTTTTATTCGTGGTCCCCGGCGACATCGGTGACCACAGACGTACCTTGGCTAAAAACTTGAAATCATTCCGACTTGATACTGATTCGATCAAAGAAGCCATTGACAGTTGGCCCGTGATTCTTGTTGCGGTCGCTCTTTGCGGATTATTTGCAACTCTTGGCTGGTCTGATGCGACTTGGCGAGTCACGCTGATCGCATTTGGTGCCATCTATTTTGGGTATGCATTTCGAGGCTCGCTTACGCAAAATCTGCGATCAAAGTACCCGAATGCATCTTGCATGAGCCTGCTTTCGATCTGTTCTTTTGCAGTAACGTTTGGCTTATTGGTCCGAATGATTTTTCCTACGCTGCAGGGCGGATTTCTCGACTACGTATGGCTCTCGATTTCCTTCACAACGCTACTAGCGTTCGTCGTAATCAATCGGCGGAACCCGGACGTACTGTAATAGAGGTAACCGACTTTGCACTTCATTGCTTCCTTCTTGGCGTGGCCTGGGGGGCCGAGCTTTCCGACAAGTCGCGATGCTCACTCGGATGCCGATGGGTTAGGAAATCAGCGAAGATTTTTCAGGATGATCAGCGCCCGATCGCTAGGTGCCGGTTCGAGTTCGTCGAGTGCGGGTAGTTGTTCGGCGATGCTGCTTGCCAAATCCGAAGCGGGCTCCTCGCGCCAGTCCCGCAGGAACTTGAACATCCTCGCGGCGTCGAATCTCTGGAGCGATGTGGATGGGTTTCGAGAGTCTAAAGACGAATCGCCGAGCATCCTTGAGGTAAAAGCGACGAGCATCTCCCCGGACTCAATGGTAAAGCGTCCCAATTTGCACGGTTCGTCTGGATTGGACCCAAGTGGTCGGATCGCGCTGCCGACGTGACGGATGCCTTGATCTCCGAGGATCACGCAGTGCATTTGACCGGCCGAACAGGCGACAGCCGAACCGCTTTCAGGATGGATCTCCAGAGCGGTCATATTCAACTGCCAGGTATCCTGGTTGCGGTTGCAATGCTGAACATTGATGGCTTGGATCGCTGAGCGCAGGGGGTGAGAGAGACGCGCCGATTGCGTTTCGGGCCCTGGGGGATAGATTCTTTCGAAGGCTTGCAGGAGGGTCAGAGCGGAGGTTGCCACCATGCTACCGGTCGCATGGTTTGAGTTCGCCGCCCCTAGAGCGACCGAGAGTTTGCCTTGTTGATTGAGGTTCCAGTGATGGAAAGCCCCACCGATCAGGTGTTGTTGGTGGGACCATCCCCCGAGGTCGAAGTCTTCGTGGAGGATTTGCCGATCGGCCATGAGGCTGTTTTGGAAATCGGCGGCTGCATCGAGGTGTTTGGCCAGTTGTCTAGCTGTGGTGACTTCAGCGCCTAAGATCGACTGTTCGATTTCCCCCATCAGGCGACCTGCAGCGAGGTTTGCGACCTCGATTTCCGATGCGCCGTAGGACCGAACGCGATCGGACCAGAACCAGACGGTTCCGTGGGGCATGCTGGTCGTACCGATCGGTACGACCAGAGCTGAGCGGAAGGGTTCAGGAGAATACCATTCGCGAGCCGCTTGGATATCGCTCAAGAGTACGGCGTTTCCGGTGAGGGCTTCGAGGTCAGCGAGGCTGCTGGGTAGATCTCGGGCTGGAGCGAGAAATCGGGATTTGGGTAGCGCGTAGGAAGCTCTGAGTTTCAACGACGTGGTGTCTTCGTCGAGGAGGTACAAGGCAGCAGCCACGGCTCCGATGCTCCGAGCGGTACTTTCAAGGACACTTTCGAGCCGAGCTGCAAGTTCCTTGGAGGGGGCCGAGTGGTTCGAGAATGCGACGATCGTCGAGAGTTCTGCTTCGCGATCTCTCAGGGCTGATTCGGTTTTGTCGATTCGCTGGACAAGTTTGCCGATTTGATCGAGCAAGGACTTAGCGCGGTGCATGGAAACAAAAGGGGGTTGATCCCAGTGGGCATCGGGATCCTGTTGATCGGGGTCTGTTTGAGGCCCGGGCGTAATGAGGTTATCGACGAGTCGCGCCAAGAAGGGTTGTTGGCCGTTGTTTTTTGCGGGATAGAGTTCGACGCCCCAATTGGTGGCATTGGAAAAGGCTCGGAGGCATTCGTCGATCGAGTCTTGGGAGCCTCCATCGGGGATACCAAGGCCATGATTGCCGAAGCCACCGGAATTGCCTAAGCCATCGGAATGGTTTTTTGGGGGGATCGATAGTGGACGGAACGAGGGGATACGGCGTTTCACGAGAAGGATTTCTAAAGCTGCGATGTCGAAGAAGTGAATCTTGTTGACGGATCGTCGAATCGAATGTTAAAGCTTGAGGAATAGCCAATCCGTCGTGCTTACATGGTCTTGTTCCCTACATCCGAATCATTTGGAACTGGGCCGAACAATCGGCAAAGAAGCTAGCGTTGCTAAAGAAGCTAGGACTGCCAAAGAAGCTAGACGTTGTTTGCGCGGAAGTAAATCGTAAAGCGTCATTTTGGTCGATTCGAAGGCCGATACCTTGCATCGTTCCAGGTTAGGATTGTTCCTGATTGGAAAACTTTCTTTTGCCCCAAGCCTGTTGCAGTGGATGCAACTCAGAATGAAAAGGAGCCTCCAATGCTTGTGCTCTCGAGACACCGAGACGAAAGCATCATGATCGGAGACGACATTGTAGTCACGATCGTGGACATTCGTGGGGATAAAGTGCGGCTTGGTATCGAAGCCCCCAACGACGTTCCTGTTCACCGACAAGAAGTTTACGAAGCGATCCAGCGAGAGAATCGCAAGGCGAACCAAGTTCAGCCTTCGGATCTTCGTGGCCTCAAGGACAACGGTTCGTAATTGTCGTTTCCCCACCGACCTTGAATGGTCGGCGAAGATACTCAGCACCCTTCGGGTCCGTTCCGAGAGATATCTCGGCTGACCCGTGGGGTGCTTTATTTTGTGAATCGAGACGACAGGTTATTCGGACCGAGGGGTTTTTTGGACGGCTCAGGGTGTATAATCCCAGGAGTCCGAAACGATCCGAACTTGGCTAGGACGGAACCTGAAACAATTGTCTGGAACGCACGATCCGAAACCATCGAAAGGTAGTCCTGAGTCCCGTTGGGAACTCGGTCAGGTACCGCAGCCTATTGCCCCACCTGGACCTGCTCGACCGCCCGCACCCGTGCCCCCGCCTGCACCAGTACCCCCGCCTGCACAGGGACCCCCGCCGGCACCAGTACCCCCGCCTGCACCACCCCCGCGCGCTCGTGCACCAGAGATCCCACCGGCGATTCCACCGGCGATTCCACCCTCACCGGGCGATAGCCCTAGGACCGGGTCGTTGACCAGGAATGCCCCGGCCTCGCCGATCAATCAATTGCAGATTGGCCAAAGGGCCGACGGTAGGCTCCAAGATGGGGGGGCTAGCCATGAGGCATTGACCGACGGGGAGCAGGATCAGGAGTCTGAGGGTTGGGACCGTTGGGTATCGAGGTCGCTTCGAGAAGCGCCGAGTTGGTTGGTAAGCACGATGATTCACATTGCGATCATCTTGCTCTTGGCGTTGATCCCATTGCACCAAGAGGTAACTAGGTCGTTGGTTTTGTTTCTTGGGAATGCCGATGCTGGGGGTGAGGGAGATTCGCTGACTTCTTTCAACATTGCCGAATCGGAGATGATGCTCGGTGAAAACGATGGGGAGTCGGCCGAGGACTTGGCCGTGACCGCATCGGATTTGTCGGTTATTGTGCCGGAGTTGAACGAAATAGGAACGCAGATGGCCGCTCCGGACTTTTCGATCAAGAAGGGGCTGACGGGTCGATCCGGAACGATGAAGGGGGCGTTGTTGAAGGCTTATGGGGGGACCGATCAGACCGAGCAGGCCGTAGCCTTGGGGCTTGAGTGGCTCGAGCGGAATCAGATTTCGGATGGTTCTTGGAGTTTGGTCTCCCCGTTTAGCAGTCCGGGGACTTCGGAGAACAGGCCGGCTGCGACGGCCATGGCGTTGATGGCTTTTATGGGGGCTGGCAATACGCACCAGACCGGGGCCTATCAACCCAACGTGTACCGTGGCTTGAATTACCTTCTGAGGCTTCAGGATGAGGAAGGGTATTTCGCGGCCAAATCGGCTGGGATCCAAAGGACCTATTCCCAAGCGCAGGCGACGATCGCTTTGTGCGAGCTTTATGGGATGACTGGGGATCCGAAGTTGAGGGAGCCGGCCGAGCGTGCCGTAGGCTGGGCCTTGAGAGCTCAGGACCAGGGAGGGGGGTGGCGTTATGAACCTCGTCAGACTGGAGATACGAGTGTGACAGGATGGTATGTCATGGCGTTGATTTCAGCGCGGATGGCAGGTTTGGATGTACCGAGTGACCAGTTGGATCGCATCCATCAGTTTCTCGATACGGTCCAGCGTAAAGAGGGGGTAAGGGGTCCGAATCCCGATGGTGACCAGTATGCTTATCAAGCTCCCTCGCAGCCTAAGATCTCGATGACAGCCGAGGGGATGCTCTGCCGGATGTATTTAGGATGGAAGACCGACGATCCGCGGATCACCGAGGGATGTGGTAGGGTCGCAGGTGAGCCGATTGTCACCGGGGTCCAGGGCAGAGACTACTACTACTGGTACTATGCGACCAATGCTTTGCACCATGCCGGAGGGTCGAATTGGCGCAAGTGGAACGATGTGATGAAAGAAGCGCTACCGGAGATGCAAATCCGCACAGGCAAGGAGCGAGGAAGTTGGCCACCCGAAGGGGATCCGCATGGGAGTGCTGGTGGACGGCTCTATGCGACGGTGCTATCGATCTTATGTTTGGAGGCTTACTATCGCCACATGCCGCTCTCGGAGATGGCCAACCGATAGTTTGTTGTGTTCTTTAGCCACCTCGAGTTGCATCGGAGGTGGTTCTCAGGGGCGCAGGAGGTAGCCGTTCGACTTTACCGTCCTTGAGCCGCACGACCGAGTCGCATTGCTGGGCGATCGATTCATCATGGGTGACCATGACGATCGTCAATCCGTGGTCTTGATTGAGTTGTCGGAGGATACGCAGGATGATCTGACCCGATTCGTGATCCAGGTTGCCGGTGGGTTCGTCAGCAAGCAGGAGCGAGGGGTTTGCGATCAGCGCTCGAGCGATCGCCGTGCGTTGCATTTCCCCACCCGAGAGCTCCCTAGGGCGGTGTTTCATGCGGTGAGATAGCCCCACCATATCGATCAAGTCCTTGGCTCGTTGGACCACCAGCTTTCGGTTTCTCAAGTAGGAGAACAGACCGTGGGTGATCATCGCAGGGGCCAGGACGTTTTCCAGGAGGGTCAGTTCGGGCAAGAGGTGGTAGAACTGAAAAATCATTCCGAGCTGTTGATTGCGAAACGCATCGCGATCACGCGCCGTCAGGCAATCGATCCTTTGACCGTCGAAGGCGATTTCGCCTGCATCGGGTTGGTCGAGAGTTCCGAGCAAATGCAGCAGGGTGCTTTTTCCTGATCCGCTCTGGCCGATGATCGCGGTGACTCGCCCTTTGGGTGCGACGAAATCGACCCCTTTGAGGACAGGAACTGCCGTTTTGTGTTTTCGGTAGGATTTGACCAGTCCCGTCGCGGTGATCATCGGATCGAGTTGGCCGGCCGAGGGGCTGCGTGTTGTGCGAAGCGACTCGGCATCCTCAGGGCGGATCACCCGATAGGGGCTTTGGGGTTTCGAATCCATGTCCAACATGTGTGGGGCGGGGATAGGAAGTTGTCGGGTCGTATCTGGGTTACTCATAACGAAGGGCCTCGACTGGGTGCATGCGGGCGGCTCGAATGCTGGGAAGTACGCTGGCAAGGACCGCGATCAAGATCGCTCCGAGCGAGACCCACACGAGCATGTAGGGATGGATGATCGTCGGGATGGTATCGAAGTAGTAAACGGTCGGATCGAAGACCTCGCGGCCGGTGATCCACTCGATCACTCGTGCGATATCGTTGATCTTCCAAACGAAGAGTAGACCGCACACGACACCGACCCCTGATCCGACGGTTCCGAGCAGGACTCCGTAGCCCAGGAAGATCGTTGCGATGCCCGTGCCTGTGGCTCCGAGAGCTTTAAGGATCCCGATGTCGCGAGTCTTCTCGACGACGATCATGAAGAACGTTGCGAGAATTCCAAAGCCAGCTACGGCGATGATCATAAACAGCAGGATGTTGAGGATGGTTGTTTCAAGTTGCACAGCGGCCAAAAGTGGACCTTGGGTCTCTCTCCAAGTTCTGACTTCGACGAAATCATGAGTTGGAGGGAACTCGTCGCGAAGAGCATCGCGAGCTTCATTCAGATCGACTCCTGGTTTGAGTTTGATTTGGATCGATGTGACCGCTCCGGCGCCTGTTTGAGGATCGATCATACCCCGGGAATGCTGGAGTTTTTCCAGGGGAACAAATGCGAATGTCGAGTCGTATTCGCTCATCTTGCTCTCGTAGAAATCGACGATCGTAAACTGCTCGTCGATTCCTCGTGGCGGGGTTCCCGCGTTGGGAAAGGTGACCTGGACGTCATCGCCGGGTCGGAGGAAGAAAAAATCCTGAACGGTGCCATCGGGTTCGCGTCCGCGAATGGACCCTAGATTGATCCCCAGAACGATCCCAGTGCGTTGTTCTTTCTCGGCGTCGAATTGGCTGATTTGTTGAGCGTTGTTGGCGATTTGGATTCCCGGGCCAGCCATCAGGGCTGCGACCGGATCGGCTTGCGAACCGTCCGCTGCTTGGGCTTCTTCCTGGATCTTCTGCTGCAATTGTTCGAACCGCTCTTGTTCGAGCTCCTGGGCATTGCGAAGCCGTTGCTGGACGACCTTTTGATAGCGAGCCATCGGGGCTCGGTACTCCCAGCCCGAGGGTTGCATGCGTTCGCGTTCGACAGCGTAACCGTTGTTCTTCAGCAGGAAGTCCAGTTGCTTTTTGTTTTCCGGATGGAGCAGGTACTTGCTAAAGTCGCTCACCGAGGCGAAGGTGTTTTGATCGATGCCGATCAAGTTGATTTGTTGCGTGTGGCTGTTTCCATTGCGTTGGAAGGTCATCATCGCAGGGAGCGTTACGACCGTCGTGACCCCAGCGACTCGATCACCGAGCCGAGCACGGATCCGCTCTTCGTAGTCGTGGGGCTGGGTAATTCCCGTCTGGGAACGGGTTTCCAAAACGATATCGCTAAGGATTCCATGCATTCGATCCTGCATGGTGGTCGTGAAACCATCCATGACGCTGTTGACGACGATGAGCGTCGCGACACCGAGGGTCACCGAGACGATCGAGGCCAGTGCGATCCAGCGTGTCTTGAGATAACGCATGCATAAAAGGAACTTGTACATCCAGAATCTCCTAGGATCATCGCCGCGTCAACCTATGGACGCTGGCCCTTGGTCGGGAGTCTAGCAAGTTCACTCGTGCGGTTTCCATACCACTCGCCGAAAGCTCTGCTGGCTTAGGGATATGCTAGCAAGGAGCCAAAGCCAAAACTAAAACCAAAGCCAAAAAACATAGAGGCACGGAGGCACAGAGGTAGGAATACACAGAGGTACGGATATGCAGAGGTACGGATATACAGAGGTTTGGCTATGGCTTCTTGAAAACCGTGATTCCCCGGCCTCCAAGGTCCCTTTGGAGTTCTCTTCTTTGATTTGGAAGGCGGCCATGGCCGTTACGGCTCGCAGTGCGTGGTAGGGTGGGATGCATTCGTCCGGGCCGACGACTTTGCCGGAACCCGAGAGACGGTTTACTCCGGAATCGACTAGTGCCAGGATCGATGGAGTTGGCGAGACGGGTGCGTCGTGGGAATAAGTAAATGGGAGATCGGATCTCAAAAAGGTTCTTGAGGCCATGGCTCGGGCAGAGCGTTCGGGCCCCCAGAGCTTGACGACCGCATCCCCGCCGGTAACGATCCCCGCGGTCAGGAAACTTGGAATCGCTCCATAGCGTTTGATTTGTTCGATTTGATCGGGTCTCAACCAAGTCGCATGGACAAAGACCGGTCGATGATCTCGCATTCCATATTTGCGAACCGCTTTGGCGATTGCTCTGAGGGCTTGGTCGGCCGCCGCATCGCCGTTCATGTGCATGTGGATTTGAAGGTTGGTCGTCCAGTACTTGTCGAACACTCCGTCGAGAACTTCGTCTGGGATCTGACGGTATCCTGCGAAAGCCCCGGTCTTGCCAGGCGGATTTTCGGTGTAGGGTTGCGTGAACCAAGCTGTATCGAGGCTACCGTCCAACCAGAACTTGACACCCCCGAGTCGGACGCGATTGACGTAGCGTGTGTCGAGATCTGGGCGGGCCGATCGGAGTTTTTCAACGATCCCGTTTGCATCTGGATTGTACTGAGTGGCGACCGAATAGGCGGCCGCTAGGGTATCGTCCAAGGCGGAGTCTTTTGCGGCTAGGTACAGGTCGATCGGTAGGAGTTTGTTTTCGATGGCGTTGGTCACGATTTGGATGTCATCGTTTCCGAGCCCGAGTCCGGCCTCCATCGCCGTGGTCTGCCCGTAGCTAGCCCACACTTGAGCAGCACCGGTGATGGCTCTTGCTGCAAGCTCGCCGGAGAAGGCTGGGCGTTTGGCACGAACTGCATTCAAAGCGGTTTCTTCCATTGGCCCTAACAGCGATTTGCCATCTTCTTTTCGGCTGAAGGCACCTCCGGTCGGATCCGGCGTATCAGAACGGATCCCAGCGGCCTCGAAGGCTGCCAGATTTGCTGCGCCTAGATGCCCTGAGGAGTCGACGATCATCACGGGACGATCCGATGAAATTTGGGCCAACTCCTCGGCCGTCGGTGGTCGGCCTTCTTTCAAGGTTCGGGCTTGATAACCAAAGCCGACAATCCAAGCTCCCTCGGGGGTGACCTCGGCTTGTTTTTTCATCCTGGAAATGAGTTCCTCAATGCTTTGGCAGTTGAACAGATTCGCGTCGACGAGGTTCTTCCCGAAGTAGACGAAGTGGCCATGCGTGTCGATGAATCCGGGCAGGAGTGTCTTTCCTCCGAGATCGACGATTTTTGCATCGGGTCCAGCGAGCCTCTGGGCCTCGAGTCGCGGACCTGCAAAGAGAATCTTGCCGTCCTTGATGGCCAAGCCTTCGATGTACTCTGGGGAGGTCCCTCGCATTGTCAGGATATCCCCGCCGACATAGACGACGCTTCGTGTGGCCGAATCGACAGTGGCGGCGGAATTTGGGGGCTGCTGCGCTTGATTGCTGGTACTTAAAAAACTAACGATCAGGGCCGAACCAATGGCTTGGAAGTAAGTGCGCAGGGACAAGGGATGTACTCCTGGGGATGAGGTTGGCAAGCGATGAGTTTGTGAGATTCCAATCGTAAACGATCTGAAAACACCGGGAATGAGCTTGGGTATTAGTACCTAAGATTGGGCTGTGGGGCGTATAGAGTTACGCGGATGTTTTTGGGTTGGATTCCGCAGGTGGGGATTGGGCCCAGAAAGAGGCCAGGACCGAGCCGCTGACATTCATCACCGGGGCGAACAACGCGGGGGCGATTGCAGCCGAGGTATTCTTGAGTACATCGACTGCAAGGTTTGCCGCCATGCCTCCATTTTGCAAACCGACCTCGATCGCGACGGTTCGGCTATCGCGGACGTTCAGGCCAGAGAGTCGGCTGCCCCAATATCCCAGGAGGTAACCGAGCAAATTATGTAGGGTGACTGCCACCAGGAGTAACGGGCCGACTTTGAGGATTTGGCTTTGGCTCTTGGCGGCGATCAAGCCACAGATGCCGCAGATGGCGACCATCGAAATCAGGGCGAGGAATTTTTCGGCACGCGCAGGATCGATCCGCAAACGTCTCATGAGCAAGTTGGCGATCAAACCCAAGGCGACCGGGACAACCACGGTATTGAGAATACTCAGAAACATTTTCAAGTAGTCGACTTCGACCGACTCTCGGGCGTAGAGGTAGACCATCAAAGGGGTCATCAGCGGCGCAAAAAGTGTCGAGACGGCCGTCATGCTCACCGAGAGCGCCACGTTGCCTTTGGCCAGGTAGGTGATGACATTCGAGGATATCCCACCGGGGCTTGCGCCGAGCAGTACCATACCCAAGGTCAGTTCAGGAGTCAGGCCCAGAGCTTTCGAAAGGGCCCAACCCAAAAAAGGCATGACGGAAAATTGTAGGAGTGCACCTATAAAAACCGCTTTAGGCATTTTCAATACACGCTGGAAGTCTTCGATCGTCAGCGTGGCTCCCATCCCGAACATCGCGATCTGGAGCAGGTAGTTCAAGGACTGCGAGTAGTCTGTCGGGAGATAATCCAGGTAAAGGTTCGGGTAGATCAGGCCTGCGAGCACCGCAGCGACGACCCAGGAAGCGAATCCGTAGGTCCGCGACTTCGGGTGCCAAGCGACAAGCACTGCCAAAAGCAGAACCACGAGGAGTCCGAGTTGGGGAGAGGACCAGGGCATAGGATCAATCCGATTGTCCTGTTTGACGTTGGTAGATGGCGTGGATCATCGCTTCGGAGTCTTTAAATTTCTTACCACCGACAAGGGCTTGTTCGATCAAACGTTTTGCATCGGACTCGGAGTGTCCGAGCACCATAAGGGCTTGGTATGTCTCGTCGACCACACCGGTCGTCTGCGGTTCGATCCCTTGGGGAAGCTGCCTGACGAGCAGCGCAAAGCGGGGCATTTTGCGACGCAGCGTGGCGATAATTTTCTCGGCGGTCGCCGGTCCGACGCCTGGTAGACTCGAGAGTCCCTTGGCATCTTGTTGCTCGATGAGCACTGCGGTGTCCTGAACTGGTTTGGTCATTGCTCGAAGGGCTTTTTTGACACCTACTCCGTCGACCGAACAGAACAGTTCGAAGAAGTCGCGTTCGGCGGTAGACAAGAAGCCGACAAGCTTAGGAGTCAGCCGACTTCCTTGTGCAGCGTTGCCTTCGATGTAGTGGATGGTATGCAGGGAGACAGTATCTCCGATCTTGCCCTGCAATTGCCGGCGGGTGAATTCGGGAATCGCAATCTCGTACTCAAAAGGAGCAACGGCCAGCGTGACCGAGTCGTTGCTCAGCGCGAGCAGTTGGCCTGAGATTTTGGTTATCAAGGTTGTTTCCTACGAGTGGGTTCGATGAGTTGTGGATGCTGTTTGGTGGTGAAGTAATGGCACAGGGCGATCGCAAGTGCGTCGGCCACGTCGGGCGGATCGGGTGGTTCCTTTAAACGCAGTTGCAAGCGGATCGCTTGTTGCATTTGATCCTTCGGTGCCCGACCGTTGCCGGTGAGCATCCGCTTGACCTTCGTCGCTTCGTACGAGTGGACTTCGAGGTTTGCGTTGGCTGCGGCCAAGCACAAAACGCCTCGGGCATGTCCCATGAGAATCGCCGTTCTGGGACGCTCGTAGTGGGAGTATAGCTGTTCGATTGCGACGACGGCAATCGGGAACGATCCGAGCACTTCGAGCACCCCATCGTGCAGCTCTTTGAGCCGTTCGGCGAGCGTTCGGTCTCGCCGCATTTTCAGGATGCCCGCCTCGACCAGTTCGGGTTGCTGGTTTTGGACCTGAAGGATCCCATAGCCGGTGATTGCCAACCCCGGGTCAAATCCCAGGATCAGTCCGTCGAAGGCTTTGGTATTGGTTGGGGTGTCTTGATTCACACGCTTACTTTGTTGTTTCGCCTAGTGCTGGAGCCGTTAAGCAAACGGCTTCGGAACCGTTTCGGACCAGTAGAAAGGGGCCGGCCACTGCGCAGGTGTTCCAGGTGATCCCTTCGAGAACGTTCATCTCGGCGATCGGCTTGCCGGATTTTTTGTCGACCGCGACGATCCGTCCGTCTTCGGAGCTGACCAGGAGGGTTCCATTGACCATAAGCGTTTGGCCTTGGCCATAGCGCTGGCCTCGCCAGATGCGTGATCCGTCTGCTGGATCGACGCACTCTAGGATCCCATCGCTGAGGGCAAAGAGCTTTCCGTCATGGTAGATCGACGATGTGAATTTCGTCTTTAAGATTTTGTTGATCGACCAAAGGTCTTTGGTGCTCCAAACTGGATCGCCGGGCTGCAAGTTCTCGATGGGTTCTGTTTCCGAGCCGGGCTCTTTCACGTTGACTTCGAAGAGCTTGGAGCCTTGGGAGTATCCTTTCCCGACGAGTATTTTATTGCCTTCGATGAGAATGGGTTGGGAAGCGCATGCAGCTCCGTTGGAGTTGCTAGCCCAGGGCGAGGTCCAGAGGACTCGACCATCTTCCCATGCATGACCGGTGACGTCACCTTCGTTGACGCTGACGATTTGCTCGACGCCATGGATGTTCATGAGGACCGGCGAGGCGTAGCTGATCTGCGATTTCCCTTGGGTCCAAAGCACCGATCCATCGTCCAGCGAGCAAGCCATCAGAGAGCCTGTGACTTGGTTCTGGGCTCCGCCAAGAGGAACGATCACTCGATCCTTATGGACCAGGGGAGATGCCGCACGGCCCCAATTGACTGCCAGTTCGAAGTCGGTTTGATTGGTCTGTGATTTTTCGAGGAGTTGAAGTTCCCAACGGACCGATCCGGTTTGGAGATCGACGCAAAGCAGATGCCCGGTTGCCGTCAGAGCGACGACGAGCGTTTGGTCTTTGTAGTTCACGATGGTAGGAGTCGATCGCGGTCCGAGTCCTCCCATGGGATGGTAATGCCTACCGGGGCGTTTGACTCTCCAGAGCGTATTTCCATCTTGGAGCGACAGTGCCGTCAGGACTTCGTCTTGCTCGTTTTGCTCGAGCGTCACAGCGATGCCTTGGGAGACGGCGAACCCTGACCAGCCATCGCCGATTGGGCGTCTCCAATGAAGCGTTGGGAGTTTGCGTTCCCAGTCCATGGAGAAGAGGGGCTCGTCGACGATCCCGCTTCGATCGTTCCCGAGAAACTGAGAGAACCGATACGATTTGAGTTCGGCTGGAATGTTCGCTTCTTGAATCTCTGGCCGCTGTGGGCGGACGGGTGGTTTGCTCCGCAAGAAACTTCGCAGTCGAAAATTAGGGAGGACCTCGCCGGTAACCCCTGTGTATTCGAAGCATGCGTAGAAGGCTCCGAGTGCGAGTAGGGGAAGCGCGCTGATGGCGAGTTTCCATTTCAACGCGATCGACTTGGAGAGCCACAAGGCGATGACGCCCATGAGAAAGGCGATGATACCCCAGAGGATTCCAGCTAGGTTTGCGATCTGGTGGTCGGTTTCGTAGATGGCTTGGCGACTGATAAAAAGGGCAGCGACGGCCAGGAGGCAAAGTGTCCAAAACCACTTGCTCAGGCTGCGGGATCGTCTTGAGTTGCTAATCGGTTGCGGATCGTTAGGAGCCATAGGGAGGTATCGTCATTTCGTCGATTCGTCGTTACCTGGTCGGTTGAGTGTAAAAACCAATCGGCGGTGTTCCATGGGAATGGAGGACACCGCCGAAGGTGAATTGGTCCGCGATGCGGAAGAAGCTAAATGATCGCTGGGTTACTTGGTGACCAAGGAGTCGGAGGCTGCAAGCGATTTGACGTAATCGATCGCGACGTTGAGGACTTCTTCGTTGTAGAAGTCATTGACGAAAACTTTGTCGCGTTCGGCTTTGTTATCGAGTTGCTTTTCCTCTTCCTTTTCCATACTGGTTTCTTTGCGGCGGGCCATGTATTCCTCTTCCTTGAGGGGGATGAGTTTCTCGCTTTTTTGCTTGCGATAGGCATCGATTCTGCTGAGGAGTTTCCCGAAGTCCTCATTCTTGGAGACCCGTTCGGCCGAGAGGGCTTGCAAGTTGGCTTTGATGGTGCTGTCGACCATCGAATAGTGCTTATGCGGCTGGGCTTTGACCGTATCCATGGGAAGTGGGTAATCCAGATCGGTTTCTGAGATATCCATTTCGGCGGTCATCGACGGGAGGATCACGTCGGACGAGACACCTTCGAGTTGGGTCGAACGTCCATCGGGCAGGTAGAACTGCTGGATGGTCAGTTTGAGGGCTCCTTGTGGTTTCGCGGCACCGATTCCGAAGGCGGCCGGGGCTAGATCGACCAAGGTTTGGACGGTTCCTTTTCCATGGGATTTCGGATCGCCGACGATCAGACCTCGCTCGTAGTCTTGGATGGCTCCTGCGAAAATTTCGCTTGCGCTGGCGCTGAGTTGGCTGTTTTTGACGACCAAGGGGCCTTTCCAACTGATGCTTCGGTTTTCATCGAGCATTGGGATCACGCGTCCGTTGGGGTCTTTGACCTGTACGACAGGACCATAGTCGATGAACAATCCTGTCGCTGCGATGGCTTCGGGCAGCGAGCCCCCGCCGTTTCGCGAAAGGTCTAGAACGCAGACATCGACGTTCGATTCATTGAAATTTTTGAGGATGACTTCCAGGTCCTTGGAGGTTCTTCTGTAATCGTCTTTGTTGGAACGAGCCCCTTCCATATCGAGATAGAAACTTGGCAGCTTGATGTATCCGACGCGGTAAGGAGATCCGTCGGGTTTTTTGCCGTGTTCGATGATTTCGCTTTGGGCCGCAGAGTCTTCGAGTTTGATCACCGCGC
Organism: Pirellula sp.; assembly: GCA_021299695.1. GTDB lineage: Bacteria > Planctomycetota > Planctomycetia > Pirellulales > Pirellulaceae > JBKCUI01. The sequence continues at coordinate 2,923 of JAJTEK010000075.1, read as the reverse complement.
GGGTGATCTCGTAGATTTGGCGTTCTCCACCGGCCTTGGGTTTGACGTGGATTTTGACTTTGGTACCCGCCTCTCCTCGGATCATGGAGACGACATCATCGATTTTCATATCGAGGGTTTCTACAGGTGGGGTCCCGTCCTCTTGTTGGACCGCGACGATCTGGTCGCCGACTTTGAGCCTTCCGTCTTTATCGGCAGCTCCACCTGGTACGACCATTTCGACCATCGTCGTGCCATCGTCGGCCCGAAGCGTCGCGCCGATCCCCTTGAGTTTCAAGGAGATGTGCATGTCGAAGTTTGCTTTTTCACGCGGGGCCATGTAGTTGGTGTGCGGATCGAGCGAACTGGTCAGGGCGGTAAGATACATTTCAAGAAGTTCGTACACATCGGTTTGCGAACGGTTCTTATAATAGGTTCGGTAACGCTTGTGAAGCTTTTCCTTGATCTCTTCTTCTTTGTCTCCATCGGCTTTGGCCGAGAGATAACTGAGTTTGATCGTCTTTCTCCAACGGTCTTTGAGTTCGTCGAGGTTCTTGGCGTAGGCGATCGTCTTTGCATCGCTCTCGAGGTACTCTTCGACGCTGTAATCTTGAGGTGCATCGATCAATTGATGAACCATCGGCATGACTTCATTCAAACGATCCAGGTACCGCTTGTAGACGGTGTAAGCAAACGAGATGTTGTTCTTCAGGAGCATATCGTCAAGGTTGGTCTCCTGCTGACGGAATTCGTCGACATCGGATTGCAACAGATAGGCCTTGAGTGGATCGACTTGCTTGAGGAAAAGTGCAAATCCCCGCTTGGATACTTCATCGTTGAATTTAGGTTGGGTGATGTGCCCCTCTTCGACTAGGTTCCGAACGTTGCGGATGATCATCCGGTTGTCGGCTGGTTGTTCCTTGACGTTGGCTACGCGAGGGAGTTCCTCGGCGCAGAGCCATTGGGTCGGGGAGGAGACGAGCATCGAACCGGCAATGGCTGCCAGAAGGTATCTTCGAAATCCAAGTCTGCGGGATAGCCTCGAGGTCGTATGCATGAGTGGTCTTTTCATCTCTAAGGAATGTATCGGTTTTCGATCGCTGTTGCTTGCCAGCGACTGGGTTTCCAAACTCCGAGGGGCATGGAACCCATCGAAATAGTAGAAGATAGGCAAATAGCAAGCAACACAGAAGCGCTGAAACTTGGACGTCGAACGCAGGAAAACCTCATCAGGAAAAGTAAAAAAACGGGGTGGTTTTTTGAAGATAGAGCCGTAATGAGGTTTATTTGCTCGGTTTGCCACTGGATACAAACTCGCTGCGGCTGAGCTTGTTGTCCCGGTCGGCATCGAACTTTCCGAACCTACCTTTGGCCTGTTCGGGGTCTTTTTGTCCCTGCATAAACTCTTGATAAGTCAGGTAACCATCGGCATTTGCGTCTTTCTTGGCAAACAAAGCCTCTCGGTCGGTCGGCTTGGAACCCTCGGAAGACCCGACGGTCGAATTCCCCGAATTCCCCGAACCGAGTTCTTCTTTGACTGGAGGTTTCGCTTGCGGGTGGGTATCTAGAAACTTGCGCAAATCCGCGACGAGTTCGGGGCGTTCGGGAGCAAGATTTTTTGTCTCCAAGGGGTCGACTTGGTAATCGTACAGTTCCCAGTCGGAGGATTCCTCAGGGGCGGCCCAAGCTTTCCATTGGACCAACCGGTAGCGATCCGTGCGGATCGATCGACCTAGGACTTGGCCTGTCCCCTCTTTGCTGCGGGGGTAGACTTGTATGGCATGATCGCGATGGGGTAGGCTCGGATCGTTGAGGACTCTGGCAAAGCTCTTGCCATCGAGTCCGCTGGGTGATTCGATCCCGGCCAGCTCGCAGAGAGTCGGATAGATATCGACCGATTCGATCAGAGCTTGGCTCGAAGCGTTCTTGGCTTTGCCAGGTGCCGACACAACCACTGGGATTCGGGTAGCTTGCTCGTAGTTGCTGTGCTTGCACCACATGCCATGGTCGCCTAAGTGCCATCCATGGTCTCCCCAGAGAACGACGATGGTCTGATCGCTCAGTCCGTTTTGGTCCAAGCTCTCGAGCAGTCGACCGATTTGATGATCGGTGAAACTCACGCCCGGCGCAGCGGCCGGAGGTTGTTGGAACGATGCCAGGGCGATTTCCTTCGGGTTGTACAGATCCCAGTATTTTCTCGGTGCGACAAACGGCAGGTGGGGTTTTAGGAAGCCGACGGCAAGGAGCCACGGTTGATCGGAGGAGGCCTTCTGACCAATCGTTTCGATGGCGGCATCTGCGATCAACGAGTCGTTGTAAAGTTCCTCGGCGGCATCGGCCGACTCGAAGGCCGCTGCCTTGGATTTGTCCTTGGTGTTTTCAGGGTTTTGGTTTTCAGGGGTTTGGTAATTTCTTCCTTTGGGTTTGTAGGATTCGACGCTCCAGGATTTTGTATCGTCGGTATTCCCATGCCCAACATGGAAAATTTTTCCGAACGATTGGGTGTGGTAACCGTGGGATTTGAAATGCTGCGGCAAGCTGATCGCTTCGGGGGAACCTTTGCGGAAGTTGGTCTGCAGGTCATAGATCCCGAGCGTCTGGGGCCTTAAGCTCGTCAGCAGCGCGTTGCGAGACGGCGAGCAGACGGCTTGATTGCAATAAGCTTGATCGAAGCGAACACCGCGCTTGGCCAGTCGATCGATGCTCGGTGTTTTGGCCATCGGATCGCCGTAGCAACCGAGCCTAGGCTTAAGGTCATCGACACAAATGAGCAGCACATTCGGGGATTTGGAACCCAAGGACCGCCCCGGTGCATCTGCTTGGAAACTCACCGGCGCAGCGGCCGGAGGTTGTTGGAACGATGCCAGGGCGATTTCCTTCGGGTTGTACAGATCCCAGTATTTTCTCGGTGCGACAAACGGCAGGTGGGGTTTTAGGAAGCCGA
>JAJTEK010000074.1 GCA_021299695.1 Pirellula sp. | reverse complement strand
CGCCATCGGCCGCACAGGCTTGGATAAAAAATCGTCGGCCCCAACCTCCAAACCGAGCACTTCGTCGAGTTCTTCATTGCGGGCGGTCAAGATGAGGATCGCACCCTGATAATAGGGCCGTACTTGTCGACAGATAGTAAAACCGTTCGAGCCTGGCAAATTGATATCAAGCACCACCGCATCGGGTTGGAAACCAAGGATTCGATCGACAGCTCGATCGCCATGCCCTTCGATTTCCACGCGGAAGTCGTTCTCCTGCAGAAACGCGCGCATGATCTTGGCAAGCTTCAAATCATCTTCGACCAATAGTACGGTCTGCATTTCGATAGGTTGCGTGTCGGAGGCCTGTGAACTGGAGGGACGAGCTCCAATGATACAACGAAACTCGTTACCGAACAAACAGGTGGCAACCGCCGCACGGGTGCCTCGGGTTTGCCTTCGATGGAAAAATCTTTTGAAAATTCCTGTATTCGCTAAACTACATAATTAGCTATATAAGATTTTTAGTGACAATTCAGTGACAATTGCTTTAGCTAATAGATAAACAGGGAAAAACCATGGGTTTCGACCATTCAGGCTTGTGACAATTCAGTGACAATTGCATTGACTTATGCACCAGAGGCGGTTGCTTATGCTGCAAGCTCCCGATTCCTGCTCGCCAGGATGCAATTGTCACAAACTTGTGACAATTGTTTTCTTGCAATGCATGCAACGATCGTTTTAATGGCGACTCGGTAAGGTACTTCTCGGACTTCCCAGGCTTCGAGGAGCACCGAGCCGACTTGTACACTGAGCAAGGTTGCTCGGTTTTTCTCTTGCATGATGCGAACCGATGATTTGTTCTCTTTTGGCTATTTGCCAAGGAGTATGAGTTCTTGATCGCTTATTTGGAGAACAGTATCGTGAGACGAACATTATTTCATTTTGTCGCAGCGGTTTCGATGTTCGCTGCCAGTATGGTTTCCGCTGTGCAAACCGCAGTCGTGAGCTTTGGCACTGGGCATTTGAAGCATACACTTGTAAAAGTTCTGGGCGTCGCGATCGCCCTAATCGGCGGATCTGCTCAGGCTGCCGTTCTTTGGAACAATGAGGTCAACAATGGCCTCGGTGGCGTACTCGTCACCCATCCCGGCGGTATGACTGGCGCTGTCGCCGGAGCCGACCGAAGTGCGATTGGCGTTGGCGGTTCCACCTTTGGCTACACTGCGGAAAACGGTTCTTCAAAACGGCTTGCCGATGATTTCAATGCAGGCAACTCGTGGACCATCAACAGCATTCGGCTCTACACCTACCAGACTAACGCAACTGCAAGCACCATCACGGGTGTCACTCTTCGGTTGTGGTCGGGTGCTGCCGGTACCGGTACCCTGCTTTTCGGCGACGAGACAACCAATGTGATGACGTCGACATCGCTCTCCAACATCTACCGCACCCTTAATACCGATACCTCCGGAACGACTCGGCGGATTCAGTTTGTGGACGTTGCCGGTCTCAACTGGAACATTGGTCCGGGATCATATTCGCTCGATTGGGGCTTTACTGGCTCGTTGTCTAGTGGACCATTTGTCCCTGGACTCACTCCGCTGGGAGCAACTGGGTTGACCACTGGTAATGGACAGCAACGCGTGGGTGCCGCAGGCACTTTCGCCAACGCTCTGGACGGATCTACGCCTCAGGACTTCCCGTTCCTGATTGAAGGTACTGAAGGTACACCTGCAGTGCCTGAGCCGAGCATGATGGTGATAGGGACATTGTTTGGTATAGGTGGGCTTGTGGCTAAGAGGCGTCGGAAGAAGTAGCACTTTTTCCTTTGGCTCTTTTCCCGTAGCCATCCGCTGCCAAGCGGTGGCCAAGCGGCGTGAGTAACGCTTCCACCGTCTGGCGACAGGTGGCTAGTGCGCCTTGAGTTCGCCGAAGGATCGGAACCAGAGCCTATCGATCACTGGCAGCGATTTTCTCCCTTGGCTGTTTCCTTTGCGACCTTTGTGCCTTTGCGGTGAGACTCACCCCCCGTCCCCATACGCTCTCCCGCGAGTCAAAGCCCTAGGGGCGAGGGATGAGCCGTTTCGACGCGATCGTCGAAGCGTACGCTGCCTTTCATCAAATGGCCTGTGGGGTATAAAATGGCTGGAAGCCTATCCCGAGTGCCTTCGTTATGCTCGATCCTTGCATTTTGCCGACGACAAAAAATCGGAGTTTCCTCGGATCGGTATTTACGCGGGGGAATCGTTTCGGGCAGAATGCCCCCGATTCGCTCTGGAAGGAACCAGCGAAACGCGCTGCTTTGCCATCGGATTTTGCAAATCCACCAAGCAGCGACAACCATCGAACGCAAGGAGTGCAAAACGTGCTGTTCCGTATTAACAAGCTTTCTAATGTCCGCTTGGCCGGGTTTGCTCTTGCGACCCTGGTTGCAAGTCCGACCGGTTTCGCCCAAGAGCCACAGCCAAAAATGACACCCGTAGCGGTCGTCGACATGGAACATGTGCTCGACAACCACCCAACCTTCACCGCCCAAATGGAAGCGATGAAGGCCGAATTCCAGATGACGATGAAGGACTTCGAAGACCGTCGCAAAAAGATTTCCGAGTCGATCCAGCAGTTGCAATCCCAACTCAACTCGGACTCCCCGGAGTTCAAGCAGCGGGAAGAAGCGATCGTCAGCCAAGAGAGCAAGCTCCGCCTCGACGCGAAAAATAAGCAAGAGGAATTCGATGAGCGTCAAGCAAGGCTCATGCTCGATACCTACAACCAGATCGTCTCGGGCGTGACCCTTGCGGCTCGGTACTACAAATTCGACTTGGTCGTGCGTTACAATCGCAAACAAACCACCCAGATGAATCCTAAGAAGCCCCAGTCGGTTCTCTACGGTGCCGATCGCGAAGTAATCTACTTCAATCCAGATAATGACTTGACCGAGCCGGTCATCGGAATTCTCAAGCGAGACATTCCTGCTGCCGCTACGGCGGTCAATCCTGCTGCTCCAGCGACGAACAATGCTGGTGGCAAGAATCCGCTTTTGGCCAATCCACCCGGTGGCCCGAATCGCAAGTAAACCGCCGATCGCCTAGTCGATAGAAAATGGATTTTCTGACGAAGATGATGCAGGGACCCCTTCAAAGAACGATCGCTCATGTGGCTCATGTCAGCGGGCGCGGTTACTGGACCGGAAAGAACGTCTCTTTGACGTTCCTACCGGCCGAGCCTGACACGGGAATCGTGTTCCGCCGCATGGACCTAGTCGATCAACCGATGATTCCGGCCTTGGCCGCCCATCGCACCGATGCACCGTTGCGTACCAAGTTGGTCTATCGCGACGCGAGCGTCGAGATGGTCGAACATGTCATGGCGGCTCTCTACGGGATGGGGATCGATAACTGCATCATCCAATGCGATGGAGCCGAAATGCCCGGTATGGACGGCAGTGCTTATGCGATAGCCCTGGCGATCCACCAAGCGGGCCGCTTGACGAGCGATCGGCCAGCCAAACTCTGTCGGATCGAAAAACCAATCCGGATTGGGAACGCTGAGGCTTACGTCGAAGCCAGTCCTTCGAGCTGCCCGGGCCTGACCTTGGTCTACCATCTGGACTACGGACCCGAGAGTCCTATCCCTTCGACCTCGACGAGCTGCTTGCTGAGCCCTGAGGAGTTCCTCTGGTCGATCGCACCGGCTAGGACCTTCCTGACCCAGAGCGATGCGGTCAAACTTCAAGACAGTGGACTTGCACAGCACGTGACCCACCGCGACTTGGTGATCTTTGGTCCCAGCGGACCGATCGACAACCAATTGCGATTTCCCGACGAATGCTCCCGGCACAAACTCCTTGACCTGATCGGTGATTTGGCGCTGTGCGGACATTGGATCGACGGGAGTGTTTTTGCCTACCGCAGCGGCCATAACCTCAATGGACGACTAGCCGAACAGATTCCAAACCACAGCAGCGTGACCAACGACGCGCTGACCAAAGCAGCTTAGGTTTCCCCCCAACAACATACAACGCATCCGTGCGAGCAACTGTCGAACGATAGAAAGCGGACCCAGGACATGTCAACGATCATCGCTCATACCGCCGTGGTGGACCCCCGAGCTGAATTGGATGAAGACGTTCGGATCGGACATCATTGCATGATCGGTCCCAACGTGCGGATCGGCCGCGGAACACGTTTGGAAAACGGTGTGACCATCGTAGGCAACACCTCCATCGGACGCGATAACCGATTCTTTACCGGCTGTGTCATCGGCGGAGAGCCTCAGGACCTTTCTTACCAAGGATCCCCGACGCAGGTCGTCATCGGCGACTGCAACGTTTTTCGGGAATGCACCACCGTCAATCGAGGAACCGAAAAAGACCAAGGGGTCACCTCGATCGGCAGCCAGTGCTATTTTATGGCCACCTCCCATATCGCGCACGACTGCGTGATCGAAGACCGAGTGATCACCGCCAACAACGTCATGCTCGGTGGTCACGTTCGAGTCGAACATGATGCAACTCTCAGCGGCGGGGTCGCTGTCCACCACTTCGCATCGATCGGTTGCTACAGCTTTGTCAGCGGCCTTTCGCGAGTCCTTCAAGATGTCCCGCCCTACATGCTTGCCGAAGGTTTCCCGGCAAGGCCTCGCTGCGTGAATGTCGTGGCTCTGAAACGAAAGAACTTTACCACCGCTGCGATCCGAGCCATCGGCGAAGCCCACAAGCTTTTGTATAGGTCCAAGGTCGGTATCAAGCATGCCAGAGAGATCCTCCAAGGGGATGGAATCCTCACTCCCGAACTCGAAACCCTTTTTGAATTCATCGAGAATTCCTCCGAAGGTCGCCACGGTCGAGGTCGAGATCGCCGAGCCGCAGCCGCCTGATCGGTCCGTGAATTCCCGAGGTTCAATCTCTCACCCAATCCAAGCGAACATGGACCTCCACACTTCGACGAAACCCAAACTCGCCGTCATCGGCGCAGGCCATCTCGGACGCATCCACGCCAAACTTCTTGCCGCTCGACCCGACTGCACGCTAGTCGGTGTGTGCGATCCGATCGCTTCGTCCCGCGAATGGGTCGAGCAGAATCTAAGCGTCGCCAGTTTCAGCGATTTCTCCGAGCTGGTCGACCAAGTCGATGCGATCGTCCTGGCGACCCCGACCGAACACCACCACCGAGTCGGCAAATGGGCCCTCGAGCAAGGCATCCATACCTTGATCGAAAAACCCATCGCCAATCGAGTCGATCAAGCCAGAGAATTGCATCGGTGCGCGACGAAAAACCAAGCGATCCTCCAAGTCGGCCATGTCGAACGCTTCAATCCCGTCTGGGAGTCGATGCTCGCACGGATTCAACCTTCGAGCGTGCACTACATCGAAAGCCGTCGCGAGGGTGTCTACACCGGACGCTCGACCGATATCGGAATTGTCTTGGACCTCATGATCCACGACCTGGATTTAATCCTGAGTTTGATCGATTCGCCTATCACGAATATTCGCGCAAGTGGACGTCGCGTTTTGGGCCAGCACGAGGATCTAGCCATCGCCGATTTGGAGTTTCAAAACGGTGCTAGAGCCCATTTGCGAGCCTCACGGATCAGTTCGGCTGCAGAGCGTACGATGGAAATCCACGCCGACTCCGAATGGTACGATTTGGATTTCGCAACCAACTCTTGGACCGCGACCCGCGCGTCGGCAGCCGTCGAATGCGGTGATCTCCAGGCAGACCGGCTGGATCCCACCGAGCGAGCCAAAGTCAAGGACGAACTCTTTGGACGTTGGCTCGAACGAATGGAGATCACTCCTCAGGCCGGTAATGCCATCGCAGCCGAACATACGGACTTTTTGACGTCAATCCGGACCGGATCCCAACCGAGGGTCAATGGACTGGCCGCGATCAGATCGCTTGAGGTCGCATGCGAAATTACCGACCAGATCTCGCAAAGGTCCTTGCGAGTGGTCCGTCGAGCCGCCTAAAGACTCGGCCTGCTCGCTAGAACTTGAACTCTAGTCCCGCGTCAAATCCATGGAACAAAAGCGACGCGTCCGAGCTTGTCGAGAGCCCAAGCGTATCGGCTAGCGGACTAGGCGCTTGATCATCGACGGTCGCAACTCCCGTCAGCAGCATCCAGCGATAACCACCGTAAAGACCAGCCCAACTCCGCAATTGATAACGAGCCCGCAGGTGCAATCCCAAGGACGCCGCGAGCGATAGATCCTTGTCCTGCACCCAAGCATCGCGGCCATTGCCGTCGCTTGCCTGATTGCGAGCATCTGCGAAATTCGCGTACAGCCCACCATCGATCGCGCCACCCAAGGCCAACCTTTGGCTCATCGGTCGCCATAGCTCCATGCCGCTTGCGATTCCGACGAGCAAGTTGCCTGCATCCAATTCGTAGCGGCCCTCGCTACCAGAGGAGGCAAGGGACCTGAGGCGATACTGCTCGCTGTAGTCGATCACTCGCATTCCTAGCGTGCTATTCCCGATGTCGTCGGTCAACCACCGCCTCGCTAGTCCATACTGCCGATACTCAGCCGAATGATGCTGCTGGTGCAAATCCGCATTCTGGAAAGGGACCAGCCATTGAGGATCCGCCGAGCTGAGCGAGGAACTGACCGGCCCGGTCGACTCGTTGTCACGGTTCCAATGGAGCGAACCTAAGTAACTGAATTCATAGCAATCCATCGGGTTGGTCAGATAGCCGACCGAAATTTCGCTGGCTAGGTCTGAGCCGAAGGTGCCCAACGGACCGGCTTGAGAATAGGTCAAGCTCTCGTCCCCAGGACGCCGCATACCGATCGAAGCATAACGTCCAACCCACCGAGGACCCGTCCAACGCGTGTTTTCCAAGGGGCGATCGACGGCTTGGTAAGTTTGGGGGATTTGGGGAAGTGGCGTTTGGGGAGCAAAAAGGCCTTGAGGGGAAGCTGCGACTTCCGGGGCAGCTTCCATCGACGGTATGCTCCAAGGAGCCTCAGCGGCCTGTGGGTACGGTGCGGCCTGTGGGTACGGTGCGGCCTGTGGGTACGGTGGCAATCGCATTGAACGCGACGCATCGGGCTTGGGCATTGTCGCTTCCATGGGCAACGTCGAGGTCGGCATCCCTGTAAACGGCGACGAAGGGGGCGGAAACCCTGCTGGCGGAAACCCTGCGGACGGAAACCCTGCGGACGGGGCAGCTACGGATGAAGAAGCAGCGGATGGAAATGCGGCCGATGGGGGAGCGGCCGATGGGGGAGTGGCAGGTGGGGGTGTGGGCAAGCTTCCGTTGGGTCGAGGCTTGGCACCGACGAATCTCCCTCCTACAGGGGCGATGCCAGCGGCCAAGTTCGCCTCTTCCATCAACCTCAGGTAGTCCTTGGAGGTCAGGGCATTGGGTTCTGGCGAGCTGGGAGTTTGGCCCCTGAGGTCCGCAGTGGTTCCGAATAGCACTGCCGAGACCATCAGTGTACGGGTTGCCATCGATTCGAGACGATTTCGATTGATCAGCACGGCAACTCCCAAGTCCCCCAACCAAATCATCTGGCAAATCTAGTGTCAAAGCAGAGCAACTATCGAACCTCTACTTGGTCGACCACAGGCACTAGGACCATTTTGCGGATCGCTTCGAGCACCTTCTTGGCTTGCTGATTGTTCTGGACAAAGCCAGTGACAACCAAGCTTCCTTCGTCCGAGGGTTGTACTGTGATTTCGGCGGTCGGTGCAAGGTGACTTACGATCGCCTGCATTTGATCGAGGTTGACGCTAGCAGACTTGCCGCGAGCCCATGGCCTCTCGACAACGACCTTCATGTGCAGTGGTTTTTGATGTTTGCCCATGTTCGCTTCGATGATCGTCTGGCCGGGTTGGTCAGCAACGATGAACAATCGATTGCCATTGCAAACCACTTGGCAAACCGAACTGTCGACGACATGCAGCCGCGAGATAGGTCCTGGAACCTGAACCGCCCGTATCGCGTGAGGCTCGAGCATCACCGACTCGGCGGCTTCGCTATCGATGAGCCTGGACAAAGGTCCCGAAGTGATCAAGATCTCATCGCCCGGTTGGCTAAGGACACCCTCGGTCATGGCCTTATCGCTGCTGGGCTTTGTCGAGCGAGCCAGCTTCGAGATCGCTTCGATCTCCTCGGAGGTCGCATCGATCCTGGGCAATGGGACGATGGAAGACGCAGCGCTTACCGGACCGATCGTTCGGTTGGCAGCCACGGCTGGATTCGCCAGTGTCACCTCTCTATCGTCGATCTCAGGTGCCTCGGTCTCAGGTGCCCCGATCTCAGGTGCCCCGATCTCAGGTGCCTCGATCTCAGGTGCCTCGATCTCAGGTGCCTCAAGCTTAGGTATCTCAAGCTGAGGTGCTTCAAGACTAGGTGCTTGGATCTCAGGTATCTCGAGCTCAGGCGCCTGAAGTTCAGGTGCTTCGTGCTTAGGCATTTCGAGCTTAGGCATTTCGAGCTCGGGTGCTTGAAGCTCAGGTGGCAAATTCCGTGTCGGAATATCCAACGGCGTAACAGGCACGATACCCGTGGCGGGCAGTTCGACGATCTGGGGTTGGGATTCGAGGATCGTTTGAACCGTTTCGGCGACGGCTTCGACGCGTACAGGGATTTCGATACCCGTTTCGGCAAATGGGCTGCTGGCGCTCGGAAGAGCCGGGAGTGCCAGGATGCGTTCCTGGTTAAAGTTCACTTTGACGGGTGTTTCGGCCGTGATGTCACCCGAGCGCGTGACCTTGAGATTGGCTGCGTTGGTGCTCGGGGACTCCAAAGCGACCCCCTGGCTGGGCACTTGGCTGATCGAGCTTGCACTGAGTCGGACTTTGGCTCCGATGCTGCGCGAGGTTTCCGATTCGGTCGGCAAAGAAGCGTTCGGTAGATTCGGTAGATTCGAGGTGATTGAGCTCACTTCGGGCTGGTCGATTTTGATCGAGGGGACTTTGACCAAGCTAGGCTGCTTGGTTTGGTCCGTCGCGATGGCGTTGACGACCCCACCGGCCTGTGGGCTTGTAGATAGGTTCGGAGATTCCTGAGCCGCCGCGAGGCTTATCTCCTGTACGGACTGTACGGGTTTTCGAGGCGAGATGCCGATCGCTCGCCAAGGTCCAGCGCTTTTCCAAGCTTTCGGCGGCATTGGCCGAAGAGTGTCTTGAGCCGAGGTCAGTCCAGCATGGATGCAAACGGCACCTGCGAGTCCTCCGAAGAGGGTGGCTTGCCGAAGAACACGGCGAACCCAAGCACGGCCAGACTTTTGATTCGATTTCATCCTACACCCCGCAAAAACAGCTTGAGTTCAGCTAGCAAAACTCGATTCAATTCGGGCGGATCGAGCGCTCCGTTTCGGTCCCTTATTCGGGGTGTATCGGATTGCGGGTTGTTAAAGTTTAGGGGTTTTGACGAAAGTCCAGGTTATGACGATTCTTCGAGCTCGGCCATAAACTCCAGGTGGCACGGCGGTCGCCGCACAGGCAACAAAACTCCCTAAATAATTGCCGCTTCTGGATTTGCGTGTTTGTGCTGGCTCGCTCTGGTATTCATAATTGCCCTAGGCAAACCGAGACCCTGGCAAGACAATTACCGAGAATCTTTAGGCCGACTTCCGCAACGAGCAGACTCCCCTTGAACACCTCGACAACTTCATCCGAATCGCCCCGAGGCGAACGAAACAACAGGTTTCTTCCTTGGTTGCTTTTGGGCACGGCGATCTTTTTCTTGATCTCGAGCATGAGGCAGCAGCAGGCTCTGCGCGAACAGCAGGAGCGGACCAAGCTTCAGGACATTTCGAGTACGAAATCCAAACGGCTCGAGGAGACTAAGGCCTTTGCCGAGAAGTTCGCTGCTGAGCATCCTGAGGTGAAGTTGCCTGAGAGCCAACCGCGCCAACGCTGGACCCTAGGAACGATGGATGCGGCCGACGGTTACCGATTCCTCGTGACGCTTGATAATCTCGGCGCTGCGATCGAAAGGATCGAGTTGGTTGAGCAAACCAAAGCCGGTCATTTCGCTTACCGATCGCTCCAGACGAAGAACATCGGTGGTTATCTCGGGTACCTTGCCCCTGAAGACCGTTCCGGAGGCGGGGTGATCGTCCATTCGGTGCCTCAAGGCTCGGCGGCAGCTTTGGCCAAGGTTTCGAGCTCTGAGCCCGGCCAGGGTTCGGTCGAGTCTCTAGTGCCTGGCGATGTGCTTGTCGGCTGGGATGGTCTCGAGGGCCCTGCATCGGTCTATCAACTCACAAAAAAGTTATCGTCGGCCAAGCCTGGCGATGAACTGCGTCTGGAGGTCGAACGCCAGGGGGACGCATCGAAGCGTCAGACCCTTATCGCCCAACTGACTCAAGAACCCGTCGCAGTCCTTCGATCTGAAGACGATTTTCCCATCGAGGGAGTGCTGGGCAATTCATCTCGCGGCTCCTGTGCTGTGACCTTTGCCAAGATCGACGGCAAGGAGATCGTCGAAGGGGACGAGTCGATTTTGGGGCTCGAGTCGACTCTGCGAGGGACCTGGCAAGCAGCGCCGTTGGAGGTCCAGGGAGGCATGGGGGTCGAATTCCGTTTGCCACTGAGCGCGGAATTGAAGTTCGCTGGAATCGATGCCCAACTTGAGTTGGTCAAACAATACCGACTGCTCAAAGCACCCGAAGCGACCAAGTCCCCGGTTTCTGCCGACGAATGGCAGTACCACTTGGAGCTCACGATAATCGTTCGAAATCTCGACGACAAGCCCCACGAAGTCGCCTTGCGGCAAGAGGGTCTCAATGGCATTTCCCTCGAGGGTTGGTGGTATCCGACCAAACTATCCCCTTATTTCTTCTCGGCTCCTGGGGCGCGGGACGTGATCTTTGGGACCACTGCCAATAGCAATTCCATATCGATGACTCGAGCCTTAGTCGATCATGGCAAAAAGTTTCCGACCGATCCCGACACGCTTTTGTTCGGTCCTCAAGACGAAGCGACCAAGCGGGACATTCAGTACATAGGACTCGACACCCAGGTGTTCGCCGCCGCGATGGTTCCATCTCCTGCGGCCCCCGAGTCGATGAAAAATTTGAACAAAGCCAAAGCGACGGTATTGAACGATCAGTATTTGGATCCCGCCAAATTTGATTCCCAGCGACAGCAGGCCTACAACACCGGCTTCTGGTTTGTCACCCCCACGAGCACTATTGAACCGATGGGACAACACACCTCGGCTTATCGAATTTTCGCCGGACCGAAATCACCATCGCTTTTGTCGGCTTACAAGCTCGATGAAGCGATCGAATATGGCTGGGACATCTTTGGCTTTTTCGCCGTTCGACTCGGATGGATCCTGCACTTCTTCTATTACATCATCGGCAACTACGGATTGGCCATCATGATGCTCACCGTATTGGTCCGTTCGCTGATGTTCCCCGTCAGCCGCCGAATGGCTCTCAATGCGCAAAAGATGCAGCGGGTTCAGCCCGAGATGGCCAAGCTCAAGGAGGCTCTCAAGGACGAGCCGACCAAGATGATGGCCGCTCAGCAGATGCTGATGAAAAAAGCGGGCATCAATCAACTCGCCGGTTGCTTGCCAGCCATGATCCAGTTGCCGATCGTCATCGGGCTCTACAGGTGCGTGTCGGTCGACGTGGCACTGCGCCAACAGCCACTGATCCCGGGCCTGGAATGGTGCTCGAATTTGGCCGGTCCAGACATGTTCATGGATTGGCAACAGTGGATGCCCGAGTTCATTGCAGGAAAAGGACCAGGTTGGTTCGGGCCTTATCTCAACATCCTGCCCCTGATTACCATCACGCTTTTTATCGTCCAGCAAAAAATCCTCATGCCCAAAGCGACCGACGAGCAAACGCGTTTGGCCCAGCAGATGATGATGATCATGACTATCATGATGGGGGTGTTGTTCTTCCGTGTCCCAGCCGGTCTTTGCATCTATTTCATCACCTCCTCGACCTGGTCGCTGATCGAACGCTTCCTGATCAAGAAATACACACCACAGACCGAGCTGGCCAGTTTGCCCGAAGGCACCGTCAACGAAATCCTCTCGGCCGTTTCCAACACCGCACCGGGCAAGCGTCCGGCACTGCCCACCGGACCGAAGTCCGACAAGCCCAAGCTCAAAAACACCAAGCCACCTGAGACCTTGGCTGAGTTGTTCGAGCCGTTCTTCAGGAAAAAGCAACCTCAAGGGGGGGCTTCAGACGACTCCTCAAACCAGAAAACCAAATCCGGCTCTGCCCCTCCGGATCGAGCTCGACCGGTGCGAAACCCGCCCAATAGCAACAAGAAGAAATCCAAATAAAACCGGCATTACCAGAGCCACAGGGGTCCAGCCATGTCGTCGCGTTCATTGAGTCTTCTTCACTTCCTTATCTGTTTACTGGTCTGCTTTGGCTCGGCAGGTGGATGCACCCCCTCGGCAAGCAAACCTGAACCCAGAAAGGGCGCGTCAGAGAAAAACGCACTGGATCAAGTACCGGCTAACGCGCCGGGCAAAGGACCGACGAAGCTTATCGGTATCTCGATCTTGACGACGGCCAATCCATTCTTTGTCGAGATCTCTGAGGCCGTCAAGCAAGAGGCTCTCAAGGCCGGTTACGAACTTGTCAGCGTCAGTGGTGAATACGACTCGAACAAGCAGCAAAACCAGGTCAAGGATTTCATCGTCCAGAGGGTAGCTGCGATCATTCTGACCCCTTGCGATAGCCGAGCCGTCGGGACGGCGATTCAGGAAGCCAACGCAGCGGGGATTCCTGTCTTTACTGCCGACATCGCATCGATCGCCGCAGGGGCCAAGGTCGTCACGCATGTCGCGACGGATAACTACTCCGGGGGCAGGCAAGCGGCTATCGCCATGATCGAAGCCTTGGGTGGAAAAGGCAAAGTCGCCATCTTGGACTTCCCTCAAGTCGAGAGCGTGATGCTCCGAACCAAAGGTTTCCGGGACGAACTCGAAGAGCAAACAAAATCCAATGGGGTTGCGATTCAAATTGTCGGGCTCTTGCCCGGAGACGGAGCCAAGGACAAAAGCTACAAAGCGACTCAGGACCTGCTCCAGAGCCATCCGGACCTGCAAGGGATCTTTGCGATCAACGATCCTTCGGCTCTAGGTTGCTATGCAGCGTTGGAAAATGCCAATATGGCCGACAAAATCAAGATCATCGGATTCGATGGACAGATCGATGGAAAGAGGGCGATCCGAGACGGAAAAATCTATGCCGACCCGATTCAGTTTCCTGTTCGGATCGGGCAAGAGACGCTCGCTGTAATCCTCAAGTACCTCAATGGTGAGGATGTCCCAAGCGAGATTCTCATTCCGACCGAACTGTATCGGCAAGCTGATGCGAAGTCCGATGCATCCCTTTGAGGACTCCCATCGCAATACCCCGAGTCACTTAACGAACCCCCTTCCTTGGGAACACCTGGAATAGCCATGAGCGAAACTTCCCAAAGCGGACTTGGCGTCAGCGGAGAGTTCGCCCGAACGCAAGCCCTTCGATCGCCCGAGGGCCGTTGGACGTTCAAGCTCGATCGAGATGCTTGGAAGCACCTTCGTTTGACCGATGCGCAGGGCACCGTCTACAGCGAGGTCTTGGTCGTTCCGATGTACCCGGTCGAGGCTCCCAAGGAGTGGGTATCGATTTTGTCCAAAGACTCTGAGGAACTCGTCTGTTTGAAGAATCTCGATGCTCTGGAACTTGCCGATCGCCAAGCGATCGAGCAGGAGTTATCGCTTCGCGAGTTCGTTCCGCAGATCCTTAAAGTTCATTGGGTTTCGGGAACCCAGGAGCCCTGCGAGTGGGATGTCGAGACGAATCACGGCAGGACGCGATTTGTGCTCAATTCCGAAGAGGACGTAAGGCGCGTGAGCGCTTGGACTGTCCATTTGACCGACGCTCATGGTTGCCGATTTCGGGTCGATGACATTCGGAAGTTGGACAGTCGTTCTCGCAGTTATGTGGAATGGTATGTATAGGCCGGTATTCGATTTATGAGTATTGCAAGCGATATCCAAGGTTCCTTGGTGCTGCTCGGGACCGGCACGAGTGTAGGCGTTCCGTGCATCGGTTGCGATTGTACGGTGTGCACCGGTGGTCATCCTCGCAATCAAAGGACCCGTTCGAGTGCGATTCTGGGCTTGCCCCAAGGCAACTTGCTGATCGATACGCCACCGGATCTGCGCATGCAGTTATTGCGAGAAAAAATACCGTTGGTCCATGCGGTGCTCTACACCCACGAGCATGCCGACCACCTGCACGGACTCGATGACGTTCGGCTTTTCCCATTCATGCTTGGCCATCCCATACCGATCTACGCATCCGAGATCGTCGAGGCCCGAATACGTAAAGTTTTTGACTATGCGTTTGAAAAGCGAGATCTGACCCATGCCGGAGCGGTCCCGAGCATGCAGTTGCGCCGAGTCGATGATCAGCCCTTGGAAATCCTCGGGTCGGTACTGACCCCGATCCCCCTTATTCATGGACCCTACTGCAACGTGTATGGATACCGAATTGGGAACGTCGCTTACTGCACCGATACCAATCGGATAGAACCCGCGAGTATGGAGTTGCTCGAAGGTCTCGATGTCTTGGTCCTCGATGCCCTGAGGACCACAAAGCACGCGACCCATTTTTCCGTTGGCGAGGCGCTCGATGTCATCGAGCGCCTAGAGCCAAAGAAAGCCTATTTAACTCATCTTTCGCACGAGCTCGACTACATGACATTCCATCGCGAGTTGCCCGAGCACGTCGCTCTGGCGTACGATGGGCTTCGCATTCCACTGACCTGAAAATCGGCGATGCCTGAACCCAAACCACACTTGCCAAACGATGTGTCGATCGAATCGCTTCTTGCGATTTTTTATTCGGAGCATACCAAACTTGCGACGTTTCAAAAGTCTCCCGCCGATCAAGTGCCTGAGCCTTATGCGCGTCTGCTCAATCATACTTCCCACATGACCGTAACGGTCGAAGAGTACTATCAAGACACCGTCGATGTGCGAGTGCTTCGGTCGCAATTCAAGCAAAGAGACTACTGTAGGGAGATACTCCTTTCTACCCACCGCGATGCAAAAATCGTCCAGTATGGAATCGTAAGGCTTCATCTGGATCTGATACCCGAGCCGGCCCGTTCGGAAATCTTGGCAGAGTCCAAGCCATTGGGGAGGGTACTCATCGAGCGCCAAATCTTGCGAGAGGTTGAACTGTTCGATCTGTTCCGAATCGCTTGTGGACCCACCCTCTCGGAGTTGCTGGAGGTACCACAAGGTACCTTAACGTATGGTCGCACAGCCTTGATCCACTGCAATCAAGAGCCCGCGATCGAATTGCTCGAAATCGTTGCACCTGTTGCACCCGTTGCCTCATCTACGAAAACCAATTGACTTCAGTATAAAGCACCTGTGACATGACCATTTACTACCAAGTCGGCGGGCCCAATCATGCGTTGGGCATGGAGGATTTCACCGAGGCACTGCAGGTATCGATCGAGGCGTTCTGCAAAGCCCGAGGACAGAGCAGCCCCGAGCGGGTACTTGCGATCCCACCGGATCACACACGCATGGATTCCCAAGCAGGTCCGATCACGCGAGCCGCTTGGCAACTCCTCGGCGATCGATTGACCGACGTCATGCCCGCACTCGGGACCCATGAAGCGATGAAAGAGCCCGAGCTCAACAAGATGTTCGGTGACCTACCTAGGGACCTGATCCGCGTCCATCGATTCCGCACCGATGTCGATACCCTCGGTTATGTCGATCAAGAATTTGTGACGCAAGCGACCGAAGGGATCTACACGAAACCTTGGCCAGCCCAAGTCAATCGCATCATCTCCCAGGGGGGACACGATCTGATCCTGTCGATCGGACAAGTCGTCCCCCACGAAGTGATCGGAATGGCCAACTACACCAAGAACATCTTCGTCGGAACTGGAGGGAATGCCGGCATCGACGATAGCCACTACCTCAGTGCCCTCTACGGCTGCGAACGGGTCATGGGCCGATGCGATAACCCGCTGCGCCGAATCCTCAATCGCGGTGCCGAAATGTTTTTAACTCCTTTCCCTATCCTCTACGTTCTTACCGTCGTCGAAGCGACCCCGGATGCAGGTCCTGTCGTGCGAGGAATCTTTATCGGAGACGACCACTCGGTGTTTTTCCAAGCCGGGGAGTTGTCGGCCAAAGTCAATTGCTTTCGACTCGATCGCGCTCCAGAGAAACTCGTTGTTTGGATGGATCCGACCAAGTACAAAAAGACTTGGGTTGGAAACAAAGCCATCTATCGAACCCGCATGGCCGTGGCCGATGGTGGCACCATCGTCGTCGTCGCACCGGGAGTGGATCGATTCGGCGAGCATGCCGATGGAGATGCCCTCATTCGCCAACATGGATATAGGACAACCCAAGAAATCCTCGATCGGACCCGAAGCGATGAGGCCTTGTCGAAAAACTTATCGATCGCTGCGCATTTGATCCACGGGTCCCCCGACGGGCGGTTTGAGGTCGAGTATTGCCCAGGTGGGTTGAGCAAGGAGGAGATCGAAGGGGTCTGCTTCCGCTACGGAGATTGGCAAGAGGCCATGCAGAAGTATCGAATCGAGGGGCTTTGTGACGGCTGGCACACCAGCACTGACGGCCAGGAGTTCTACTTCGTACGCAATCCTGGATTAGGATTATGGATGCACCGCGGCCACCGTCATGCTTTCGAATAGTAACGCTTTCGAATAGGTCGGCGATATCCGCCATATTCGCCTAGGATTTGCCAATGCGGGCGATCCGATAGCCGAGCTTCTTGATTGTCGCATCAGAGAATTGAGGATAGAATACGGCCCTTACGCGATCAGATCTGTGCAACCCCAGGATAGAAAATAATTCAGGATCCCCAAATGAGCGACTTGTGCGATTTCGGATTGATTGGTTTGGCTGTTATGGGCGAGAACCTCGCTCTGAACGTCGAGAGCCGTGGCTACCGCGTGGCGGTCTTTAATCGCACCACCGAAAAGGTCGACGAGTTGATGGCAACGCGAGCCAAGGGCAAGAACTTTGTCGGCTGCCACTCGATCCCTGAGATGGTCAAGAACCTCAAGCGACCTCGGGTGGTGATGATGCTCGTCAAGGCGGGGCCAGCCGTCGACGACCTGATCGATCAGTTGACACCCCACCTTGAGCCGGGCGACATTCTCATCGACGGTGGCAATACCCATTACGTCGATACCGAACGTCGGACCAAGCAGGTCGAAAGCAAAGGGCTCCTGTTCGTCGGATCGGGCGTTTCGGGTGGAGAAGAAGGAGCGCTCAAGGGACCGAGCCTTATGCCCGGCGGCAGCAAAGCGGCATGGCCTGCCATCAAACCGATCTTCCAAGCGATCTCGGCCAAGGTCGGACCCAACAACGACATCCCTTGTTGCGAATGGGTCGGGCCACGCGGTGCTGGACATTACGTCAAAATGGTCCACAACGGCATCGAGTATGGCGATATGCAGTTGATCTGCGAAGCCTATCTGTTGCTCAAAGAAGCGGCCGGTCTATCCAACGACGAACTCTACGGTGTGTTTGAAGATTGGAATCGTGGAGAACTTCAAAGCTACCTGATCGAAATCAGCCGAGATATTTTCAGTGTCCGCGATGACCAAGGTGGCAATGGATACCTTGTCGACCAAATCCTCGATGTCGCCGGAGCCAAAGGCACTGGGAAATGGATGAGCCAACTGGCGCTCGACCTAGGGGTCCCAAGCACCCTGGTGACCACCGCCGTGTACGCCAGATGCTTGGCTGCGATGAAGGAAGCTCGCGTGAGAGCCAGCAAGGTCCTTTCGGCTCCAGTCCCTTCGCACAACCCAGCCTTTGATAAGGCCGTCAAGGAGTTGGTTTCCGACCGCAAGAAGTTCATCGAAGCGGTTCGCCAGGCGCTCTATGCATCGAAGATTTGTTCGTATGCCCAAGGCTTCGTGCAATTGCAAGAGGCCAGCAAAGAACTCGACTGGGGGCTCAACTACGGCGACTGCGCCTTGCTCTGGCGCGGCGGTTGCATCATCCGCGCCCAGTTCCTCGATCGCATCAAAGAGGCCTTCGACGCCGATCCGAACCTCGAGAACCTCTTGCTTCATCCCTACTTCAAAAAAGCGATCGACAATGCTCAGGAATCGTGGCGAGCAGTCGTCATGGCCGCAAGCCATCTTGGCCTCCCTGTCCCAGCTTTCACCACCGCCTTGGGGTACTTCGATAGCTATCGGCTAGCCCGGCTCCCGTCGAACCTGCTCCAGGCCCAAAGGGATTACTTCGGTGCCCACACCTACCAACGGCTCGATCGCCAAGGTGTATTCCACAGCGAGTGGCTCGACCTGCGCAAGGAACCGAGCTAAGACCACCAAGTTCAAGCGATCGACTTGATTTTTCGTTTACTCATCGTGGAAAGCATCGGCAAACCAACGTATGGCTCGCGAGCTAAAGACCATCCGAAATATCGGTATCATCGCCCATATCGATGCGGGGAAAACGACCGTCACCGAGCAGATGCTCTACATGAGCGGTGCCAAGCACCGAGCTGGAGCCGTCGACTCAGGGACCACGGAAACCGATGACGATCCGGAAGAACAGCAACGCGGCATCACCATCTTTGCCGCTTGCGTCACGTTCCGTTGGAAAGACTGCTCGGTCAACCTCCTCGATACCCCAGGCCACGTCGACTTCACTGCCGAAGTCGAACGGTGCCTGCGTGTCCTCGACGGGGCCGTCGTCGTGTTCAGCGCCCGCGAAGGGGTCGAAGCCCAAAGCGAAACGGTTTGGCGGCAAGCCAACAAGTACGGCGTTCCTCGGATCGTCTTTATCAACAAACTCGATCGCGAAGGTGCCGACTTTTACCGAGTTCTCGAAGAGATTGGACCTAGGCTAGGGGCCGAACCCGTCGCGATTCCCGCGCGATCATCGATCTGATCGATATGAAACTCCTGAGCTTCAGCACCGAAGACGCAGGAAGGACCGTCATGGTCCAAGACATCCCCGAGGAGCTCCTGGCCGACGCTCGCGATTGGCGAAATGTCATGCTCGAAAAGCTCTACTCGCTCAACGAAGAGTTGATGCAATTGGCGATGGACGAAAAACCCATCCCCGCGGATCTGATTCGAAAAGCGGTTCGGGAAGCTTGCATCAGCCAAGCGATCCAGCCCGTCCTGTGCGGCTCAGCCCTGCACGGTGTGGGGGTCCAACCGCTCCTCGATGGCGTCGCTGCTTACTTGCCTTGCCCCCTGGATCGTCCTGCGGTCGAAGGCTGCGATCCGAAGAAAGCCGATAAAAAGCTCCTCCGCAAACCCGATCCGAACGACCCATTCTGCGCCCTGGTCTTCAAAATCCTTCCCGCCAAAACCGGCGATATGTTTTGGATCCGTGTTTATTCAGGCAAACTCGAATCGAACTCCCGTGTCTACAATCCCAATCGCGACAAGAAAGAGAACGTCGCACAGCTCTGGCAAATCCACGCCTCAAAAAGGGACCGTCAGGGGCAAATCGATACCCTCGAATGCGGCGATATCGCTTGCGCGATCGGACCTCGTGATTCAATCACCGGCGATACGCTCTGCGATACCCGAGAGATGGTCCAGTTGCCATCGATCCAGTTCGCCCAGTCGGTTATCTCCATGGCGATCGAGCCAGAAAATACCACCGAGCGCAAAAAACTCGCCGAAGTCCTCGATATGCTCAAGCGACAGGATCCGACCTTCCACGCCAGCGAAAGCCCCGAATCGGGCCAGACCATCATCTCTGGCATGGGGGAACTCCACCTCGAAGTGATCAAAAATCGCCTTGTGCGAGACTACCACCTCAACGTCAAATTCTACAAACCGCGCGTCTCTTACCGAGAAACCATTCACGGTCCAGCCGAAGTCACCGGACAGTGCAATCGCCAAGTCGGATCTCAGAACCTCTTTGCTCGCCTGAGAGTGCGTTTTGAGCCCCTTGAGGAACTCGCCGCCAAAGTCATCGTTCTAGACCGCACACCGCCGGAAAAAATGCTCCCGGAGAATCTTCGCCAAGTCGCCTTAGAGGAACTCAAAAACCGAGCCGAAGGGGGTGGATTGGTCGGCTCATTCCCGCTTGCCGGGATGCGTATCAGCATCCTCGGCGCCGAGCTTGCCGAAATCGGCTCCGACGAAGTCGCATTCCGAATCGCGGCCAACGATGCCTTCGATGAAGGTTTAAAGGCCGGCGGGCCAGCGCTTCTTGAGCCCATGATGCGCATGGAAATCACCACCCCGGCCGATTACCTCGGCGAAATCGTCGGCGATCTGCAACAACGCCGAGGGCTTATCGAGAAGACCGAAGCCCGTGGTGGGATCACCCAAGTCACCGCGCTAGCACCTTTGAAAGAACTCTTCGGTTACTCCAGCGCCATTCGGTCCCTTAGCCAAGGCCGCGCAGGATGCTCCATGGAACCCCAGGGGTACCAGATCGCGCCGAAGGAAGACATGGAATCGTTCGCGATGTAATGCCTATGTTCATCACCCTCGACGGCATCGACGGTGGAGGCAAGTCCACCCAAATCGAACTCCTTGCCCAGTGGCTTACCGCCCAAGGCCACAAAGTCCAGACCCACCGAGATCCCGGATCGACCAAGCTCGGCACGGCGGTTCGTGAGATCCTCTTGCATCGCGAAGATATCCCGCTTGCCAACACCACCGAGATGCTCTTGTACATGGCTGCCCGAGCCCAACTCGTCGCGGAGAATATCCGGCCAGCACTCGAAGCGGGTTGGACAATCGTTTGCGATCGATTTCTGCTTGCCAACGTCGTCTACCAAGGTTCCGCCGGTGGGCTCGATGTCGAAGCGCTCTGGCAGGTCGGTAAGATCGCCACGGCAGGGTGCTTGCCCGACGTAACGATCGTGCTCGACATCGATCCTGCGATCGCAGCCTCGCGAATCCAACGGGGCCAGGACCGACTCGAGAAACGGGGGATCGAATACTTCGAGAAGGTCCGCGACGGATTCCTCGCGCAGCTTCCATGTTGCCCAGGTCGGACGGCCATTGTCGAAGCGAATCAAGACATCCAGGCGATCCATCGAGAGATCATTGCGATTGTAAAAGAGGAGATCGATTTTCGATCTTCCCAAGTCCTCCGCAGCCGATAACCCATCGCCTAGCGTGGGCCTAAGGGCCCGCACATAGTGGATCTCCCGTAGAGATCCGGCTGTTTGGTTTTAGCCCGGAGGGCGGAACTTCTCTGCCGGTGTGCGTAAGCCACCGGACCGGGCGATTCAACCGATTCAACCGTCAAAACAGAATTAATCACACTCGGGATCTTTGCGATGATTGTATATAGCATTTGCGTCCGACTACTGGTCGTAGTCTGATTTGGCAGTTAACCACAGGCAGATGCAAAAGCTGAATCGTTTTGGCTTTCATGGAATGGTTTACCCAGCCAGATTCAATTTTTCTAACAGGGAGGTTTTCTATGCGAGCTATCAAGGTGTCAATCATTCGTCGTGGTGTTTTCCAATTCGTGACGATGTTTCTGTTTAGTATTACGAGCTTCCAGTATGTCTTCGGAACAGTAGTTTCCTTTCAGGACGCAAATTTCAATCCGTCTGTTTGGACATCCGCGAAATTCATTGATACGACGCCAGGGCAAGGAGCCTCTTTTGTGACCACCACCATCTCGAGCGGTGGAATCCCTGGCAGTTATCAGCAAGCTTTGCTAACATTGAGAGAAGGTTTGTTGAGAGTATCGCATCTGCGAGATGTTGCTGGAACCGCCTTCAGATGGAATCCTTCGACCCAAGGAGCATTTGGCTTTGTCGACTACTCGTTCCACATAGTTATGACCAACTACTTCGATCCTGCTCCGAACACACCTGCAATTGGCGGAGCGGTTGGATATAACTTGCTCTTGGTTCAAGGTGGCAATTTCTATATCTCCATGATTGAGGCTGCCAGTACGTCACAGAATAAGCAATGGGTTTCCGTCACGCGAAACAATTTGACATCATCTGATTTTAATCAGATCAATATGACAACCGGATTGCAGATCATCGGTTCGCATCCAGATTTTTCATCAACTGGTGGTGAGATTACTCTCGGATACGCAAACGGGGTTAGTCACGGATCTCTTGGGGTTTTTAAGGCAACTGAGAGTGGTATCGACAATTACTTCGTGAGGTTGCACAATGGATCTGATAATGGTGCGGTTCCCGAGCCTGCCTCAGCCACCTTGACGGTCCTTTTGTTTGGACTTGCTGGGCTTGCGTCGGCAAAGCGAAAACATGGCCAATTGAACGTCAACTGAGAACCTGGGAACTCTCGTCGGGTTTTCCGCCATCTCCTAAGCCAGGACGGCTTCGTTGATCGCATTCGAACTCGTCTCGATAATTTCGATGCCTTCATCGGCGGGTTTATCCCAAGCTTTGCCGCAGTGTTCGCATAGCTCATTCTCCACCCGCCGGCGCTTATCGCATCTCGGGCAAGGTTCGCGGAAGCATTCGGGGTAGATGGCGAGGATAGCAAGCGAGCTTGCGGGGCCAAGCAACGCAGACAAAATCAGCCATAGGGTTCTTGATCGAGCCGATAGACCACGCTGTTGTGCCGCGAGATAGGCCAGGATCATTGCGATGGCGATTTGCAAGACCAGCGCCCCGACCAACCATCCGATATGGTCTGGTATGGAGTAGTACGGGTAGGGAAACACACCCAAAAAGGGAAGGAAGACAGCATATGGAAACATGGCAACAGGTGGTACGATCGCACCCAATAGACCGATCCCGATGGGACTCACTTCCGTATCCTTGGTGATCAAGGACTTTGGAATGGGAAACTCATAGGACTTGAGTTTGGAGTTCCCGGGACTGGAACTTGCGATTCGATATCCAGGCCGCTTCGGCTCGTTCTCCACCTGGATCAACATGTTTTCAAAGAATGTGTAATGGCCAGTTGCTCCGAACCAAAACTGGAATACACCCGATTTGAACTCCGACGGAACATCGATTTTGGAATCGAACTTGTAGGTTGGCAATTCATCTTGGACCGACTCGATGTCACCTTGCCGCGCTGTAGATGCATAGACATGTATTTGCTGATCTAAAAAGAAATAGAGATACCTTGGTGCCTGATGCCCCTGAAATAAAGAGGGACTGGAGGTACCCCAACCCCACTGACTCCCGGGTAGATTGCCAATGCGACGCACTTGCTTTTTATCCAGCTCGATCTCGACGATACCATCACCATCGACAATGTGCATTCGAGGAATGGCATTGGTCGAAGGATTCTCTGGCTGAGGACCGTTGGCATGATTCCCGTAATCAATGATCTGTCGGACTCGACCGGAAAACGGCTCGCTTGGATATCGACCATTCTCCGTCATGCCGTTTGCACCGATTACATGGTCTAGTCTCCATCCTTGGAAGGACAATCCGTACGAATGAACAAAGCCGTTGTTCATTTGAAAGTAATTCTGTCCCGATCTCTGTCCCAAGTAGTTCGGGTTCCATTGGAAAATCAACTCCGCGTAGCCTTTCGGACGGTTGATAAAGTAACACGAGCGATCGTTTAGCTTCGCATTAGGTTTCGTGCTTTCTTCCGAAAGCAATTGGCCATTTTCCATCGTGTAACGAATCGACTGAACTAGCTTCCTTGGTTCATTGATGTCCGGAGTGTTTTGATACACAACGAGATTCGGATCACCACTTGGATCTATCTTGAGATCGTAGTAGGTGGATAGGGTTCGCGACTGCTGTGTAAGCAACGATCTAAATGTGCCACCGATTGCGGCCACGATGGCAATACTGGTAATCGTCAGGATGAATCTACGCTCCCAACCAATCGGAACGTTAGCGGTCGGCGAAGGTGCTGACGAAGCGAAGACAAAGCTCTCGGACGCAGCGCGAATCATAGCGATGAGTCCAAAAGCGGGGAGACATAGAATCAACG
Organism: Pirellula sp.; assembly: GCA_021299695.1. GTDB lineage: Bacteria > Planctomycetota > Planctomycetia > Pirellulales > Pirellulaceae > JBKCUI01. The sequence goes on along the minus strand of JAJTEK010000074.1, from coordinate 9,987 downwards.
CAACGATCCATAGAAGCTCTGGCGCCAGAATCACACAAGCTCCCGATACGATCAAAATCGAGCCGACGATTGGAAAGCAACGCGTACCGAACCATCGCGCGTTGCTACAAGAAACTAGGCACGCTGCAAAATAAAAAGCAGTGCAAAAGATGGAAATGACCCATGCTGGGATCGTTTGAAAAGGAGTGCACGGAAATCGATCGGAAATCCAACTTAGGTAGAGTGTCAGCAGCATCAATGGACCGCCAACGCCCAGTGCATAGATTCCTAGGCCTACGAGGAGTTTGCCGCGAAACAGTTGCGATGGCGTCAAACTGCGATGGACGAGAAATGCCCTCGCAGAGCTTCGCTGATCGAGCATGAATTGTGCGAGCCCGAGTCCGAAGGCAACCAAGCTACCGCCGATGGCGGTTTGAAAAACTAACCTATCTGCAAGGCCTTGTGTTAAATAAAGATTCGACATCTGTGGCAGAGCTACATAGAGCAGACCAGCGAAGATGAGCCATGCCAGGGGTAACCAACGCGCCGTTTCACGAAGTTCTTTAAAGAGATATGCGTTCATCGAATTCTACCTCATGGATAGGTTGGGTTCAGTTGGGTAGATCAGGGTTGCGAGGGAGTGAAAAACGACTCGCTGCCGCGAGATCGAGACAGATAAGCGATGGCGGCTTCGTCAAAAGCAGCAGGATTTCGAGACAGATTCTCACCGCCGATCCTTTGCAGTGCGTCCTGCGTCTGGGAATCGAAATCGACCAGCGTCAAAACGCATCGCTTACCTACGCGTCTGGCATGAATCAGTCTCGGTATCTGTCCAAGCTTGGTCGTATCGTCGTCCAACTCCACGGTGCAGCACGAGACCCGATCGACCAGTGACTCCAAAGGGCAATCGACAGCGATCCGACCATTGACCATGATCAAGATCCGGTCAGCAATGCGTTCGACATCATCGAGCAGATGACTGCTGAGCAACGCAGTGCGATCTCCCGATTGAACAAACTCGAGGATCGTCTCATTGAGTGCGCGTCGATTGACCGGATCAAGACCCAGCGCGGGATCATCGAGAATCAAAAGCTCGGGCAAACTCGACAAGGTCAAGGCAAGCGAGACACCTGCGCGTTGACCGCGACTCAGTTGACTGACTTTGGCATCGAGCGAAATACCAAAGCGATCGATCGTGTCTCGAAACAGTCTTGAGTCCCATCTAGGAAAAGTCCCCGATTGAAATCTCTCGCATGCCGCGACGCTCATCCAGTTGTAGAGAAAATGACCTTCGACGGCAAAGCCGATCCGAGCTCGATCGCTTGGCGATAGCTGCTGCGAATCAATTCCTAGCACAGCCGATCGGCCTCGGGTCGGGGCAAGCAATCCGACCAGCATCCGAATCGTTGTCGTTTTGCCAGTCCCATTAAGCCCCAGCAATCCGGTGACCGACCCGCGCGGGACAGCAAAGTCGATTTGTCTGACGATCGGTTTGCTGCCGTAGTAACGCGTCAAACCGGACGCTTCGATTGCAATTTCGCTCTTAATAATCGAGGGCCTCCCCATGCTTAGAGGAAAAATGTTAAACGGAAACCAATCAGTTCGAATGCGATGGATTGCGAAGCGCTTTTTCAAAGAGTTCGCGAACTCGGTCAAGAGCTTCGTCGGGCGTAAAATCCATCGCAATCGCTTGCCCAATCAAACTTTGAATCGACTCATCTAGCCGTCGCATCCGTTCGGTTTTGGAATACACACACCTGCGTCTGGTAACGAAAAAACCCCGTCCAGCTTGTGTCTCCACCAGTCCGGATTGAACCAACTCCGCATAAGCTTTCGCGACCGTGTTGGGATTGATCACCAGTTCTTTGGCAAGCTGCCTGACGCTAGGAAGCGTTTCTCCAACGGCCAACTCACCGGTGGCGATCGTACGACGGATCGCATCGACAATCTGTTTGTAGATCGGAGCACTGCTACCAGCGACAATTCGGATTCGCATTTCAACCTCGCTAGATTAACTGTACTGCAACAGATAATACAGTAGGAGCCCTCGAAAGATGTGTCAAGCAGATTTTCGAAAAATCGGATTCCGGCCAAGCGATTCTCCGTGCTCGATGGTGCGTTGCGCGGCAACGCCCGCTCCCCCTTACGCTTGGCTATACAACCCCTCTTGGATCGCTCCTGGCAACGCGAGAAAAAAGCTGCATTCGGCCAGCCGATGCATGACCGAACGTTGCGTGAGTTGGCCAGATCGAATAGATTCAAATCCACCTGCGCCGAGGTTGGAACTACGCCCAAAAAACCACCATTGCTCCACGCCATTCAGACAAATCCCCATCTTACGCTGTACCCATGCATCTATGGCTTCACTACCCGAAATCCAATGTCCGACCTGCCGGAAACACTTCCCAGCCGATATCCAGGCACCGACGATGCCCTTTTGCTCGATGCGCTGCAAAATGGTCGACCTGAACCAATGGTTCACCGAGGAGATCGGTTTGCCGGCTCATACCTGCGATGATCCCGAACAAGAAGACGAACCTCAGCCGCCGAGCTCACCCAAAGAGTGGCGATTCGACTGATCGGCAACCCCTGAACGCAATCCGTTGACTCCCATGAATGATTCATCGTCGAAGATCGCTGTGGTCCCCAAGGTATCGATCGATTGGTACCGCTCAACACCTTGGTGGAGACTGATCTCCCACTCGCTGGCCATCTCCTGGCGCGCCTCGCACCTGGGACTCTGCGCCCTGGCGCTTTTGGCCACCCAGGCCTTGATCGGATTCTCCGGTTGGCTCTTTGCACCCGAAACCAACCAAGCCTCCTCCTGGTGGTTAACGCCCGAATCGCGCACCGAAGCCATGAAGCCCTGGACCCTTAATCCAAACCATTGGCTTGAAGCCTTCAGTGCCGAGGGTTCCCGTCCCGAGGATCCCACTTTAAATCCCACCGGGAAAACCGCCACGGTAAGTCGGCAGCCGATCGTGTGGTTTCATCCTGCTCCCGATTCGTTTATCCATGTATGGCGGCGCTACGTCTCGTATCCTTTCCATGCCATGGATACCCCGACGTTCCGCAAGTCGGCTTACTTCCTCCTCAATACCCTTGGGATCCTCGCCCTGTGGGCTTTCGTCGGCGGGTGCCTAGCTCGACGCAGCGTCCAAGAACTCGGTATGCATGTCACCTCGCCTTGGTTCAACACCCTGCGATGGGTCGCCGCACGCTGGCAATCGATCGTCTGGTCGGTCGCCATGCCGCTGGCTCTGGTCCTGCTGTTTTGTCTTGTACCTCTCGTTTTGGGATGGATCTCGAACATTCCGGTCCTGGGCCAACCTCTGGCCCTAGGACTGATGCTACCAGTATCCCTGATGGCACTCGGGGTCGGCTGGATCGCAGGCATCGCCCTGTTCGGTTTTTCACTCGCGACGGTTTCAATCGTCACGGAGAAACAAGCCGACGCATTTGACGGAATGTCGCGAGCCTCGGCTTACGTGTTCCAACGACCAGCCACGCTGTTCCTGGCTGTACTGGTCGCCGAGTGGATCGGACACTTTGGCGGCTCGATCGTTTCGATCGTTCTGAACACCGGCTACAACACCATCGCTCAAGCCTTCGCGATGGGCTCGACGGGCACCCTGGGCGGGATGGATTCGTGGCTCGATGGGTGCTTTGGAGCTATCGTGCCGCTGCTGACGACCGCCTTTGGTTTCAGCTTCTTTTGGACCGCATCGACGGCGATCTACCTCGTGCTTCGCAAAGACGTCGACCGAGCCGAATTCGACCTGATCGATATGGACTCGACCCTTCCTGCAAAGCCCCTACCAAAGCTACCCGAGAGCCCCGACCAGGTCCCTAAAAGCCCAGAACTCACCCCGAAAACCCAGGATCCAGCCCCTGAGGGCTCCTCCTAAGCACCATTTCTTGCGGATTTCCCGACGCGGGAGAATCATTACGGTTAATTTGGCACAAATCCTAGCGGTTTACCTTGGATTTCCCGAACGTGCGCCCGAAAATGAAATCGATCACCCCCAAGAACTCCTTCGCGATGCCGACCCACCCGGCAAACAGGTCAATCACCGGCAAACAGGTCAATCACCGGCAAACACCGAAACAATGTGCCCCTCGGTCCCCCCAGCCGCAGATCGAAAAACACCAAGCAGATGGCTTTGGCCCCTGCTCGTGCTGATCCTATGCCTGGGGTCGATCGGGAATGTCCAAGCCGGCTGCTCAGGCTCGGACGTTGAGCCAACCCGCTGGGCGGACTCCAAGGCTCCCGTGGCTGGTCAATTGACCCTGGCTCTCTACGTTCGCTATGAACACGGAACGCTGAGCTTCACGCTCGAACGGCCGATCCAACCATGCCATGGTCCTAGCTGCCGAACCAAATCGACGATGGAACCGACGATCCTGCCCCTCGGTGGCTCGAGAATCGTTCCTGCCCAAGCAGACATATCCTGGTTGCAATGGGATCCTCAGGATCCGAGCCAAGCCAGGCTTGCTCCGAGCTTCTCGCAGTATGCGCCTCGAGGTGGGCTCGATGTCCAAGAGCCACCTCCCAGAGCGACTCTCTAAATAGCGCACGAATCTCTGCACCCGTGTGCCCGATGCTGCGCCGCTGCAGTTCGATGTGCTCCGACACGACCCGTCCCCCCGAGCCGGTTCGATGTTCCTGAGCTTCCCAAATTCTCCTCCTGCTATAAACCCTAGGCATCTCCGATGTCCACCGATCCATTATCCGAATCGTCATCTGAATCGTCATCCGGGCCATCATCCGGGGCTTCACCACGCCCCGAGGATCGGTCGCATTTGCCAGAGTCGACTGGTAAGAGGCCGACTGGCAACAGGCCGAACTTGACCGTCACTCCGAGGACCCGGAAACTTCTCCTGGCCGTCTTGGCTCTGTTCTCGATCCTTCTGGCCAACGGGATGTACCTCTCCGGAGTGACCTTCTCGGAGTGGTACTTTCAGCGGACGTTTCAAGATCTGTTCTACCATTACATGTTCCTGCTCCATCTGGTGCTCGGACTGGTCTTGATCGTCCCGTTCCTGGCCTTCGGATTCTTCCATTGGAAAGCGTCTCACAAGCGACGCAATCGCCGTGCGGTTCGGATCGGTTATGCACTGCTGGCTGCAGGGATTGTGGTCCTCGTCAGCGGCGTGCTGTTGATCAAGTTCGGGACATTTGAATTCATGCGTGGCCCGACGAGTAAACGCGTCGTCTACTGGGCCCACATCCTCGCTCCGCTCGGCGCAATGTGGCTTTATTGGCTCCACCGGCTCGTCGGTACCCGCATCCGTTGGGTCATCGCCCAACGCGTCGGTATCGCAACGGCCCTGGCCGTCGGTGCGATGCTCATCGTTCAGACCCAGGACCCCCGCAAATGGAATAAGAAGGCACCGACCGACGGGCAAAAGTACTTCGAAAACTCGCTGGCTAGCACCCGGGATGGAAACTTCATACCCAAGCGGGTGCTGATGAACGACGATTACTGCAAGAAGTGCCATCAGGACGTCTACGACGATTGGTTTCACAGCGCCCACCACTTCAGCTCGTTCAACAATCCTGCCTACCTCTACGCCGTTCGCGAGACGCGCAAAGTTTCCCTCGAACGCGATGGAAACGTCCATGCGGCACGCTTTTGCGCCGGTTGCCACGACCCGGTCCCCTTTTTCTCCGGAGCTTTTGACAACCCGCACTATGACGATGTCAACGACCCTACGAGTCAAGCTGGGATCACCTGCTCGGTCTGCCATGCGATTACCGAAGTCGAATCGACGCGAGGCAATGCCGATTACATCATCGAAGAACCACAGCACTACCCGTTTGCCTACAGCGAAAATTTCCTGCTCCAGCAAATCAACATGCTGATGGTCAAGGCCAAGCCTGCGTTCCACAAGAGCGAAATGCTCAAACCAGCCCTCAAATCCGCAGAGTTCTGCAGCACTTGTCACAAGGTCCACTTGCCAGGCAATCTGACCAAATACAAAGATTGGGTCCGAGGTCAAAACCACTACGATTCTTTCCTGCTCAGCGGTGTTGCCGGCCATGGGGCTCGGAGTTTCTATTACCCAGAAAAAGCCCAGACCGATTGCAACGGCTGTCACATGCCCTACCGAGAGTCCAACGACTTGGCCTCCAAGCCGCATCCCGAAACCGGCAAGAACGTCGTGCATAACCACTACTTCCCTGGCGGAAACACCGCACTGCCTTTCTGGCGAGGCGATCACGAGGTCATCGAGAAGGCCCAAGCAATCCTCAAAGACTGCGCCCGCGTCGATATCTTCGGTGTGCGCAAAGGGGGGACCCTCGAGGGTGAGCTCATCGCTCCTTTGCGACCGGAAGTCCCTGCCCTTGAGGCCGGCCAAGCGTATCTGCTCGAAACGGTCATCCGTACCCTCAAGGTTGGACATCATCTGACCCAAGGGACCGTCGATTCGAACGAGCTGTGGCTCGAGATCGAGGCCAAATCGGCTGGCCGTGTCATCGGTATCAGCGGCGGTCGAACTCAGGATGGCCAAGTCGACGAATGGTCCCACTTCGTCAATAACTTTGTCATCGACAAAAACGGCGATCGCATCGCCCGACGAAACGCTCAGGATATCTTCATCGCCCTGTACGATCACCAGATCCCTCCTGGGGCCGGACAGACCGTCCACTATCGGCTCGATGTGCCCAAGGACATCCTCGCACCGATCGAGATCACCGTAAAACTCAACTACCGCAAGTTCGATCGTGGTTACATCGAGTTCATGGACAAAGCCTTCGAACCGGGTGATCGAGATTATGCCGAGCGAAACACAGGATTGAATCCTCTGCCGATAACCGTCATTGCCGAAGACAAATTGATCCTGCCGGTGGTTCTTGCCGACGGCACACGTGTTGAGGTCCAAGGAGAGAGCAAAAAAGCGATCGAACCGACTTGGCAACGTTGGAACGATTACGGAATCGGATTGCTGTTGACCGGCACGGCGCAGCTTAAGCAGGCCGCTGAAGCCTTTGCCAGCGTCGAAAGGGCAGGGCGTTACGACGGTCCTTTGAACATCGCTCGCGTTTTCTTCGCCGAAGGAAACCTCGATGGAGCGACCGAAGCCCTAGGCCGCGCCGTTTCGATGGATCCAAAACCACCAGCTTGGACCTCGGCTTGGCTCTCGGGTGAAATCGCCAGACAGCAAGGGCAGTTCGATGTCGCGGTCGAGAACTTCAAGAGCGTGCTTTACGATCAAACCGAAGAACGCAACCAACGCCGATTCGATTTCTCACTCGATTACGTAGTTCGAAATGGACTCGGTTCTGCCTACTTGGACCTGGCCCTTGCGGCTGCAAGCTCCGACGATACCGATGCGAAAACTCGGTACTTGGAATTGGCTCGCAGCGAGTTCCAACGCGTGCTGGAAATCGATAGCGAAAACCTCATGGCTCATGCCAACTTGGTCACCGTCTTCGAACGGTTAGGCGCCGAGGACAAAGCCCAATTCCATCGCGAAGCGAACTTGAGATACAAACCCGACGACAACGCCAGCAATCTGGCTCGCCGCCCAGCAAGGCAAAAGTACCCGGCGGCCAATCGTGCTGCCGAGGCGATCGTGATCTATCCTATGCAACGGACCGGTGCTCCAGGATTGCCACCCGATGCGCCCTCGCAATCCGTCTCGCTTGTCGATCAACCTTAAGAAACTCATCCCAGACCAATACTGAGCTTTTCTATGACCTCTCCGGATAAGAAGCCCTCAAAACGGGACATTCAGCGCAGGGCTTCGCAGACCCCCAACCGCTCGCGAACCTCTCTCCAGGATGCCGAGGACGATTCGGTTATCGGCAGGATGTTTTGGAGATCCCTCGGGCTAATCGCCAGCGTGGCCCTGATCGGTTGGGCTATCTATGCCCTCAACCGACCCGAAAAGCAAAAGTTTGTCGAGAAGAAAACGCAGACGGCTCTGCCCCAAGAACGCAAGGCCGCGACCGTCGAAATCCCAACAATCCCCTTTACCGATATCACAGAGCAAGCCGGTATTCAGTTTACCCATTACGACGGCAAGAAAGGTGAGCGCTTGCTCCCTGAAACCATGGGGGGGGGAAGTGGATTCCTGGATTATGACAACGACGGAGACCAAGACATCCTATTGGTCAACTCATGCGATTGGCCGTGGAACCAACGGGACGCGAGCCAAGCGACTCCGACGATGTGTCTGTACCAAAACGATGGCAAAGGGAACTTCAAAGATGTGACCCAAGCTTCCGGACTCGATGTTACCTTCTACGGCATGGGACCTGCCTTCGGAGATTACGACAACGATGGCTGGGTCGATGTGTTCATCACAGCTGTCGGTAAAAATCACCTTTTCCGAAACGACCACGGCAAGTTCATCGAGGTGACCGAATCGGCAGGGGTCGGTGGGATCGCAACCCAGTGGAGTTGCCCGGCGATGTGGTTCGACTACGACCGGGATGGCAAGCTCGATTTGATCGTCGGCAACTACGTTGCATGGAGTCGCGAAATCGATTTGTCACTCGCCTCAACCCTCGTCGGTTTGGAGCGATCCTATGGCCAACCGACCAACTTCGACGGCGTCCACATGTACCTTTATCACAACGAAGGTGGTGGGGTTTTTAAAGAGGTTGGCAAAGAGGCAGGATTGCATGTGCTCAATCCTGCGACACAGGTTCCAGAAGCCAAGACCCTTGGGATCGCCTTGCTCGATGCAAACCACGATGGTTGGATGGATGTGTGCGTAGCGAACGATACGGTCAAGAACTTTCTGTTCATCAACAAGAAGGATGGGACGTTTGAGGATCAAGGGGTCACCATGGGGGTCGCTTTGACCCGAGACGGCCAAGCCACCGGAGCGATGGGAATCGACGCGGCGAACTTTCGCAATGACGACTGCTGTGGGATCGTGATTGGAAACTTCGCCAACGAGCAATCGAGTTTGTACCTCAGCGACGGTCTTAAAGCCAGCTTCACCGATGTGGCTCCGACAACCGGGTTTGGCCCTCAGACGCGGATTCGATTGACCTTCGGTACTCTGTTTGCCGATATGGATCTCGATGGCAGGCTCGATATCCTATGCTCCAACGGCCATTTGGAACCCGAGATTCAAAAGGTCTTCCCAACCCAGCAGTACGAGCAACCGAGCCAATTGTTCTGGAACGCAGGCAAGAAGCAACCGACTCAGTTTGTCGCGTTGAATACAGAGAAGACCGGTTCAGATTTCCAGAAACCCATGGTAGGACGAAGCGCCACAGTTGCTGATATCGATGGAGACGGAGATTTGGATGTGCTCTTGGTCGCCAATGGGGGCAAGGCTCGCTTGTTGCGTAACGACCAGAAACTAGGCAACCATTGGTTAAGGGTCAGGCTCAAAGACAAATCCAAAACAGATGCGTTAGGAGCTACGATCCAACTAGAGTTCGGCAGCGATGAGAAAATGCAGAGGACCATCTCAACTACCCGCAGCTATCTATCCCAGACGGAACTGACAGCGACGTTCGGGCTCGGGAATCGCGAACCCAAAGAGATGAAGATCCGATGGCCCGACGGTTCCGAGCAAAAGGTACTGATCGAAAAGCTCGATCAGGAAATGCTCGTCGAACAAGGGACTTAGAGGGACTCCGGGTATGTTGGAAGTTTGTGTCGATCGCCTCGAAGCCGTCCGCCAAGCCATCGACGCTGGAGCCCAGCGAATCGAACTGAGCGAGAATTTGAGCGTCGGAGGAGTCACCCCTTCGATGGACTTGATCAAGTCAACGCGGGCCGAAATTTCTGAGGCGTTGATCGTTTTGGTACGATGTCGAGAAGGGGATTTCCGTTACACTCCCGAGGAACTTGATAGGATGCTCGAACAGGCTCGAGAAGCGATCAGACTCGGGGCCGACGGTGTGGCCGTCGGCGCATGCGTTGCGGACGGATCGCTCGATTGGGATTTTTTAGCTCGGGTGCAAAGGGTTGTTTTTCAGGTGTCTAAAGCAGCCGAATTGGTGGTCCATCGGGTCTTCGATCGAGTCCCAGATCC
>JAJTEK010000202.1 GCA_021299695.1 Pirellula sp. | reverse complement strand
GCAGAGCCACCCGCCCAGGAGCCACCCGCCCAGGAGCCTATGCCCCCGGTGCCTGCCCCTGAAGCAACTGAGCCTGCCGATCCAGCCAAACCGGCTGAGCCAGCACCACCGGCTGAGCCCGGCAATCCTGAGAATAAGTCTTCGGGACGCAGGAGCGACTCGGTGGCCAAGTTCGTTTCGCTGCAGGATCCAGCAGCACCAGCAGCAGCACCAGCACAAGCGGCAGCGGCAGCACCGCTGGGTGAAGGTCCAGCAGCAGATCCGCAAGCGCAGGAAGCCGCCAAGGAACTGACCGACCAGGAATGGGCCGAGCGGCTTGAAGCAGAAAAAGAGCGGATCAACAAAGAAAACCAACGAAAAATCGACCTTCGAAAGGACCGATACGAAGCGGCCAAAAAGCGCGTAGCGGAACTCAATGCGAGGTTTGCCGATTGGTACTACATCGTTAGTGATACGGAGTTCCAACGCCTGAAGATCGAGTTGACCGACTTGATCGCCAAGAAGGGCGTGGGATTGCCAAGCGGTGGACCGGGTGGATTGCCAGGGGGTTTGCCAGGAGGCCTGCAAGGGCTTAACATTCCAGGGTTGCCTCGGCAGTAAGCCATTCCTTTCCCTGACCCTCGAAGCGAACTTCATGTTAGAAGCCAAAAATACCCAGCGTGCACTGGTACGTATTGGGTATGACGGACGGGTGCATAAACAGTTTCTCGGTCCCAATGCACAGGAACGCTTCGAGAACGAGTGTCGCGTTTTAAAGCATCTCGAGGTTCGGGGATGCCCGTTCGTCCCTAGATTGCTCGGATCGGATCCTCAAACGCTCGAGATCGTCACGAGCAATTGCGGAGCCAGAGTTGAGCACATGAGCGAGGAGCGGATCAAGGAGCGGTTCTCGGAACTTGAGTCCTTTGGCGTGCGTCACGATGATGCCTTTCTGCGCAACATTACCTATCGATCCTCCGACGGTCGTTTTTGCATCATCGACTTCGAGTTTTCTACGATCCTTGATGATGCCAAGGTGGCTTCGGGAGGTGATCTCAACGTTGGAGATCTTCAATCGGCCCAGATGGCCATGGAAAGTGGAGTAAGTTTCCGTTGGAGCGCATGCTCGGACCCTGGAACCTTTCGAAGCAACAACGAAGACCGGTTTCTTGGAGTGATCTCCAATCGCCATGGGATTCGGTACCTAGGCAAGGTCGGTTCTGCATCGACTGCCGATTGCGATACGGTTTTCGCAGTCGCTGACGGGATGGGGGGGGAACGCTCCGGAGAGTTAGCAGGTAAGATCGCGACCGATGAGTTGACGCGAATGTTGCCCAAAGCCCAAGCCTTAAATAACCGTATCTTGGCCGAGACCTATCCACAGATATTGAAAGACCTCTTTCAATCGATCCATCGAGAATTGGATCGCATCGGTTTCGACGTACACTGCAGAAACATGGGCTCGACGTTTACCGTCGTTTGGATCCACGGCCGATTGGTCATGTACGCTCATATCGGAGATACCCGTCTGTATCGGTTGGTTCGGGCCGAGGGCGAGAGCACTTATCCGTTGAAAATGACCCAGATTTCCGAGGACCATACGTTTGTCGGTTGGCTGCGACGAACCGGACAAATCAATGAGCGCCAAGCTCGTTTTCATCCAAGGAAGAATGTTCTATCCCGAGCGTTGGGTGCAAGCCATCAATTTGTTGAGCCGCAGCTTGGGGCTTTCACTTTGACCCCCGGAGAGCGATTGCTCTTGTGCACCGACGGTGTGATCGAGGGGCTATGGGATCACGCGATTCGCGATCTGGTGTGCGATATGACCAGTCTGGACCCTTCCATCTCGGCCGCAGAGCGTCTTGTCCGCACGGCCGTTTCGGAGTCTGGCAGGGACAATTCGACGGCGATTATCGTGGAGTTGCTCGATTAGGAGTTTAAGTTTTCCTGGCTTGTGCCGAGTAGTTTGCGCACTGCCGAAGCGATATCCTGGCTTCGCATTAAGGATTCGCCGACGAGCATCGCGTCGATGTGGTTATCCTGCAAGTAGACTGCATCGTTTCGCGTTGCGATGCCGCTTTCGCCAACCAACGCAATCTCCTTGGGGATTTCCGAGCGTAGGCGAACCACATGCCCGAGATCGACTTCAAAAGTATTCAGATCTCGGTTATTCACACCGACGAGTTTTGGCCCTGCATCGAGGACGGCTGGAAGGCGTTGGGCGTCATGGAATTCTACCAGCGCCGTCATATTCAAAGCGTGTGCAAGACTTAGGAGCTCTTTGAGTTTGTTCTCCGTGAGGCATTCGGCGATCAGCAGGACCGCATCGGCACCGGCAGCTCGAGCTTCCCAAACCTGATATTCGTCGATGATGAAGTCCTTGCGGAGAATGGGCAGGGAGACCTGTTTGCGAATTTCACGAAGGTACTCTAAGTGACCTTGGAAGAAATGCTCATCGGTCAGTACGCTCAGGGCTGCAGCGCCGGCCGACTCGTAGGCTCTTGCGATGGCGACCGGATCAAAGTCCTGGCGGATTATCCCTTTGGATGGACTGGCTTTCTTTACCTCAGCGATGAGGCGGATCTGTGGATATCCTTGGACGGCTTTGAGGAAGTCTTTTGGAACCGGAGCCGCAGATGCCTGAGACTGAAGCTCGCCGAATGGACGCAAAAGCTTGGCCTGTTCGACTTCTTGACGTTTCTTTTCGACGATCTTCAGGAGGATCGAACTCATGCGGACACCAGGTCGGAATCGAACACCCGAACTTGCTTCCAATTCGGTTTTTGTTCCTCGATGAATTTGAGGTGTCTAGGTTCGGTTTGGTAGATATCGTGAGCTTCTCTGCTTTCGAAAACGACATTGATCGTCACGTCGTATCCGAGGTCATTGACCGGTCTCGTCAGGGTGCGGTTGAGGGTTCCGACGGAAAAATAAACGGTTCCAGTGTGCCCGGTCAGGTACTTGTGGCAAGCAGCGACGAGTTCCTGCACCTTGGGGGCCGAGGCGTCGTGGAGGGTGAAGTAAACCATGTGAGACAATTGCTGTTTCGGTGAGCTCATTGTTGCGACGTCCGTCAAAATATAGGAAAATGCCGAGGGAACGGCGAATCATTCGTCGTAGGATAAAGAATTTTCTCAAAAGTGATAGATGCCCCAAGAGAGGAAGCGATGAGCGAGCGACCAAACTTTCGACCGCCTCGGCGGGAGTTCCTTTCGGCTGCCTTTCTCGCAGCGATCCAAGGGAGTTTGTCACCGAGGGACGCGCTTGGTGCCTTTAAGGACGATTCCACCGTTTTTAAGGGCGAATCTCTCGAGGGGTGGATGACGCTCGAGGGCCAAGCTGTCCGCTCTGGATGGGAAGCGAAAGGGGGAGAGATTTTTCTCAAACGGGGGATCTTGCGGGCCGGGCACATCATCACGCGAAAAGAGTTCGGCGACTTTGAATTGAGCTTTGATTGGAAGATTGCCAAGGGGGGAAACAGTGGCATCAAGTACCGGGTGCGCAAATACGGCGATCGAACGCTAGGTTGCGAATACCAAATCTACGACCCCAACGGTCAGAAAGTCGACAGCAAGAACAAAACTGCCTCGCTCTACGATCTTTATGAGCCCGACGAATCGATCCAAGCGCGTCCGGCAGGGGAGTGGAACTCCGCCAAGATTTCAGTTCGTGAGAACAAAATCGAGCATTGGCTCAATGGATCGCGGGTTGTCATGGCGACTGTAAGCGATGAACAATGGAAGCTACGGATCGCACAGAGCAAGTTCAATGACGCTGAGAAGTTCAGCGAGAACCGATGCGGACGCATCATGCTGACCGATCATGGTAGCAATGTCCATTATCGAAACTTTCAATTCACTTCGTTCGAGCCGGAATGCTGATTTGAACCTCGGATGCAACTTGCTTGCCTAGATCCGTTTGCTCGGTCCTGCCTGATTCAGAACGCCTAATTCGAATGACCTTTGAACCACCGATTGGAGATGTAAGATGAGACGTCGTTCTTTTATCCAAGGCACAGCGGCAGTCGCAGCGACGGCTACCGCTTGGGTCCCTAAGGCGGTGCACTCCGAGGAGGCACTTGTCCAGGATCCCAAGCCGGTGATTGTCGGAGTCATGGGCTATAGCCGCGGTAGGGATTTGGCCGAGGAGATGATGAAGATCCCCGGAGTGATCCTCAAGTACATCTGCGAGACCGACCGACAACGCGGTGAGTCTGGAGTTCGGCGGGTGGCCGAGGTGGGCGGGAGTGCTCAGTTGGTCGGCGACTTCCGCAAAGTGTTGGACGACCCGACGGTCGACGCTCTGGTGTGCGCTGCTCCCAATCATTGGCATGGTCCTGCTGCCATCCTAGGGTGCAAAGCGGGTAAGCATGTTTACGTAGAAAAACCTGCATCGCACAACCCGCAGGAAGGAGAGTGGATGGTCCAAGCGGCCAACAAGTACCAGCGTTGTGTCCAGGTGGGCAATCAGCGTCGAAGCAGCGCAGGCTATCGCCGAGCGATGGAGAAGTTGCATGCCGGTGCTATTGGCAAAGTTTATCTCGGAAGGACTTTTTTTAGCCGTATCCGCGGGCCCATCGGCACCGAGGCCGATGGAATGCCTCCGGATTATCGAAAGAATGTCGTCCATTACAACTGGCACTGGTTTTGGCACTGGGGCAATGGCGAGCTCGGCAATAACGGTCCTCATGGCTTGGACCTTTGCCGATGGGGGCTTCAGGTTGATTATCCCATTCGGACCGTCTCATCGGCTGGTCGCTACCGATACGACGATGATCAAGAAACGCCCGATACCCACAGCGTTAGCTGGGAGTTCGAGGGGGGAAAACAGATCGACTACCAAGGCCTCTCGCACACCAAGCATCCCAACGGCCCGTTTGTGTCCTTTTACGGCTACGAGGGGTACATGGAAATCGACAGCGATGGCGGATATCAAATCTTCGACAACGATAACAAACTGGTAGAGACATCTCCGAAGACCGATTGGGGTCAAAAGGACCATGTCGGGAATTTCATCGAAGCCGTAAGGGCCAACGATCCGAGCCGACTGCGCCAACCGATTCTAAGTGGCCACCAAAGCACTCTATTGTGCCATCTTGGAAACATCGCCCATCGCACTGGTCGCGTCATTCACACCGATGCAACTAGTGGGCGTTTGCTCGATGACGACGTGCCACAAGGGCTCTGGCGACGCGAGTACGACCCGGCTTGGGAAAAGCTCGTCAGCGAAATCTAAGCGACGAGAACTTCCTCCCATTGTTTCGCGAGCGATGTGAGAACCTGGTTCCCGGAATCGGTGACGAGAATATCATCTTCGATGCGGACTCCTCCGAAGCCTGGGACATAGACCCCAGGCTCGACCGTAACGACCATCCCGGCTTCGAGTGGGCGTTCTTGACCCTTGCCCAGCCGGACCGATTCGTGGATTTCCAATCCAAAGGAGTGGCCTAAGCCGTGGGTAAATCGTTTTTCAAGGCCCGCTTTCTCGAGCGCCTTGCGAGCGACCGCATCGATATGGCTCATCAAAACACCAGGCTTGATCGCCGCGATGGCGTCCATTTGCGCTTGGAGCACTGCGCGATACATTTTCTCAAGTTTTGCCGGGGGTTTATCCGTCAAGACGACCCGGGTCAGATCGCTTAGGTAACCGTTCTTCTTTGCCCCCCAATCGATCAATACAAACGAGGAATCTCGAAGGGGTTTGTTCGAAGGTCGGCCGTGAGGCAACGCGCTTCGTTCTCCTACGCCGACGATGATTTTGAAGGCTGCCGATTCGGCGCCGAGCCGTCGCATTGCAAATTCTAGCTCGTCTGCGATTTGTTTCTCCGACATCTCCGGTTCGAGCAGTTCCGTCGTGGCCTTGAAGGCTCGCTCGGCAATACGGATCGAATCCTGGATCGCATTTAGTTCGTAAGCATCTTTGATTTCCCTCAGCCGTTCGACGGCACCCGAGCAGCTCGCTAGGGTTTTATTCGATAATTGGCTACCGAGCCGTTCCCATTGCGCAACGCTTGTACTTGCCGCCTCGACCCAGATCTCGGCCTGGTCTCGCAAGGCCAACGCGTTGGCTGCCGCATCGACAATCGTTGTGCTCGGTGTGCGTATGAGCAGCTCGACGTCCTTGACCTCCGATTGGATTTGCTCTTCGTAGCGAGCATCGCTCAAGAGAACCACTTCTTTAGGCGTAATCCACAGAAAACTGTCTTCTCCCGTGAAGCCCGTCAGGTAGCTGACATTGTACGGCGAGGTGATCAAGAGGTTCTTTGCTCCCTGGGACCTGAGTCCTCGCAAGAGCCGATCGCGCCGTTTGGAGTAGTCTGGCAGAGGCTTTTTATTGGTGACCATTGGTGAACTCATGGGCTGTTTTTCGAGAGATACTCCTGGAGCGATTCGATCAAACGCTCGGAGAAGACCTCCGCATGCATCAGGAAGCCGGAGTCTTCGGCTAAGCATTCGGCAAGCGGACGATCTGGGAGGGGCTTGGGTGGCTCGGTGATCGGTGCGATTTTTTGGATGATACCGTCAAGCATCGCCATCGCGACGGCAGAAAGGGCTAAATAGGGGCAACTTTGTGCTGGGACACAACGGACCACGAGGCAACGGTATCTGGGGTCATGGGCGACTGGTTCGGTTCCGACAAAGCTCTTGGGATTTCGATCTGAGAGCATTCCAAGAAAATCGGGCTTCGATGCGACGGGAGTTGAAGGAAAGCAAGCGGCGATGGCCGTTAGTGCCGCTGCATGTCTGAGTAAGCCCCCGGCTGCATACCAACCTAGATCGCTCAGGCCAAAGGGTCGCGGACCGGCCAAAATCGGTTCGGAGTTCCTGGTGAAGGTCCATGCCGACTTCGAGAAAAGCGCTGTTCTTGGCTCGATTCCAAGGCCTTGCTGCTGGGCGTTGGTTTCCAACAGCGACTCGAACATCAATTGATCGTCGCAAGCTTGAACCAGCGACTTAGCACTTAGCGAAAATTCGCTAGACGATTGCCGACCTCGATAGTGTCGATCGATCGCCAACCCCGATTCAATGGCCATATGCATCAGGTAGGACCTAAAGCTTGCATCAGGATCGAATCGGCCTGCCTCAAATGGTAAATGGGATTTCGGAGCGAGGTTGACTGAGGGGTCCGGTGTATTGAGATGGGCCGAGGGTTGAGTCAAGCCAAAGGGCAGGGTGGTTGCCACGAGGACTTCGTCGGCGATTCCAGATCCTCGGAACGCCTCAAGGGTGCGACCGGCGAGGGAGCGAACATCGAACCAAGCTTCTTCGCCGGTCCAAGCTTCCTGGATCGAAGCCATAAGAACTAGGGTCGGTTCGCTCTGGAGCGGATCGATGTACTTGGCCTCGGGAACGGGTGTCACGATCCAGGGAGCATGATCGTCGGTGCCCCGCTGGAAACCACAGGATTCGTGTCCCAAGCCCGTTTCGAAAACGCTTTCGGTCAATCCTGCGACAGGCATCGTAAAGTGTCGCCAGCGACCTAACCCGTCGGGGAAGCGGATATCGACGGCTTTGATCCCTTTCTCGCGACAATAAGCCAATACAGCCTTGGGCTTCACGTTGAGCTTTCCCTTCGTTACCAGAATGCAACACCGGTCATTTGCAACGGGAATCGACCGACAAAGCCCCGTTTGTGGAATGCATCATAATAGGTCTAGGACAACTTTGGAACGGTCGAGCCTTTTCCAGGTTGAGAAACCACCAGGGGCTTTGTTGAAAGTGATTTCGCGATCCTTTTGGTTTACCTCGCTGTGGTCAGCCTCTGAAAAAATCGACCCATTGGATCTGAACGACTTCGGGATTTTGTTTCGCAAGCCATTCGTTCGGGACTGTCCATTGAAAGTATTCGCCTTCTTGCAAGGGAATCCGTTTTTTTTCCAGTTCTTTACCCGATGCATCCATCAGTCGTAACGACTTGTACGCAGTTCCCGTACTTGGTGCTCCCGTGCTTGGTACTCCCGGGCTTGGTACTCCCGGGCTTGGTACTCCCGGGGCCAAGTTCACTTGACGGGTGGTCGTTTTGGTCTCCCCCTTGGCATCGGTGTGCTGCTGGATCTCTGACCAAATCTCTTTCAATGACGTCGTACCGTATTCCCCTGAGTAAATGGTCGTGGCTGTTTCCTGTAGCGATTTCGGTCCGATCACCAATCGGACCTGCTCGAGTCCTTTGGTATGGATCCGTACTAGGAGGTTCTCTGGCCATTTGGTGGACCGTCGCCGCAGGGTGAATCCTCCGATCCCACGTTGGCTATGGACATCGATCGTCCAAGTTTGAACGGTTTGTAGATCGGTCGCGAATTCAACGCGATCCCCTTGTTGGATCTGTGAAATCTCGCCATCGGCCATCGCTTTGACTCCTTGTGAGTTCGATACGGAAACCTCTGAGTTTGGCATGGGACCGGGCACAGGACCGGTCGATTGGGCAATCGCAGGTCGGCTTGCCCAACCGACAAACAAGAAACTCATCAGAATCATGGCTTGGAGGGCCGGTTTCCAAGAACAGCTATCGGCGGCATCCTTCGACGGATACGCTGCGATGATTCGGCCATCACGCACCACAAATGCTCCTGACATCTGAAA
>JAJTEK010000005.1 GCA_021299695.1 Pirellula sp. | reverse complement strand
TTAGTTTTTTAGGGGGCCTGCGGTCTCTACCAAGGAAAACGTTGCCTTTATGTCCCTCTGACAATCTGAGAAAACCTGGATCGGACGTAGCAAATCGTTGCAGACCAATACATGAAGATGATAAAATCGTCTTCCGGCCCTTATCGATGCCAGCTCTAGACCCGTCCGAAACCTGAGGGGGAAATTTTGCCGATGATCACCGATTTCCAAAGGCTGCAAACCGTACTCAAGGATGCGCAATCGGGGAATGTTCAGGCTCGTGAGGAGATTGGAGCCTGGATGGTGGAAACCGCCCAAATGCACGCCAATTCCTCACTCAGGTTCAAAAAGTCGTCACTTAGCGGCTCATCGTTGACTAGCCATGTTCTCCTAAAGCTCGTTCGCGGCAATACCATCGAGAATGCACCGGACATCCCATACCTGATCGCAGCAATCACCCGCGCGTCACGGGAGTTGCTAATCGATCACTACAGGAGAGTTGAGAGCCGAAGGAAGCACACACAAGTTGCCGCTCCGTCTGGCCTGCCCTGGTTTGAACAGGTTCTCGAAGAACAAGGGGTCGATCAGAAGGAACTCGATGAGGCTCTGGCGTTGCTGCAGGAGTTGGACCCCCGAAAAGCATCTGTGATTAATCTTCGTTTTTTCTGCGAAATGTCGACCAACCAAGTCGCACAAGCCTTGGGGATTTCTAAGTCTACGGTGGAGTCCGATTTGCGCTTAGCTCGCGCTTGGCTATACGGTAAATTACAGGGAGGTGAGTGAATCCCAAATGATCGACCGATCCGAACCCTCTGATGGATCGGCTACTGACACTGCGTTGAACGGCACTTCCACAAAAAAACCGCCAATCTCAAAGGTTCATCATTTATGCACCGACCCTCCGATCACGGTCCCGATCACGGTCCCGATCAAGTACCGCTTGAGTCCAACGATCCTTTTCTCGATCACATTAAAGCTCTTTGTCATGGCGAACAATCCAATAATCAGTCGGTCGAATCGCTTGTAGCCGCGGCTGATCGGGTTGGTTTTCTAGAAACCAACCAAGATTCCAAACCGTTCGAAACCGTGCCTCAAGACACCTCAGCCGATGATACTTCAGCAAATCTTTCTAACACTATGGATCTTATGGGGCTCAAGGAGGTTGGAGAATATCAGCTCGGAAAGCGGATCGGTAAAGGTGGCTCGAGCCAGGTCTTCGAAGCCCTACGTAAAAATTCAAAACGAAGATTCGCCGTCAAAATATATACCCTTGTGGGTATCGACTCCGTAGATCGACTGGACGTTGAAAGAGAGGCCCTAATTCGATTGAAACACCCTAATGTCGTTGAATTGTCTGACTTCGGAAAGACAGAAGATGGAATCTATTACCTCGTGATGCCTCTGATCGAAGGGGTTTGGATCGATCAATTTGTTCGAAAAAATGCCATCGATACACGAGGGGTCGCGAAGCTTTTTGCAGATGTCGCAGATGGGCTGCAGCACATTCATGATCGCGGAATTCTTCATCGCGATCTCAAACCTAGCAATATCCTTGTTACCCCAGGAGGTATCCCCGTTATCACGGATTTTGGTCTAGCGAAACGAATAAGATCCTCAAGCGACGATTCGAGTACTCTCGCTTCGATTACCGCCACAGGCACCATTCTCGGAACGCTCGGCTACATCGCACCCGAGCAAATCAACAGCGATGATGACAATACCGATCAAAGTATCGATATCTACGGCATAGGAGCTACTCTGTTCTGCGTCCTAACCGGCCAAACACCGACCGAGAATAAAAATCTGATCAAAGCCCTAAGAGAATCTAAAACTCGAAGCACCGTGTTCCCGCCTGAACTCAAAGATAAAATCCCACGCGATTTAAGGTCTATCTGCCTTAAATGCTTGGAGGTCTCTTCCGGCGATCGTTACCAATCGATGGTTAGCTTAAAGAAGGATCTTCTCTCGTTTGCTAATGGAGAACCTGTGCGCTTTTCGAAACCATTTTTTCTCCATAAAGGCATTCGATGGATCCGGGAATATCCCCTTACTATCAGTCTTGCCATGGGGTTAGTTCTAGCCGTTATCATGCTATTGGGATCGTTCTTTTTTTCTCAATAGCCAAATTTCAAATCTCATTTTTCAATTCTTGTTTGCCCAAATGGACCGAGAAAACTATAGCCGCTTGCTATGACCCAATATCGAAATGGAATGATGTCGAACTACTCAACCGCAAGCTCATAGCAAACCGCTTCCTGTGCATTCCGCAAGTACAAGCGGTTTTCGACAACTACGGGGTGATTCCATGTCTTATCGGACAGAGCAGAAATCTTTCCGAGCTCTTCGTGCCTCTCGGGTGTGGCACGCAGCAAAACCAATTCCCCCTTCTCGCTGACCACCAAAATCAACCCCGAATCAGCCAGCAAGAACGCCTGACCCTTCTCGTACCGGCCCCCCTTCCACTTCCTCTTGCCATCCTCGAGCCCGATGCAAGCGAAGATCGCATTGTCAAAGCCGTAGATGTTGCCCTCATGGATCAATAAGTCATTGAAATCAGGCTTCATGTCCCTGGAAGTCCAGAGCTCCTTTGCTTCTAGCCCATTTGTGCCCGAAGTAAACTCGATCAATCGCGTCCCTGTACCCATCCCCGCCGGGATCATAAGCTTGTTGTTGTCGATGACCTGAGCCTGCAAGGCTCGGTAGCCTTGATGCACAAATGCATACTCATAGACACTCTTGCCCGTCGCAGGATCCCATAAATGGGCACCGAGATTCGATAGAAGACACAAGTAATCTCGATCCAAAATCTTGATCGGCTGCACAGAACTATACGACATCTCGCCGGCTGGTGCGGTCCAAGCGACTTGACCATCGTCGCAGTTCAGTGCGATAACCCCCTTATCGGCCTTGCCCCCGGCGTGAACGATGACCGTGCCACTGTCCACACAGGGCGAACAAGAGAAGCCCCACATCGGCGGCTCCGTACGACCCGAAACTTCTTTCAAATCCACTTTCCATACCAGAGTGCCGTCGACCGCATTGAGCCGCACCAAAATCCCTTCGGCTCCCAAAGCATAAATCGAACCATCCGAAAGTGTCGGTGTTCCGCGCGGGCCAAGCCCCCCGAGCGATTCAAAGAACCGCGAAGGCGTTTCAAAACTCCAAATCGGCTCGCCTGTTTGGGCGTCGTAACAAGCCACCACCTCGTTCTCCTCACGTTGCTCCTGCGTAAAGAGCCGATCGGCTCCAACGGCAAAGGAACTCCATCCAGGTCCGACCCGCTTGCGCCAGATCTCCTTCGGAGGTAAGGCGCTCCAGTCATCGCTGAATCGTAGCCCCGTTTGTCGCGAATCTCCCCGTGGACCTCGGAATCCCGGCCATGGCGCAGCACGCAGGTCCTCGAGTACCTCCTGAGCATCACGGGACTCCTTCGTCGATAGATTCTCAGACTGCCGAATCTCAGAAATCGCTTTTTGCTCGGAGGTCGGATTCCAACGCCAATCGAAACCAAAAGCGAAATTGCCCCAAACACCATCCGTACGCAACAACGCCGAATAGCCTGCTGCTAACAATGCCAAGCCGAGTGCAAGCCAAGTTCGCTGGAGCGTAAGCTTCTGGCCAAAAAGAACACAGCCAACTCCAAAACCGGCGATCGCCATAGGAATCGTCATGACAATCAGCAACGCACCCCGCATCGACTCGTGACACAACGCCTGCTCAATCACTACCGCCGCGACCAACCCTAAAACACCTATCACCCGCTCGAACCACCGAGCACGGCTCGCAATCAACCACCACAGAATGACCAGCAAACCGATCAAGAAGGGGCCGAAGGCACTAGCCATCCAAATACTCGAAGGTCCGTTCGGAACCAGATCCGGAATGAACCGCACCAACAACATCAAAGGCAGGATCAGAATCGGAATCCAAGTCCGAAGAGGACGCCAAGCGTTAGAAATCTCCATCAAACTCAAACCTTTATGTTAGGATCGATCCATCAGCCACTAGAGCCAAGCAAAAGTATCTCCGTTGTTGACAGCCTGCGTATGATAGCGGCGCTCCTTAAGGAAACGAAGACTCTCGGCATACTCTTGGGGGCTTAAATGCAAATGCTCGTAATAGATGAACTGAGGCAGACTCGATAAGCTATCGATTTGCTTGATAATCTCAAAGTCAAAGCCCTCGGTATCCGTCGCAAGCAAATCCACCCTCGGAAAGCGATGGCGATTGACGATCCGAGCCAGGGGCTCACATGCGACACGCTCTGCCTCAATCCAGCGCTCGATATCCGGTATGCGATCGATGTGGCTGGCAATCACCTCGCGTCGCACCGATGCGAGTTGATTGGCCCAATGGGGTAAACCGACGGCCAAGTCGCTGACCTTGTAGAGTGTCAAAAAGCCTTCGGATGATTCCGTGGCACTACCCAAGGATCCAGCAGGCCCGATCGCCGCATGCTCGATCCGAATGCTCGGCCTATCGGCATAGATCGATCGCAAGGTTCGAACACAAGGCCCCTGCGGTTCGATCAAAATCGACTCCCAAGCAAGACTCTCGACGAGGAATCGATGAAAAGGGTCCGAGGTAATACCGTTGTGCGCGCCGACTTGCACAAAATAAAATGGCTCATGGTCCAACTCCCAATCGCGAATCAAACGCTCAAAAAATGGGGCACGAACCAGCCGGAATCCAAACCGATGGAACGTGCGGTGCAAACGTTTTCGGAGCATCGAGCGCAACGATCGTATCATCGCTAAGGCTTCGGTGGGTTCTGGATGAGCTCAAGCTCCGGAAGGGCGATTCGCGTGCCGCTTCGACTGAAGACCACCGGGATGACTTCCTTGGAAACCGCTGCGTCATAGACAAGTCCAAGGTACTTGTGGGCAGGAGTCGAAAGCCTGAGGATCCAACTGAATAGCCAAACACGCAAACGCTGGATAGGACCAAGATCGCTCGCGGCAATAATGTCCTCCTCGCCAACCTCGATGATCCATCGCTCCGATGCGATCGGTAACAAACCAGCGGCCTGAATCTCCTTGAGCGCTCGGCGTATGTCGGGCTGCTCCATATAACCGTAGCTTGCAACCAACGAGTGGATGTCGTTGCCGAGTTTTACGACACGGTATCGATCCGCCGCAGGATAGCGAGCCGAGAATGTCTGATTGATATGCATCAGTACCACCTGGGATGGCAAAACGCCGTATTTCTTTAGGAAGATTCTCATCACCACAGGGACATAATCCTCGGTCGATTCGATCGGGCGCGAACACAAGAAGACCGCCGCGCGATCGCTCTCGACCAATCGGCGTCGACCCTGAATCAAAGATCTTGCTGCAGGTAAGTTCTCCTGGATTGTGATTTCCAATTCGTCAAGCATGTCCCGAAGAGATACCAGCCACTCGATCCGCTTGCCCTCACGCACTCCAAAATCAAAAAACGCGGCAGCAAGCGACTTGCGACCCCATTGCCAGGTCAGCATCACCAAAATCAATCCCGTAGCGATCAATACCGGGAAATAACCGCCGCTTCCTAGCTTCAAAAGATTCGCCCCAAAGAATGCAAAATCGATGATCATGAACGGAACGAAAACCAACAAAACCCAAGCGATGTTCCAATTCCAGCGGTAGTAGGCGATGTAGGAAATGATGATCGATGTAATGGCCATCGATCCGGTCACTGCGACCCCATAAGCCGCCGTCAGGTTCGTTGCGGTTTGGAACATCAACGTCACGGCGACACAACCGGCAAACAGAGCCCAATTGACCGCCGGAATGTAGACTTGCCCCTCGCCATGCTCGTCGGTGTGAAAGACCCGAAACCGAGGCACAAAGCCCGCGACCGTCGCTTGCTTGACAATACTGAACATCCCGGTGATCAAGGCCTGCGATGCGATGATCGCCGCAACGGCCGATATCGCAACATCGACCACTTGGATGATCCGGTCAATCGTCGGATTGCCAATTTGAGGTGTCAAAGCATAGAAGGTATTGGCCCGAGGCGGCACGCCGCGATCGAGCATGTAAGCGATCTGACCAGCATAGCAAAGGATCAAACAAGGCAGCACGATCATGAACCAAGAGTACATCACAGGCAAGCGACCCGACAAAGCCGGTTCGATGCCCTCGCAACCCGTGACCTTTGAATCGCTGCTGCGAGAAAAATGCCCGATGTCGGCATACTTGGCCTCTCCTCCGGTGATCGCAAGTACCACGACTCCGAGAATCACCAACGCGCCGATCTTGGGGAAACCCGCAAGAAACCCAACAGCATAAGCCGGATTGATCGCCAAGAAAACATCCGGATGGGCGACCACCCATGGCAAACCCTTCAGGGCGATCCAGGGAAACCAAACCGCAATCATAAACCAACCAAAAATACTTCCTACCTTGCTCGTTCCCCTCCACTGCATCTTAAAGAGGATCACCAAGCAAACGAGTGTCAGGATGATCGAGACTGGAACCCCCAATGGTTCAAAGGCACCGAGCATGCTCACCGGCGGGGTGATGATCCCATCGGCAGCCAGGAGACCTGCGGCACAGACGACCAAAAAACTGATGGCCCCACCGGCAAATACCTTCCCGGTGTAGCCCTTCAAAAGACTCAGCAACGCAAACGTACCACCCTCGCCCCGATGATCCGCTCGCATGACGATCAAGTCATACTTGACTGTTAGAAAAATTAGAGCCCAAAAAACTAGGCTCAAACTCCCCAAAAGTTCCGAGCGGGTCAGCAAGTCGACACCCCCTTGCTGGATCAAATCAGCCGCGGAGTGATTCCCCTGAGCATGCTGCTTGAGCAAAATCGTCTCGCGGGTCATTTCCATGGTGGTATACAGGACCGAGGTCCCGATATCGCCATAAACCGTCCCGCTCGCTTGTCGAATGCGGGGCCAAAGTGTCGGATCCTTAAACAGCTTCATTGACGCCATGGTGGATTAGTAACTCAACTCGACGCGATGCAAAGCGTAGCATCGGGCATGGGGGGAATGGAGATGGAATCTTCAGTGATCGAAGGTCGGATCGATAAGTGGATCGATAAGTGGATCGCGAGGTTGGTCGCTTTCCCAAAGTTGGATTCCCGGGTGGAGACCTATACTTTAGAGGACCCGGTCCCCTTCGAGAAGTAGTCGAATCCATGAAAGGCCACCTATTTGGAACCCCCGATCCGGCGGCCCGACTGATCCGACTGATCCGACCGATCCGACTGATCCGACTGATCCGACCGATCCGACAGGTGCCCCAAATCGGTGCCAAGCACCCGGTACGGCGCTGGGAGATTTAGCGGCAGCATCCGGCAAGCGCAAAGGCCGCGTGCCAGAATCCACGAGCGTGGCCGAACGATCTCGGCGTCGACAATACCACCATCGCTGCGTTCGCGTTGCTTCCGTTGCGTAACGCTCGGGTGCAAAGCCATGGTGTCTCTTGGGATGGCTCGTCGAGCCAGCTTGGGTCCGACCAAAGTGAATCGGTTGAGGTTGATTGGCCAGGGAGACTTGATACTGTGACGAGGGTTCCTTCGATGAAGTACCACTGAGATCCACTACCTCTTTACGCCAGACCACTACCTTCGCGCCTCTGCTTCTTCTTCCCCTGCGTCTTTGCGACCTTGCGTCTTTGCGTTTATTTCTTCCGAAACAGCCAGGATCTACCAGTGCATCACGTAGCCGCCGTCGACGTTGATCG
This sequence comes from Pirellula sp., assembly GCA_021299695.1. Classification (GTDB taxonomy): domain Bacteria; phylum Planctomycetota; class Planctomycetia; order Pirellulales; family Pirellulaceae; genus JBKCUI01. The sequence continues at coordinate 55,254 of JAJTEK010000005.1, read as the reverse complement.
TCTGGCCGGTGATCTGCCCGGCAAGCGGCGAAGAAAGAAAGACGATCATCGCCGCGATGTCCTCAGCCGTCTGCCAATTTCCCAGCGGTATGAGCTGCTTGATCTTCCTCGTCGCCCAGTCCTCATAGTCGAGTCGCTCGGCCGGATCGGCTTTCTCGTGCCAAGCTTGCCAAACCGACCGATTGAGCTTCGTGGGCACCATTCCAGGACAAACCGTATTGACTCTAACCTGACGTGGCGCTAGATCCTTAGCCATGCACTGCGCAAAATTGATCATAGCGGCTTTGCTCGCACTATAGGGTGGGTCGGTCTGAGAGCCGACTTGGCCAGCCACCGATCCGACAAAAATGCACGAAGCCGGAGTGCATCGAATCAACTCCGGTGCTAGTGCCGTGGCGATCCGGACCATCCCAAGAATGTTCACATCGAGGGTTTTTTTCCAATCGTCCGCATTGAGATTGGTAAATGGAAACCCAAATTTGCTCGAGCTAATCGCTGCGCTATGAACCAGATGCTCGAGGGATTCGAATCGATCGAGCGTCTTTGCCTTGGCTATTGCTACCGAATCCTCCTGGCTGATATCGACCCTAAGCCCAAGGGTACCTACTCCGTACTGTGCTTGGATTTGCCCGGCGATATCCTCGACCCCCGGATCGAGATCCCAAAGGGCCACGCAGGCTCCTTCGGCCGCGAAAAGTCTAGCCGTCGCCAATCCGATACCAGCCGCACCTCCAACGATCACTGCGGTATGCTCGCCAAGTCGAAGATCCATGGTAATGCCCGAAGAGTCTGGTAATGCAATGGGTTTGGGATGAAGATTTTTGTCTGGCCGTGCGGATGACTATGATACCCTCTTTGGTGTATCCTTAAGGGTATGTCCAGTAACTTCCAAAAAACGGTCCTCGCGAGCGGTTTGGTTTCCCCGCACCAGTGGGACTATTGTCTGAGGTTGCTTAAGCACCAGATCCTCAGCACGCAGGCCAAAGGGGAGGTGGCCGACGAGGACAAGATTCTCCGAAGCATCCTGATCGAGCAGCGGGCAATCACTGAGTATCAGGCTTTTCAACTCGCGGATGGAAAGATCAAATTTCGACTTGGGCCTTATGTCATTACCGACTTCATCGGCCAAGGGGGTATGGGTCAGGTCTTCAAAGCGGTCCATGAAATCATGGGTCGAGAATGTGCGGTCAAAGTTCTGCCTTTGCATCGGGTCACCGACGAGACGCTGGCAGGATTTAAGCGGGAGATTCGCATGCAGGCCAAGCTCGACTGTCCCTACTTGGTCCGGGCTCACGACGCGGGCCAAGACGGTAGTGTTCACTACTTGGTCACCGAGTACGTCGCGGGGATGGATTTGCGCAAGTTGGTCAAAACGCGAGGACCGCTTTCTGAGGAAGAGGCCGCCGGGATCATCATGCAAGCGGCCTTGGGTTTGGCTTATGCGCACAACGAAGGCTTGATTCATCGCGATGTCAAACCCGCGAATATTCTGGTCACGCCCGATTCGATCGCGAAGGTATCGGATGTCGGACTGGCAGGATTTGCAGCCGACTTGGTAGACGACCCTCGTGCTGGGAAAATTGTCGGCACTCCAGACTTCATTTCTCCTGAGCAGTACTCGACACCCTTGCAGGTCAACGCGGCCAGCGACGTCTACTCGCTTGGCTGTACTTTGTACTATGCCGTAACGGGGAAAGCCCCTTTTCCAGGTGGTGACACAGCTTCGAAAATCCGTAGGCATCTGGAGGCAACTCCGCTGCATCCTCGAAACTTCAACACGAACCTCAGCGAAGAGTTCGTCGACATCATCGCCGACATGATGGAGAAGGATCCTCGCAAGCGTATTCAAACGATGGCCGAAGTGGCCGCTCGACTCGAGGCTTGGGTTACCTCCGAGGTTCCCATCGCCCAAACGACGATCACCCGTGGACCATGGCTTGCTCCCCCCCCACCGATGCTCGATACCGGAGCCGGGAGCGATCCGGGGGCTTTAAAACCGTTTCCAAATCGCAGCCTAGCGACGGGCGAAGAGTCCTTGCAAGACACTTCCTTTCCATCAGGACCCACGAGCGTCAATCACCCGGCCAATCACCCAGGTCTTCTTAGCACTGCTCCCCCTCCTCCGCAGTTCCATCAGGCTCCAGAGCCGATGCAAGATACCGGACAGATGCCCAGAAACATGCTCGTGGGTATGACCATTGCGATCATTCTACCGCCTGCGATGGTCATCGGGATGATCCTTGGCTACCTGCTTGCTTCGCGCGTCTAACACCCTTTGAGTCAGTATGCTAAGGGAAAATGCATTTCCCGAGTAAACCCGACTCGGGTACAATAGACGCCTGCAATTCTCTTTCGTCTAGCTTCCCTCCCGACCGAATCCTCGCCTTCCCCCTCTTCTTAGGTGTAATCATTTCAAGAGACAATCTGCACGAAATCTCACGGCAACATGACGAAGATTCCAAGCACCCGACGGCGTTGGATTCCGCGAGGCTCAAGGCGTATTTGCGTCTGATTCCGATCCTTTTTGTCTGCTACATCATCGCCTACATCGATCGCAACAATGTGGCGATTGCCAAGCTAACGATGGAAGAGGATATGCCAGCGTTCGATGCGGCTGTCTTCGGATTCGGCGGGGGGATTTTTTTCCTTGGGTACTTTTTGCTGGAGATACCTGGCTCTCTGATCGTTGAACGCTGGAGTGCTCGCAAGTGGATTTGCCGCATCATGGTCACTTGGGGGATCATGGCTGCGATGACAGCCTTTGTCACTACTCCTCTGCAGTTCTATCTGGTGCGGTTTTTCTTGGGAGTTGCCGAAGCTGGATTTTTCCCCGGCGTGATCGTTTACTTGAGCCATTGGTTTACCCAAAAAGACCGTGCGCGAGCTATTTCTTATTTTCTGATCGCCTCGCCCGTGGCGATGATCGTCGGCCCGTGGGTCTCTCAGTGGTTCATCGACATCGGACGGACGGTCATTCTCAACGGGGAAACGATCAGTTACCCACTGGTCTTGGGGCTCAAGGGCTGGCAGTGGATCTATATCATTTGGGGGATACCAGCAGTCTTGTTCGGTATCTACGTACTGTTCGGCTTGACCGACCGTCCGAGCCAAGCCCATTGGCTGACATCTCAAGAGCGAGACGCTTTGGAATCGGAACTCGCAAGAGAAAAACAGATGCATCTAAAGAAAGGGCACATGTCCGTCTTGCAAGCCCTTAGCAGCCCCAAGGTCCTGCTCCTATCGGCAGCTTATTTCGGAATTGTCACGGCCAATTACGGGATCGAGTTGTTCTTGCCCAGTGTTTTTAAGGAATGGTATCCGGAATTGGGACCATCGAAGATCGCCCAACTGGTTATGATACCTTCGCTTTTGGTAATCCCGGGACAACTGTTCATCGGTTGGTCCTCGGATCGATTTCAGGAACGCCGGTGGCATTCGGTCGTGCCTGTGATCATCGGGGCGATTTTCTTGGTTCTAGCGACTCAAACCCGTGGGTCGCTCTGGGCTACCATTCTTTGCTTTACGGTAGCGGCCGCAGGGATGAAGTCCTACATGCCGGCCTTTTGGGCCTTACCGAGTTTGTTTCTGACCGCATCGGCGGCAGCAGGTAGCGTTGGGATGATCAACTCGGTCGGGAATCTTGGAGGATTCCTTGGGCCCTTTGTGATGGGTAAAGTCCAGCAAACCCTCTCGTCATACCACTATGGGCTTTTGTTTCTTGCCATCACCAGCACGCTCTCGGCGTTGCTCATATCCATGCTGCCGTTTCGACGTGCCGGCACAATCGATGACCAGGAGTGATTAGATCCGATGATTTTTCACCCACGAGCCGTTGTTTGGGATGGGAGGAAGAGAATCGGAATTTGCGCTGACCGTCGGTAGGATGATGGTGATCTGGGTTCCTTGTCCAAGCTCGCTTTCGAGCTCAAAGGAACCCTTGAGGGACTCGACGATGTTCAGCACAATGCTCAGTCCGAGTCCCGAGCCGCGCGGGGTGGTTGTCGGATTGCGTCCGGTGTTGCTTCGGAAGAATCGATTCCCGATCTTCTGCTGATCGTTTTTGGAGATACCGATGCCGGTATCTTTGACCACCAATCGGCATGTTGATCGAGTGTTATCGCTCGACAAGCTCACCCAAATCCGCCCTCCGGATTCGGTGTACTTGATCGCATTTTCGATCAGGTTTTGGACGATGAAACGCAAGTGGACGGGGTTGGCCATGACCACAGCCGACTCGCAGTTCGTCAAATCGATTTGGATTCCCTTCTCGCTGGCCAAGGCTTCGAAAAGGTCCATCGCTTGTTTGACTTGACGATCCCAAGCGACTGGTTGTTTGATCGCCGTTTGGTTTTCGGAGCTGACTTCTCCGAGCAGCAGCAACTGGTTGACGATTTTGTTCAAATAGTTGCACTCGGTGACAACCTTCTCGAGCATCTCTCCGGTTTTTCCGTCTCCGACGCGGTTCGAGACGACCTCGACATTGCTCATGATGGCTGCCAATGGACCGCGTAGTTGGTGAGCTGAGTTGGCGATCCAATCCTCGTTATTGCGAACGTGGCTTCGCGTACGCTCTAGCAGACCGTTGATCGTGCTTGCAAGGCGATCGATTTCGTCTCGATTGCCGTTGCGTTCAATGGTCCGATCCTCCGAGAGAAAAATCCTATCGGTTTGCTTCGCGAGGTTTTGCAGTGGGGCAAGGAGCCATCTTGCGACCAACCAGGCCAGGGGAGGTACAAGAAAGATCAGTCCGCCGACGAGCGGCAGGATCCACCGATCGAGTTCTTGCATCGCGATGGCTAAGAGATCTGTCGGGCACCCGACTTGTAGAATCACTCTTTGGGCATCGCTACCGATTTCGCTGATGCTCTCGGGTGCATCCAACGGAACCGAGCGTGCGATATCCAACTGCCGGTGGACGGTGCGATAGCCGCCGACCTCTTGGATTCCGGGGTTCTCGCGATCGACGCCCAGGATAGGAGAGGGGGCCGAGAGGGAGCTCCAGAGGATGTTGCCCTCGGGATCGACGATGTTCAAGAAATGACGGTAGACTGGATGGATAGAAATACGCCGGTTCAATCGATCGGACTGGACCTCGTCAAACGGTAGAGTTTCATTCCGCAACACTGCTTGAAAGTCTTTCGCGACATCGATCAGTTCGCGATCGATCTGCGAGAGCACGAGCCACTGGAACGAGGCTCGGCTGGCTAGACCGATCAACGCGGCCGAGGTCCAGGTCGCAAGGACCAGGATCACAGCCGCTTTGGTAGTCATCTTGAGTTTAGACCAAGCGAACATGGAGCTAAACGGAATTCGAGGCAACGGGGTCTTGGGACTCGGGAACCGCGTCTAGTGCGGATCCGGGGCCTTGGGGTGGGTTTTCTGAGAGCATGTAACCGCGTCCCCGAATGGTGTGGATTAGCGCTCGAGAAAAACCGCGATCGACTTTGCTGCGCAGACGGTTGATGTGCACTTCGATCACATTCGTCTCGCTTTCCCAATCGCTCTCCCATAGTTGATGGTAGAGCATCTTGCGCGAGAGGACCTGATTCTCGTGCCGGATAAATAGTTCTAGGAGCGAGATCTCCGTCGGCGAGAGCCTTAGTTCCTTGCCGTCGCGAAACGCCCGCCTTGTGGTCAATTCGAGTCGAAGCGGACCGTAGGAGAGCACTGGACCTTCTTGCTGTTGATTTCGCCGGATGTTGGCGATGATCCGAGCGTGAAGTTCCTTGAGCTCGAAGGGTTTGACCAAGTAGTCATCAGCACCGGCCATCAGACCGCTGACGCGCTGTTCGGTCGTCCCCAGGGCGCTGATGATGAGGATAGGAGTTTGATCCCTCTGGGATCGGACCGCGCGGAGCAGATCAAAACCTGACTCTCCGGCGAGCATCAGATCGAGGACCACGGCATCTGGCCTTTGCGTGCGGATCTGTTCCAAGCCATCCTTGACATTGGAGACAACCACCATATCCATGTGCTCATCGCTGAGCCCTTCGCGGACCGCATCGGAGAGCGCTGGATCGTCTTCAACCAATAAAACCTTAGTAGGCATACCTAAAACCCTAATCCCTGTTGAAAGAAACTTTTAATTTGTCAACATCCGAGGCAATCGGGGCGTGGATACAGGTAAAGCGATCGCTGGTAACAACAGGCTATTTTGTTTGTGGATATTTCGATTGCAGCAAAGCTGCGGCGAAACCAATCAAATCGCCCCGTTGTTTGGCATGGTCTTTCATCGGTTGGAATTCGCCCGAGGCGCTCGATAATTCGATGAGCGATGGAGCCACTCCAAAAGGGCGCATCCCATCGGGCATCGTGCGAATCAAGTACTTGCCGGCCTCATCTGGCCGACCGATTCTTGCAAGCAAATCAGCGTAGGTTTCGATTCCAATCGTTCCATGCTCTTCCAAATCGATCGATTCCGCTTTCTGCCGAAAAACACGTAAGGCTGCATCTACATGCTCACCGAGCAATGCCCGAAACCAAGCCAAACTCATCGGATATAGATCCGCGAAAGGCTCTTCGCTCGAATATTGATACTGTGCATGCAACTGCCTGCCATACTCGGCCAAATCGGCTGCTAATTTCAGCGTTGACGGATCATCCAACACGCGTGCAAAGCGGACCGTCGATGCCAAGTGCGTTGTGTCCAAATGGTACGTTCCATCCCGAAGCAGACCAGGCGCGAGTCCTAGCCAAGCGACGATGGAGCGTTCCTCAGGTGCCTGCACCTGTGGCATACGCCTCGTGACATCCGCGATCAAATTCGCAAGCAGCTCTTGATGAACATGCTTTACCAAAGCCTCGACCGCCGCCTGCTGGTCCGATCTGCCGCGCATTGCGACAATCGAATCGAGCATGGTGATGGTGTTGCAAGTGCCCCGCATCTTCAAACACAGCTCGGTACCCCGACCAATATCCACCCCTTCGTGCACGTAGAGATTGAGCAACAGGTCCAGGTTGTCTTGAGTTGGATCGACGGCCGCCATGGCTTCGGATGCAAAAGCATCATCGCCGACGGCTCGCAGATACATCCAACCTTCTTGCAACCTACCCGAACGCATCAGACCCCCTCCGACCTCTCGACATGCGTCCAGAAGCCGTTTGTCTAACTCATCCTGCACTTGTGGATCCTGTTGGATCGCTCCCGATTTTTTTCCCTGTGCGCCGATGGGATCGACCTGCACTGGAGGCAAACCCAGCTCCACGCGATGCAACATCTTCCGAGCCTCGAATAATTCCGGATATAACTTCTGCTGCCGCATTCGCTCAACAAGCTCCTGTGCAGCAGCCTGGAGACCTTCCTTGTCTGCAAGCTGCTCGAGCATCATGAAGTCATCGTTATTTATCGAAGCCGTAGGATTATGCATTGCGTAAACTGCCGTTCTTTAAACTACAAAATGGCCAAGGGGTTTCGCGGATGTTCCAAAGTTCCCCGAATTATTCCCAAACGATTCTCGGCTCGCAGCGTTTTCCAAACGGTCGAGCCATCAATTTTCCCCTGCAAAAGATTGCTATAAAGCTCCCAGAGCCTCTTGAGCTCACTGGCAGGTGCGTCGCGTAAAATTTCTATCCGAAATTTCGTGATTCGCTCGTTAAGTAATTTCACCACAACCTCTGCGCCGCTCTGCGCATTGCCGTTGTATAGTGTATTGCGACATCCGATATCCGCATGCAATACATGCTCGACACCAATGCGATCACGAAGCTTCACTTCGTGACGATCGCACGGTCGGCCACAATTCGATTTGTTTGTACCCGGCGAAAGAACCGTACAAAACACACAATGCTCCATATGAAACATCGGCATATGCTGGTGAATGACCACCTCGATCCATTCGGCAGGTGTGCCTTGTATAAACTCCATCAACTGGTCCCGGTTCAAATCATACGAAGCCGTTACATGTCGGGCACCCTGAGAAACAAGCCACTGCGCCGTTAGCGGATTGGTTACATTCAACGAGAAATCCGCATCGACGGCTATGCCGTGCTCTTTGGCATACTTCAATGCAGCAAGGTTCCTTGCTAGCCAGCCGTCAGCTTGATGCTTCTGCAATGCCTTAAATAAACCAACCTCTCCTTCTTTTAATATTCGCAATGTCGCAAGGTAAATCGAGGCCCCCGCGTCCCGGCATCGCTCGACGGCTTGGCGATACTCCCGAATGTCATGAAACTCCACCGCAATATCTTTAGCACCAGCCTCAAGCAACGTATCGAGTTGCATAAGGGTCCGGCAAAGGACCCGAAGCCTAGGGGGTTGCTCTCCGAGCACCTTCGTCGAGTCTGTGTCCTTGGAAAGCCCCTGGGCTCGTGTAGGCTTGATGTTAGCTAGCATCGATCGGACCACCCCTGCCGGGCGGACCAAACGCTCCGAGTTCTGCTGGCGAGTCTTGTCGAGCACCTCGACGAGCGACTTGCGCAACTCGCCTAGGATCGATAGCGGTAGCATCGGCTCGCCGTGGATCTCGACTTGGCAGTCGACGATCTCATAAGGTGTGTTTCCGAGCCTGTTGAGTTGCTGGAGAATCGCTTCTTGCGTGGCTGGATGCTTCTGCGCTTTGAGCGGAACATAAGGGTGGTTGAGCGATAGCGACCATTCGGTTTGCTCTAATCCTTCACGAGACTCTGACCACGCGACTCGCAGTGCGATGGGCTCATGGAGGCCAAGCGTACCGGAAATTCTCAATGGAATCTTTCGTTCGAAGTTCTCTTTGGCAAACGTTTGCCGCCATCGCTTCGAGAGCCTGGGCGCATCGGTCTGCCAAATGGCTTGCCCCTCGAGGATCTGCGCATCGCGAATGAGTCCTTTTTGGAAGTCGAGTTCGACAAGGCCCGGTCCGGCCTGGTCGGTCGGCCTTTGGTTGACATAAATCTGAAAGATACGGCCTCCGACCTCATTGCCGGCCGATCGATCGGCTTGGAATACCACCCCGTCGCCATTGGCCAATTCGACATCGAGTTCTGCGAGGATGCGATCCCCTTTCTTGCGCACCACACGGCCAGCAAGGACGCCTTGTTTAGCGCTGGTCAAGCCCGGTACGAGCCGCTTATGATCGCAACCTTCAAGCCATCCCGGAGAGAACCCGCGTGAGAAACTCAGTTCCATCTCGCGTTGGCTGTTTTGATCCAAAACGACTTGCTTGCCTGCCATCGTATCGTCGATCGCGCGTCGGTAATGTCGGACGATGTTCGCGACATACTCGGGGGATTTCAACCGTCCCTCGATCTTCAGCGATGCGACCTTGGCTTCGATCAGATCCGGTATCTGCTCGTAGGCCGCTAAGTCCTGCGGCGAGAGCAGGTACTTCATATCGCCCAGTTCCATCGATTTGCCGTCCCGGATCAGTTCATATTCGAGCCTACAAGCCTGGGCGCATTGGCCACGGTTGGCAGAGCGCCCACCGAGTGACTCGCTGGTCAAGCACTGGCCGCTATAAGCCACGCACAGCGCGCCGTGGACGAATGTCTCGACTGGCATCGACGTCGAAGCAGTGATCTTGCGTATCTCGCTAAGCGAACATTCACGCGCCAGCACAACTCGGTCGATCCCGAGCGATTCGATCGCCGCGATGGTCCGCTCGCAGGTCATCGTCATCTGGGTGCTGGCATGCACGTTGAGCTTCGGGCAGATTTGACGGATCAGCCGCACGGCGCCCAGGTCCTGCACGAGTACCGCATCGACTCCCGATTGGGCGATGGCCCGGACATGGCTCTCGAAGGCTTCGAGTTCATCGGTGAAAATCAGCGTATTGAGCGTCACAAAGCCTGAGACCCCTCGTCGGTGCAGATGGGACATCAGTTTAGGGAGCTCTTCGAGATCGAAATTGACGGCTCGCGCCCGGGCATTGAAGCCAGCAGCGAGACCAAAATAAATTGCGTCGGCTCCGTTCTCAACAGCCGCATGGACGCAGTCCCAGTTTCCCGCAGGGGCCAGCAGCTCGGGCGCCGGCGTCCCTTGGGACGATGTCGTTGTCATTTTCGCTCGCCTTGATACTCGTTTATAAAATCCAATCGAATCTCCGTCATCGGTTTCCTAAAGTACCCCAGCGGTCGCTTGGGGTTTAGGCAGATCGTTCAGCAGCCTTGCGACGATCGCGTCGGCATCGATTCCCTCGGCTTGGGCGCCGAAGGTTGGGACAATTCGGTGGCGTAAGACCGGAGCGGCCAGGGCTTGGATGTCCTCGGTCGTTACGTGCAGCCTACCGTTGAGAAGTGCTCGGGCCTTGCTGGCCACGACGATTTGTTGGCAGGCTCTCGGGCCTGGTCCCCATTGGACCCAAGGTGCGACCCACTTGGGTGCCGAGGACTCTTTGGGTCGCAAGGAGCGAACCAAGTCCAGAACGTACTGCTTGACATGCTCGGGAAGTGGGACAAGTCGAACGATCCGCTGGTATTCGAGGATCTCTTGGCCGGTGATGACTGGCTCAATGGTTCCGGCAAAATTCCCTGTGGTCCGTTCGATGATCTCCCCTTCTTGCTCGCGGCTCGGGTAGTCGACGACGGTCTGGAACAAAAATCGGTCGCGTTGGGCTTCGGGAAGTGGATAGGTTCCTTCTTGCTCGATCGGATTTTGCGTGGCCAACACGAAGAATGGCTCGGAGAGCTTATAGGTTTTTCCTCCGATGGTCACGCAATGCTCTTGCATGGCTTCAAGCAGGGCCGCTTGGGTTTTCGGTGGTGTTCGATTGATTTCGTCGGCCAGGAGAATCTGAGTGAATACCGGTCCTTTCACAAAACTCAATTGCCTTGAGCCCGATTCGGATTGTTGAATGATGTCTGTACCGGTGATATCTGCAGGCATTAAGTCGGGGGTGAACTGAATGCGATGGAAGTCTAAATCCATCGCTTGAGCCAGCGAGCGGACCATCAGGGTTTTGGCTAGACCTGGGACCCCTTCGAGCAAACAGTGGCCTCCGGCGAGCATGGCGATCAGGAGTTGTTCGATCGTTGCATCTTGGCCGACGATGACCTGGGATACCTGCTGTTTGATCTTGGCGAAAGACTCCCTGAGGGATTTAGCTCGCGCCATTTCTTCAGATGATGGAGGAGGTAGGATGGTGCTCATGGGAATACGGGTAGGAAGGCGGGTGGATTTGGCTCGATGCAGGCAGGTGACGCAACCGATATTTTTGAAGGGCTATCAGTGTACCCCAAGTCGGCACGAATTGCGGGGATTTCGTGTCGAAAATCAGCGTTTAGGGCGGACCAAACCAGGCTGAACATCCAGATCGAGGGGATCGAATTGGCCCCTGCGGATTTTTTCCCAGGCCAACGCGCCCATGGCGGCATTGTCGGTGCACCAGTGTGGTTTGGCGATGATCAGCTCGACATTCCGGGCTTGGCAAGCCACGGCTAATTGCTCTCGAAAGCTGGTGTTTGCTGCGACTCCCCCCCCGACACAGAGCCTTCTTGCTCGGGTCTTTTTGATCGCCGCCATCGCTTTTGCGACCAAGCAATCGATGACAGCTTGTTCGAACCCCGCGGCGATGTTGGCTCGCTCTTGCTCGTCGAGGCCTGCGACGCGTTGGCTTGGATCCGCGGGTCCAGCGATGCGATATCGGACTGCGGTTTTGAGTCCTGAAAAGCTAAAATCCAACCGCTCTTTGTCCTCGAGAAGGGGCCTTGGAAAACGGATCGCCTGCCGATCCCCTTTGGCCGCGAGCTTTGAGAGCGCCGGTCCACCTGGGAAGGGTAACCCGAGCATCACGGCGACTTTGTCGAAGGCCTCTCCGGCAGCATCGTCGATGGTGCCCCCGAGATAATCCCAGCCCAGAGGTTCCTGGCAACGGTACAAGGAGGTGTGTCCCCCGCTGACGACGAACCCGACGCACGGATAGATCGACTCGGACAGACTGAGCCCGCAAGCGTAGATATGGGCTTGGATATGGTTGATCCCCACGAGGGGTTTATTCCAAGCAAGCGCCAGGGCTTTGGCTGCCGAGAGTCCTACGATGAGCGAACCGGGCAGTCCTGGGAAAGTCGCTACGGCAATGGCGCTTAGAGCATGGGGTTGGATTCCGGACTCCTTGAGCGCTGTGTCGAGCACTGGCAGGATCCTCTCAAGATGAGCGCGAGCGGCGATCTCGGGGACTACGCCGGAAAATTTCTCATGCAGCAATTCCTGAGTCGCTACGCACTCGGAGAGCACGCATCCATGGGAATCGATCAGAGCTGCTGCGGTTTCATCGCAGGTCGATTCGATGGCTAAGAGATATTCGGTGCTCATTGGGGGTCAGCCTAGTTCGAAGCTGCGCCCAAGACGCATGAGCAACAGATGCTTGATCCTCGACCAATCTCCGGGTGTTTCCTCCAAGGCCAACGGATAGGCAATCGGTATCGAATAAACAATCCGCTGAACCGAAGTCTCTTCGATCAGGAGAAAAGCCTCGAGCCATTCTTCGAGGAACTCAAAGTCGAATAGCAACACCTCGGCGATCCTCGCGCTATTTTGCACAACTCCATCGGATCCTTGCGGGAGCAGGAATCGGATCAGTTTGGAGGATTGTTCGAGCCGCATGCGTCGGATGATGTCCAAGGATCGCAACTGACCGGTTTTTCCCATGCCTTGGAATCGCTCGGCGATCAGCGATTGGGTAAGGGGGTTTCGGCCTCGGACCAAAGAGATCGTCGCCAGATCCGCGACCGATGCTTCCTGACGATCGACCAGAGTTAGGAGTTGTTCTTCGTATCCGCGGATCGCATGTCGGGAGACGAGTTCCAGGGCGCTGAGTCCAAGGGCACTGGGTCCAAGGGCGCTGGGCTGTGGTTCCTCCCAGGACTCGATTCCTTCGCGGATCCATCGGTTAGCCAATCCTCGTTCCCAGAGGCTCTCGAGCGCGATAGCGATATCGCCAGGGGCTCCGTCTTCGAAGTCCAATTCAAGGGAACTCGTCTCGCGCGCCAGTGCCGCGGCGCGCTGTTCCATGCTCGGGATCGGGACGCGGAAGAAAATCTTCGAGGTCTCCTTGAGCGTTTTGATCTCTTTCAAATAAGGAGCAAAGCCCGAGGCTCTTTCGACCGAGATGGCTTCGCCGAGTTTGCCGGCGCATCGGCAGACCCGGTCGGTGATCTTGCGTCCGCGAGACATCTCCTGGGCCCTGGCCAAAACTACTGGCATTTGATCCGAGCTGATCGCAAGATGGGAGATCAGTGGGAAATCGTGGAAGGCGGACTCGCAACCGTACTGGTCCCAGGCTGCGATGATCGACGAGAGAATACTAGGGTCCGACGCGTAACTGTTGGACAGTAGGTCAAGTGAAGCCGAGCGGACACGGAGGTCTGCATGCCCGAGCCATTGGATGAGTTGTTTATCGGATACAGCCATGAGAGCTCAAACAAAGATGCATTGATTCGCGATCACTGAGGCGATCAATAGCATACCACTGTAGAGCTAATCTGTAACGATCAAAGTTTCTTCGAACGAGCCTTTAAAGGGCACGATCGGAGTGATCGAAACCTTATTTTTTTGAAGATGTTTGATCTCGGCGCAAAGTCGATCGAGAACCCCTAGGAGTTCCTCTGAGGCCGATACTCCCAAGTGTAGTCGAAGGGCTTTACGGGTATCGTGACTCAGCAGTTCTTCGTGATTTGACATGATCTATTGAGGATAGAGGATAAAGGAATGATATAGGTTGGCTTCGACGTCGGTGGATTTTACTCGACCGTGACGCTTTTTGCCAAATTTCGAGGTTTGTCTACGTCGCATCCACGAAGCAATGCAATGTGGTAAGCCAAAAGTTGCAGTGGAACGACGCTGACAACAGGCTGTAGTGGCTCAGCGACCGAGGGAACGAGAATGATTCGATCAGCGAGTTTTTCAAGTTGCGAATCCACACTATCCGTCACGGCAATGACGGGACCTCCGCGTGCCTTGACCTCCTGAAGGTTGCTCATGATTTTGTCATAAACGAGCCCTTTGGATATCAGAAAGACCGATGGGGTATGTTGATCTACCAGGGCGATTGGTCCATGTTTCATTTCTGCAGCAGGGTATCCTTCGGCATGGATGTAGCTGATCTCTTTGAGCTTCAACGCCCCTTCGAGTGCGGTTGGGAAAAGATAATTTCGGCCAAGATAAAGAACATTCGTCGCGTTTTGAAACTCATACGCGATCTGCTTGATCTGCGCTTCGGTGTCCAGTGCTAATTGGACTTGGTCTGCGAGCGATTCAAGCTCATCGATCCAACGCAATCCGTCTTCGAAACTCAGGTGCCTCATGCGTCCGAAATAGAGTGCAAGCAATGCCAATACGACGACTTGGGAGGTGAAAGCTTTGGTCGATGCGACTCCGATCTCTGGACCCGCATGGAGGTAAATCCCTCCGTCGGCTTCCCTTGCAATGCTGCTGCCAACGTTGTTGCAGATCGCCAGGGTAGGATGGCCTTTTCGCCGCATTTCCCTAAGTGCCGCTAGGGTATCGGCCGTCTCCCCACTTTGGGTGATACCGAAGACAAGGGTTTGCTTATCGACTGGTGGATTGCGGTATCGCAGTTCGCTAGCGTATTCGACTTCTACGGGCAATCGCGAGATTTGCTCGATCATGTATTCGCCGATGAGTGCCGAGTGCCACGAAGTTCCGCACCCGGTTAGAACCAGTCTTTCGATATTGCGAAGCTGTGGAACCGTCAGATTCAATCCACCTAGTTTTGCTGTCGCGTCGTCTCGATCGAGCCTGCCTCGGATCGCATTGCGGATCGCTTCGGGCTGCTGATAGATCTCCTTGTGCATGTAATGCTCGTAACCATCGCAACTGTGTGCGTCTTGACCCTGTGTCAAAAACTGGATGCTAGGTTGAACCGTGCCGGTATCTCGCTGAATGACCTGTATAGAACGCGAGGTGATGATCGCGATTTGGTGATCGACCAAGGTGATGATTTTGTCTGTTTTTCCGTGCAACGGCGCCGGATCGCTCGCGATGAACTGCTCGCCTTGGCCGACGCCGATCACTAAAGGACTACCGCATCGGGCTGCAAGCAAAAAGTCTGGCTTGCCGTGAAACATGACTACCAAGCCATAGGTTCCACGGAGACGAGCAAGGACGCTGCGTAAAGCATTGGCGTGGTCGATCGGGGCCTGGTCATTGAGTTCACCAGCTTGCCGCATCTGACAGAGCGTATGATGCAATAACTGGGCGACCACTTCGGTATCGGTCTGAGATTGAAACGAGTAGCCTTGTTCAATCAACTCCTGCTTGAGTTCCTGATAGTTCTCGATCACGCCGTTATGGACCAAAGCCAGATCCGAGAGCCCTCCGAATTCTGGATGGCCACCATAATGGGGGTGGGCGTTGGATTCCGTCGCTGCTCCGTGAGTTGCCCAGCGTGTATGGCCGATCCCAATACGACTCGGTACAGGTTGACTGCGAACTAGTGTCTCGAGATTCGAGATCCGTCCAACACTGCGCCGTCTCTCCAATACTCCATCGTCCCGAACAAAACACAAACCGGCACTGTCGTATCCCCGGTACTCCAAACGGTACAAACCTTGAAGAAGGAATTCCGTGGTGTCTGATTTGCCTACATACCCAACGATCCCACACATAGCTCACCCAACGGATAGCGATAAAAACAGATAAAGAAGCCGAAGAGTCCGTGCAGGCATCCGTTCCGCGTTCACTGGGCGAACCGACAATTAAATCACAAACTTAAGAAAAGTCTATGCGCACCGCTTGAAATTCACGCATCCTTCCGGAAATCAAAACCAACCTAGAGTTTCCGTACCTTTTGCTACCTTTTGCTCCGTTCAAAGAAAAAATGCTGTGGGTCGGCCCATGCCCCATCAGTCGCTATTAATGTCTTGCTTTCCGCCGCTAGCTCTCGGGGTCGATTCGGACGCTTTGACGAGAAAACAAATCGTGGAAAAACAAAACCAGGAATGGGGGATGATCGCTTAGGCCTCTTCGAGTCCGACCATGGCATCTCTCTCGGGCCGTGTGAGTTCGAAAAGGGAGTGCAGGAGCTCGATGTCGCAGGGACGCTGGGGAACGGAACGACGGGTGAACATGCGGAGTTGTGTCGATTGCATGACCGAGGTGGGTAAGGTTGCTACCTGACCAAATAGCTTTGCATAGTTGGTGAAACTCGGGACATTGCTGGTCACAAAACCATACATCGCACTGCAAACCCCGATCCACTTGCCAGTGAAGATGCTCGTGTTGATCGCCGTCTTACTGTAGTCGCCGATGAAGCACCCGAGGAATTGCATTTCCGTGTTGATTCGCCCGCTGGTGGGGTAATCCATCGAGATCAGTCCATAGGTATTCTTCAAGTCACTCGTGCAGGTCCCTGCGCCGAGATTCACCCAACTGCCGACATAGGAGTGCCCGAGAAATCCATGGTGCTGCTTGTTCGAGTAAGGCTCGACGATCGAGGCTTCCACCTCTCCTCCGATCTTCGTAGTGTGTCCAGCGCACACGCCATCTTTGAGAGACGCATGTTCGAGCACCTTGCACTTGGCCCCAAGATAAAGTGGCCCTCGAAGTAATGAGAACGGTCCGACTTGGACATTGCTTTCCAAAACGATTGGACCAGACTTGGGTTCAAGAACAACATGGCTCGCTAACGTCACGTCGGGGCCAACAAAAACTCCATCCTGGAGTTGGCGATACTGCCGCTTGGATACGAGCAATTCCAAGTTTCCTGGCAGGCAGGCCATGTGTTGGCGGATCACATCATGCGGATGTTTGAACGCGTCGAGCACGTAGCTTGAACGACCCCGATCCGATCCAAGCCTCGAGGCCGAATGCATGAGGTAATTGCGACCGATCGATAGGATCTGCTCAAAGGTCTCGGTCGGATGGATCACTCCAATCACCTGCGACCCAGGTTCTGGGCCATCGTAGATCCACTGGGTTACCCCGGGCTCGCCATGGCTCAACCACTGCTCGATGGCTCTGAGATTCGCCGCATTGGGAACCAACCGAGACGACAAAACTAGCTTCGGGCGATCAGCCCCAGGGGCCTGCCGTGGGTCCTTTAAAATCGGATAGTCCAACTGTTGGATCGCTTGGAGGTGCGTGCGCGATAGGCCATAGCAGTCAGACCCTATCCATTCGAGCAAATCGACAAGGCGCAACGCACCGCAGGTCACCGCACTTGAAAGTCTCGCCAAAACCAGCGGGACGAGCCTCTCGACTCCGAGGTCTTCAATGATCAGAATTGACATGGGCTATTCCGTTGACAATGTGGTTTTCGAGATCTCTTGGACGATTGAACGTCTAGTGCCGGAAGTGGCGTTGGCCAGTAAAAAGCATAGGGATGCGATGCTCATTGCAAGCAGCAATGACCTCGTCGTCCTTCTTCGATCCCCCGGGTTGTACGATCGCAACGATTCCAGCTTGGGCTGCCCGATGGATCGAATCGGGGAATGGAAAGAACGCATCGGAGGCTAAGATGCTCCCACGGGATCGATCCGCCGCTTTCGAAATCGCGATCTCCACGCTGTCGACGCGACTCATCTGTCCGGCGCCCACGCCGACCAACGCGGCGTCTCGGGCCAAGACAATCGCATTGCTCTTGACGTGCCGGACCATCTCCCAGCCAAAGGCGATGTCATCCCAAAGTTCGTCGGCTACTGGGACGGTGGTGACGGTTTTCCAAGTCAGATTCGCTGGTGGCAAGGTGTCGGCTTGCTGGACCAAGACCCCACCTTGGACAAAGCGGAAATCTAAGGGACGCTCCGACTCGCTCTCTTTGCCCATCGCGATCAATCGCACGTTCTCGCGCCACTTGGGTTTCGTCGAGAGGATCTCTATGGCCGAATCGGAAAACGCTGGAGCGACGATCGCTTCGATGAACAAACCTGGTTGGCATAACTCGTTGGCCGTCTCAGCATCGACGCTCTGGTTGAAGCCCAGGATGCCACCAAAGGCACTTTGGGGGTCCCCGTCGAGCGCCTTGCGGCAAGCTGCCGAGAGCTTGTGGGCCGATGCGGCGCCGCAAGGATTATTGTGCTTGATCACCACGGCCGATGGACGAGCAAAACACCTGACGATGTTGTAAGCGCTATCGGCATCGAGCAGGTTGTTGTAAGAAAGCTCCTTGCCGTGGAGTTGCTTGGCCTGAACCAGCGAAATGCCCGAGGAGGGTCTCGCATAGAGCGCGGCTTGTTGATGCGGATTTTCCCCGTAACGAAGATCCTGCACTTTGGTCATATCAAGATGCAAACGCTCAGGCAAGACCGTTTGAGCACCGCCGGCCTTGCCACCGATCTGCGATGCAAGAAACTTGCCGATTGCAGCGTCGTACTTGGCAGTCGATTCAAAGCACTCCAAAGCCAACTGCAATCGAAGTTGCTGGGAGGTTCCGCCGTGGGCTTGAAATTCGGCCAAGATCGATCCGTACTGCTCCGGACTGGTCGCCACGGTGACAAAAGCGTGATTCTTCGAAGCGGCTCGGATTAGACTCGGTCCGCCGATGTCGATCTGCTCGATCGCTTCAGAAAAACTCACTCCTTCTTTGGCGACCGTCGCCTCGAAAGGGTACAAGTTCACGACGACCAAGTCGATCGTATCGATCGAATGCGCCGAGAGTGATTCCAAATCCTCTTGGTGGTCCCGGCGGGCAAGAATCCCGCCGAAGATTTTCGGATGCAACGTCTTGACCCGCCCGTCCATGACCTCGGGAAATCCGGTGTACTGAGCCACTTCGAGGGCCACAATCCCGTGATCTAAGAGGAACCGGTAAGTCCCGCCGGTGCTGTAAATCTCCACGCCGCGCGCCGAGAGACCTTTGGCAAACTCGGCCAACCCCGTCTTGTCGCTAACGCTGATCAATGCCCGTCGAATCGGTGAGTACTGGGTCACCATGGCTCACTACCCTTCGCTAAACCCATCGCAAAAACTCGTTTTTCACCCTCGCAAATCATGCCGAAAGTATGGAAAATCGCAAGCCTTATGACGAGACAATGCCCTCAGGGAAGCAAAGACTTCCATGTTTCAGCCTCCAGGGCTTGCGATTCATCCTCAAGAATCTTACAACAAAGTCCCATAAAATCGGGGGCAAAGCGGATCCAACCGCCCCTAAGACCTCGGATTGCAACTCCAACACACCTTTCTCTAGAAATCAGAGAGATTCCATGTCTGGCACCGGTTTAGATGATGGTTTGATCAAGTCCGATAACGTAGCGAACGTCTTGGACAAAGCCCTCGACGCCGGCGATGGCATCCTCCGACTGACCCCGACCTGGGTCCCTCGAAGCTTCCTGCACCCAGGTCGACGCATCAAACTCCACCCCAACGACCTTTATGCGTTCGGCGCCGATCGCGGCGGGATTGACGAACGTTGGTTCGCCAGCACCACCGAAGCGGCCAACGAGGGACGCGTCTGGCACGAAGGATTGAGCTTCTGTCTTTTCGAGGGAAAGAAATTCCTCCTCAAAGACGCCATCGCCGAACAAGGCGATAGGCTCGTCGGCAAAGCCGTCTTCAGCAAATACAACCGCTGGCCGGTCTACTCGAAGTTCTTCGACAACATGGGCCCAATCCCCCAC
Source organism: Pirellula sp. (assembly GCA_021299695.1). GTDB lineage: Bacteria > Planctomycetota > Planctomycetia > Pirellulales > Pirellulaceae > JBKCUI01. The sequence goes on along the minus strand of JAJTEK010000005.1, from coordinate 35,769 downwards.
CACATGCATCAATCCCAAGAGGATGCCGCTCTGGTAGGTCAAGAAGGCAAGCCCGAGAGCTACTACTTCCCACCCCAATACAACAACGTCGATAACAACTTCGCCTACACCTTCATGGGGCTCGAACCGGGCACCACCAAAGATCAACTCCGGCGCTGCCTGGAAAATTGGAACCGAGGGGACAACGGAATCCTCGATCTATCGCGAGCCTATCGCCTCCAACGCGGTACCGGTTGGCTGATTCCGCCAGGCGTTTTGCACGCACCAGGATCCCTGTGCACCTACGAACCCCAATGGGGCTCGGACGTCTTCGGTATGTTTCAATCGATCGTCGAAGGCCGCTATGTTCCCTGGTCCCTGCTGGTCAAAGACATGCCTAAAGACAAGCATCAAGACCTCGACTTCATCATGGGCCAACTCGACTGGGAAAAGAACGTCGATACCCACTTCAAAGATGCCAACTACATCGAACCGATCGTCGATGCGTCCAAGTCCACCACAGGGGTCAGCGACAAATGGATTGTCTACGGTACCATCGATGGCAAGCAGCTCTTTAGCGCTAAAGAATTGACCATCGAACCAGGAGCCAAGACCGTCTTAAAGGACGGTGCGGCAAGCGGTTGGACCACCGTCCAAGGCAAGGGTCGGATCGGCAAATTAGCCCTCCAAACCCCCGCCATGATCCGCTTCGGTCAAAACACCGAAGACGAGGTCTTCATCAGCCACGACGCAGCGGTCCGAGGAATCGAAATCGAAAACACCGGCAGCGAACCCCTCGTCGGATTGCGCTACTTCGGCCCCGATGCTCACTCCAACCTACCTGCCAACGGCGCCTGGCAAAAACACCGCTAAGCCCCTCTTCGAGCTAACTCCAACCAACGAGCCAACGCCCTGGCTCTCCAGAGTCCCCTTCCGTTGAATCGCAAGTTTATTTGAATCGCAAGGAATCCTCGATGAACCAACTTCCTAAACTCCACAACGCCATGTGGCCAGGCCTTGTCGGTAAAGGGGATGGCCCCGATCAAGAACCGCCAATCTCGCTCCAACGCATGCTCGAACTGACCGCCGCTGCGAATGTCAATGGCCAAAAGTTCGACGGAATCGACTACTTCCTGTTCTTCCCTCATACCGATCCGAATGCGAGCGATTCGGAAATCCGAAAAATCGCCGACCAAATCGCCAGCTACGGTTTCTCCGTCGGCTCTCTGGTCGCTCCGGTTTGGCCAGGGACCGTCGGCGACTCGGCCATGGGAGATGACCAATGCCAAAAGAAATTCCTTTCGGCCGTTGAAATGGCTTGCCGAATCGCGCGCGTCTTTGAGGACCATGGCATTCGCAAGTATGGTGTGATCCGCGTCGATAGCGCCGAGTTCGGCGTCGAGAAATGGCGGTCCAATGCCAAAGCCAACACCGCCCGCATCGTCGATACGTTCAAAAAAGCCGCTAAAATCGCAAAAGACCACGGTCAACGACTCGCCGCCGAAGGAGAAATCTGCTGGGCAGGAATGCACTCCTGGCGCGATATGCTCGATGTCCTCGAGGGAGTCGCCATGCCAGAGGCCTTCGGTTTCCAAGCCGATTTGGCACACACGTATCTCTATCTGCTCGGATACAACGCCCCCGAGCACGCCATGCTCGCAGATCACTACACCCAAGAGCAGTTCGATCAAGCCTACAAAAGCATGACCGACCAACTCCGACCCTGGACCATCGATTTCCACGTCGCCCAAAACGATGGACATGTCCACGGTGCAGGCTCCCACGACAAAACAGGAAAACACTGCCGCGCCGATGATCCAAACGGAAAACTCAACATCGTCGAGTGCTCCGGATACTGGCTCAAAGATGCACAAGCACGCGGTATCCAACACATCTGCTGGGACGGTTGCATGTTCCCCAACAAGACCCTCGAAGACCCCCACACTTGGAACACCATCCTCGCGACGATGATCGCCGTGCGTGAAGCCCACGGCTGGAACACCAGCCCAAGCATTTAACTCAAACCACTTCAAACCATCCAACCAACTCAATTCTCGTCTCGAGGAATCGCTATGAAAGAACTTCGTATCGGCATGATCGGCTATGGATTCATGGGCAAAGCCCACTCGAATGCCTATCTCCAAGCCAGCCGCTTTTTTAAAAGCTCCCATAAACCAGTCTTGAAGGCCCTCTGTGCACGGAATGCCGAAAAGGCCAAGTCGTTCGCCGAAAACTGGGGCTATGAGTCGATCGAAACCGATTGGCGCGAATTGCTCAAACGCTCCGATATCGACGCGATCGATATCTGCACCCCGAACAACTTGCACAAAGAGATCGCCATCGAAGCGGCCAAAGCCGGCAAGATGATCCTCTGCGAAAAACCTCTGGCCATGAATACCGCCGAAGGCCTAGAAATGGTCGCTGCAGTGGAAAAAGCCGGTGTTGCGAACATGGTCTGGTACAACTACCGACGCGTACCGGCCGTGACCCTGGCCAAGCAAATCGTCGACTCAGGAAAACTCGGGCGGATCTTCCACTACCGAGCGAACTTCCTCCAAGATTGGACCATCAACGCCGACGTACCCCAAGGTGGTGCGGCAACCTGGAGACTCGATGCCGACGCTGCCGGTAGCGGTGTGACAGGTGACTTGCTAGCCCACTGCATCGATACGGCTCTATGGATCAACGGTTCGATCAACGATGTCTGCGCAATGACCGAAACGTTCGTCAAAGAACGTACCCACGTCGAGACCGGCAAAAAGTCCCCAGTCAACATCGACGACGCTTGTTCGTTCTTCTGCCACTTCAATAACGGCTCGCTCGGACTCTTCGAGTCGACCCGCTATGCACGTGGCCACAAAGCTCTTTACACCCTGGAAATCAATGGCGAAAACGCCAGCATCGCTTGGGATCTGCACGACCTGCACCGCCTGAAGTACTTCGATTACAACGATGAATCCATCGTTCGAGGCTGGCGCAGCGTCCATGTCTCCGACGGCGATCAACCCTACATGGGCAACTGGTGGGTGCCCGGCCTGCAAATCGGCTACGAGCACTCGTTTACTCACCAAGTCGCTGATTTCCTCAAGAGTCTCGATACCGGCGAGCCAGCCCACCCGAGCTTCAAAGACGCCCTGGAAACCCAACGCGTCTGCGATGCAGTCCTCCAGAGTGCCGCCGATCGGCAATGGAAGAACGTCTAGTCCTCGGCGCGACTCCCATCCTCGCACATTTTGACAATCTTTGGATCGAATTGGCCGATCGTATCGACCAATTCGACCTGGGCTGCCATCACCGAATGGATGTCCTTGTAAGCCCCCGGAGCCTCGTCGGCACCGGCTGAGATCACCCGAATTCCCCGAGTGCTCAAATTCGTTCGGACCGCGTTCCAGGTGTACTGGTTCTTGGCCGCCGTTCGGCTCATGCATCGTCCTGCCCCATGCGATGCGGACATCAGACTCGCTGCATTCCCCTTGCCTCGCACCACAAAACCCGGTGTTGCCATCGAGCCGGGGATGACTCCCAAGACCCCAGCACCTGCCGGTGTGGCACCCTTGCGATGCACCACCCACTCCTTGCCTTGATGGATTTCCTTCCATGCAAAGTTGTGGTGGTTTTCAACGCCTGCAATGACGCGCCCTCCCAAGAGCTTTGTAACCAGCCGATGGATCACATCGTGGTTGGCTGCTGCATAGTCTCCCATTAGATTCATCGCTTCCCAGTACTCTTGGCCCTCTTGACTATCGAGCGACAACCAACCGAGATACCCAAACTGAGTCGATAGATTCTTGGGTAACTGCGCTCGGGCGATGTTGCTGTAGACCGAACAAACACTCGCACCGGTACCACGGCTCCCAGAATGACTCAACAGAGCCGTATAGACGCCCGCCTGGAGTCCAAGCTGCGCGTCGGCTTGGGCTAGCCTCAAGGTCCCAAACTCCACGAAGTGGTTTCCCGATCCGCTCGTACCCAACTGCTTGCGCGCTGTGTCTTTTTTCTCGCGGGTCGTCCGCGTGATGCTCCAGTCCTGATCCATCACCCGATGGTCCTGCGGCGTCTCATGCACCGAACCGATCCCGAAGCGAGTTCCACGCTGCAAGGCTGTTTCGAACCGCATGGGATTTTTTGTCATCTCCAAAGGCTCGATGTCCAGCACCGAGAGCTTCATCCGACAAGCGATATCGACCCCGACCGCATAAGGAATCACGGCGTTTTCGACTGCCAGGACCCCCCCGATCGGCAAGCCGTACCCCAGGTGCGCATCGGGCATCAAGGCTGCGGCCCGAGCGATCGGCAACTGGCATGCGGTTCGCATCTGCATATGGGCCGCCGGGTCGATCTGAGTCCCCCAGGTCGGATAAGCGATGGTCTCTGGGGCCAAGGCCTGGACCTGGGTGCGATCCTCCAAAATCGATTCCGCTAAAGCCCCCCAGAATTCATCCTCTAGGAATCCTTGTGGATTTTCCACCACCGCAGCGATTTGCTCTTTGACATCCTTGCCCCGATACCCCTTTTGACCAACCACATTCTGGATCGATCGAATCGCTACCGGAACGCAGGGGATCGGAACTCCAAGTTTCTCTAATTGACGTGCATTCATGATAGTGATAGGAACCCTGGGCGCTCAAAAGGGTTCGCGGGTCGCCCAAGAATCGGAGCAAAAATAGGCTCGGCTGTGCTACCCGCACCGATGGCTCGCGAGCATGGCGGTCAACGTCGAGCCGTTCGTGGTCGACGAAGTGATCGTTTCGGTTTCGTTGTCATGGACACTTATTGTACAATAGCATTGTCGCTTATGTGATCCACAAGGAGTTGAAAATGTCAGTTGCAGAATCAGCAAAGAATGTTTACGACGAGGATCTTCGTTCTCGTCTTGAGAAGGATCACAAGGATGATTTCGTCGCCATTGAACCGATATCTCGAAGTTTCTTTTTGGGAAAGACTTTTCTTGAAGTGGCATTGGCCGCAAAGAAAGCATTCCCTGACAAAAAGTCTTTTGTAATCCGAATCGGTCATGAGGCTGCGTTTCACATTGGAGCGTTTTCGCAGTGAGGGGATTTGTGGATGACCGAAATCGTGCTTTGCTCCCCATTCAAGTAGCAAGTAGTTTGCAAGCAGAGCCCATCGAAGTTCTAGTCTGGATTGATACCGCATTTGACGGTCATCTAGTGTTTTCGAAAGAATTGATCAAAAAAATGCAACTTGACTCATTGGTGGAAACTGAAGCCATCCTGGCAGACGGTTCCAAAATTACCATGGAGTCCTATTTCTGCGTTGTGGATTGGTTTGGGCGAAAAGTTCCGGTACAAGTCATTGAAAACGATGGTAGGTTCCCATTGCTGGGTACGGGACTTCTTGACGGCAGAACGGTCCATATCAATTACGACACGAAAGCGGTGACTGTCGGTTGAATCGACGAACCGCCGTGGCTACCGATGTCGCTGGAGACCACGATTCGAAAAAAGGAGAAAAGCACCGGCGGCGACTTCGGTGCACCACTTTGTTCGTGCTTGTACTTATGCTCGTACTCGATCGATACTGCGAACGCATCATCCTTCCTACATCGGCGAGGTCCGGCAGCGCGAAGCGAGTAGTCCAGTGGCCTCGCTGGGGTCTAGATCCGCCACGAGCAAGCCTTCTTGTCCACAGGGTTGAAAGCACCGCAGCGTACCATCTGGGCGCGCGACTGCCGATGTGGTGCCGGAACCTTCGCTCGCGCAGTTGACTCAACGCAAGTCCAAAACGGCCCAACGAGTGCTTCGCGTGCATGCGATTGGTATCGGCCTTCCCGTCGGCACTATCACCGGTCAACGCCATTTTGCAGGTCCGCTAGGATCGGGTACAATTCCGACTTTAGCAAGCCAGAGAATCATTGGCTGAGGAAATTCAGAAGGGATTCGAGCAAATCGACTTGGGTCAGTGCATCGACGGCCCCGTTGCAATTGCGAAATTGCGGGATCGTCTCAAATCACGCGGTTGCGGCCAGTGACCTCACCCAGCCTTCGAGTACGAGTACCGTTTCACTGAGTACCGCTACTCTGCAAAGGCTGATTCCGCCCGCTGCTTCTTGTCCTCATCGGAAGATTTGCGGCAGTGCGCCAGCAACTCCCGTCGAAGCGAGGCAGGAATCGACGCCGGTTCGACTGAGCGTTCGGGCAGGAAGGCTGCCAAGTTACTATCTGTGAGGGATGGCGGTAGCTTGACCCCTTGGGCTGAAGTGCGATTGGTGAAAGCCCAACCTGCGAAGAAGCGAGCTGCTCCCTCAAGCTCTTCTTCCGCCGGCGACACGGTCTGCAAAACGCCAATGACTTCATTCATGGGTAACTGTAGCAGAATTTGCTCAGCCAACTGCTCGTAGACAGGAAAGCCGGTCCATGGGCCGGCACCATTACCGAACCAGCGGAATAGCGCCAAGATTCTGGTTCGCAGGTTCGGATATGCGGCCGAAAGCGATTCTTGCATGGCGGTCAAGTCGCTCGTCTCCGTCACGTGCTGCCAGGCACCCGGCGGCAATTGCTTCAGGCAATCCGGCATCGCCGCCAACCATCGCTGCCAATCAGCTCGCCTCTGCTCCTCGCGCCGCTGCTGATCCAAGAACTCAGCGAGCGGGCTGGGCACGCCGCGCTGGGCCAGCCAGTCAAGGAGTCGGCGGCCATCAAGTAGTTCGGCGTCGTCCTTCCATGCCGCCCACCGCACCGACAGCCCGTGGTGGATACCGAGCGCAGCGAGGGACTCACTTTGCGACGACAGGAATTCAAGGGTAGGCCCGCCACAGCACAAGCAGTGACCGGCCGGACCGTCAAGGATTGCCAAGGATTGTTTCAGTTCTGCCAGGTCCGACTCTCCCGCGGTGTCCAACAGGACGGCATTTCCTAGAGGCCGGCCGTCGGCCATTCCACCCTCGAGCACCCTCACCCTAGCGACCCGAGCCAGCAGGCCATCGAACGCCGTCTGGGTCGGCTGCGGCATTTGCGATCGTACGTAATCCACCGTGAGTTTGTCGACGGCTCCGTTTGCCCCGCTTGCGTACTTCACGAGCGCAAAACCCTCGCTCGCCAGCTTGTCTTCAACAATGGTAAAGGGATCCTGGCGCGCGCGGTCTAAGACGAGTTGCCCGGGGCCGACGATGACGTTAACTCGAGTCCGTCTTGATAGGGCCGCCGCTATTGGCTCCGATTCGGTATCCACGGGTCGGGTCTGCCGTTTGCCTATAAAGAATGCTCTGACCTTTTCCAACAAGGAAGGCGAAGGTAGTCGGACCGCGCCGGCTTCAAGGAGCACTTCATCCAAGGTGGTAGGCTGTTCGCTGTGCACAAACGAAGCAAATGGAAACGTCAAGGAACGTCCTTCGGCAGCCTGGTAGAACCGGATTTGCCGTGCGAAAGCGACTGGTCCACCTTCAACGGAAGGCACCATCAATCGTCGCAGACGGGAGGTGATGTCCTTTGCGTGAAGCGATCGCACTTCCGCCGGTCCGGTCTGAACTTCTACAACGAGGCGGTTTCCGGGGAGCACAGCGCAGCCGACTTGGAGTTCGGCCAAAGTCGGCGGCGGGTCGTTGCAACATTCCGTGATGATCGCAAAAGCCGACTCTACAAACTCAATAAACTTCTCGCGATCGAGTCGTTCCTGGATGTGATAGTCTGGAGTTAGCTGAAAGACGATATCGGAGTCGGAGGCATCCCCGCCTGGATCTTGCCGTGATTCGGTCGATGATGTTGTCATAGTACGATCCCCCCGAACACTGCGAGCTACTCAGCATCGCGGTGCTCGTAATCGAATGACGATCTAGTATAGTTATTCGGCCCATTGGTCCGCAAGTTACCGTGAGCCACCTGGATCAACAATCGGCATCGCCGAAGTTCGAACAGCCATCGAGTACGAGTACGGAGCAAAATCGTTTAACCCGCAGCCAACGGCGAGGAAGTCGCTATTTTGCACTCATGTCGTGCTCAGCATCGCCACAATCCGCACCAACTGGGATTCGAGTTCGATAAGCCTCCCGTCGGGCTCGTCCCGAATGGATTCATCACGTGCACACACGGCCTCGGAGGGCCATGTTACGGAAAGGGAATACACGGCCTACACAATGCTTTTACACTCTGCTTAACGCTTAACGCGTTGTCGATAAGGCATTTCCAAGTCCGCTATTGGCTGTGGCGGCTTTCGCAGTGCTTGCCTGCTCGAGCGCATCGATTACCTGCGACTCGGACAAGAGATCTTCGAGGACGATCGGATTCTTGCCGTCTCCGGGCTTGTATATTGCAAGTACCGGAATGGCGACTTTATTGAGCTCTCGAAGCTTGGCCATCAGAGCCGGTGGGTACCGCGTAAGATCGGCGATCATCGGCACGATATCATGCTTTTTGACCACGTCCTGGACCTTGCGTGTATTGATCGCCACCGCCAAATTCAATTTGCAGTTCTGGCACCACTCGGCCGTAAAGTCGATCAATACCGGCTTGCCCTCGGCGACGGCCGACTGCAAAGCTTGCTCGCTGAAAGGGACCCACTCGAGTTCGTACTTCGAAGGCTTGAGGAAATAAAACGATCCGATCGTACCTACCAAGGCCGCCATGGCGCCCAATCCCCAGGCCCGCAAGCGACGCGAACTGCTCTCCCAGACCGGTACTCGACCGATCCACCAGCATGCAAACCAAATGAAGATCAAGGCCGAGAGCATCGAGATACGCTCCTTCTCCGGGAACCCCGATACAAAGGCCACGACGCTCAGGAGCAACGGAAAGGCCAGAAACTCTTTGAATGTCTCCATCCATGGCCCAGGCTTAGGAATCCACTTCATCGAACCGGGAAACATCGCGACCATCAAATAAGGAAACGCCATGCCGATACCGACCCCCAAAAAGATCAAAAGAACCACCCAAGCCGGTTGGCTCAGTGAGACCGCAAGCGCACTTCCCAAGAACGGACCGCTGCAGGGGGTTGCAAGCAACGTCGTGATGACCCCTTTGAAGAAAGCTCCGAGATATCCTTTTTTGCTCGATAGCTCCGTGCTCTTGGCTCCGCTGGCAAAGCCCGGGATCGGAAACTCCCAGACCCCTAAGAAGCTCAACGCTAGAGTGAACATGAATCCCGTAAAGAGGACCTGGGTCGTCGTGTTCCCAAAAAGTGCTCCCCACTCCAAAGCACGACCCGTCATCCAACGCAGCCCTAAACTCGTCGCGCCAAAGCCCAACAGCACCGCGATCATCCCAAGCGAATAAGTCAGCGTGAGCATCGAGGCGGTCCGACGCTCGCCATGGGCTTCGTTGACAAACCCCAGGATCTTCAAGCCGATAACCGGCAAGACGCAGGGCATGAAATTCAAAATTAACCCGCCGAGCATCGCCAAGAAAAACTTCGTGAAAACCTCCTTAGGCTCGAGCGTCAGGGCGTACTTGTCTGCGTCGAACCAATTGGCCCGCTGGGGATGGTTCGCTGCTTCCTCGTATTTGCTCGCCGCGATCCCCAGCGGTAGCTTATCCGCTAGAGATTTCGTCTTGGAAACCTGATAGACTCCCTTGAACTTCAACCCCCGAGGCCGATCGCATGCACCTTGGGTGCATGCCTGATAGCCGACCAAGCCTTCCAAAGGCGTTTCACCTTCGAGGGCCGTCTCGGGGACCTCGATCGGCACGCGGATCGTAACCTTGCCCTCGTAGTAATCGACCACACCACCGACCCCCAAGTCCTTTCGGATCGATCGTTTGTCGACTTTGGGCTCATAAGCCTTCACGCCAAATTTTTGCGTCAGCACCACATGGGTTCGGTTCTCGACGAGGGGATCTTTCAAGTCGAGCTTGTAGATGTGGAAGTCCTTGTCGGGAGTCGCCTCGAGGATCAACTCGAGCTTATCTCCCGGCTTGACCGTTGACTTTGAAAGATGGATCTTCCAATCGACCATGCTGTCAGGCTCGCGGAACTGGCCCATCGCCAACGCTTCGTCTTTGGATTCGACCCAACCTGAAAACTCCGCCGGGACTTTCTCGTCGCGAATCGGAATGCAATTCTTCTCGCACACCTGACCTTCGATCGTCAGTTCGATCCGTCCGGGCTTGGTCTCCAGAGAGTCCGTCCACTCGATCGGGGCCGACCAAGTCACGGTGTTGCTGAACTGCTCGACAGCCAATCCAGGCCATGATTCCGAGTTCTTGTCGACCTCCGGGGCGCGGTCCGGGACAAAAGGACCAGACAACTTGGCCTGCTTGCCCAATAGCTTGATCACCGTCGGACTCGGCCCGCCGGGTGCCTGGGTGGTCGAGAAGATGTGGTACTTGCCAGAAAGCTTCGCCGTCAAGGAGACCTTGCCCTTGCGCGTCTTTGGGTCGATCTGGTACGAGGCGGAAAACTCGTACGGATTGTCGAACAATCCCAGCGAGAAATCTTGGCCAAGTCCCCCGGCTGCTCCTAGCCCTCCGGCTGCTCCGTCGAAAAGTGGATCTTGCCCCATGGTCACCAAAGGGATCCAAAGCCAGGCAAAAGCCGCTGTCAAAACTACTCGAATCATCGATCCCTCGCTGAAAATATAGGAGGTTCTATTGTAGGTTCCCATCGACTCGTGGGTCAACGGATACTCGGGGCTAGTCGCTCGGGCGGGTTGAGCTCCCTGAAGAAAACCTTACCGAAGATTAAATAGTCTACTTCAGCGCATTTCGGATTTGCTGTCAAAACCGCCGATAAACCGCCGATAAAGATCCGTAGCTTAACTTGATAAGAAGACCTAGCTAGGCGATTTGGGGGAAGTGCGAATTCTGGAGTTGATTCCGATCTTCAAAAAGCAGTATAGTCCGCGTCGCAAACGAGGCAGGAAGGAATCTCATCGATGGATCATCGCGTCAAACGCAGTATTCGAGTCGCCGAACCGGTGCTCGATGGCAACGAAGCCCTTTATGTTATGGACTGCATTCAGTCGACCTGGATCTCCTCGCGTGGGACCTACATCGACCGCTTCGAGCAATTGCTGGCCGAGTACTGCCAGGTCCCCTATGCCGTGGTGACCAACAACGGCACGACCTCGCTCCACTTGGCCCTGGCCGCCGCAGGCATCGGTCCCCAAGATGAGGTGATCATGCCGACCCTTTCGTACATCGCTACGGCCAATGCCGCGACCTACTGCCAAGCCAAACCGGTCTTTGTCGATTGCGAACAGGACTACCTTTCGATCGACCCCGAGCGGATCGAGCAAGCCATCACACCTCGGACCAAAGCGATCTTGACCGTTCCGCTTTATGGACATCCAGTCGACATCGATCCGATCGAACGGATTGCCCAACGGCATGGACTCTTGGTCATCGAAGACTCGGCCGAAGCGATCGGCGCGTTGTACAAAGGCCGACGCGTCGGATCGCTTGCCGACGCCTCCTCGTTTAGTTTCTTCGGCAACAAGACCATCACGACGGGCGAAGGAGGGGCGATCACCACATCGAACAAGGAACTCGCAGACAGGATGCGATTTCTGCGCGGCCAAGCGGTCGATCCGAGCAAGAACTATTGGCACCCCGAGGTCGGCTTTAATTATCGCATGACCAACATCGCCGCAGCGATCGGGACTGCACAAGCCGAACGGCTCGATGTGCATGTGCAACGACGCCAGGAGGTCGCGCGCTGGTATTTCGAGGAACTGGCCGACAGCGAAGATATCTTCCAGCTCCCTCGATCCGCACCCTGGGCCCAACACTCCTACTGGATGTACACAGTCCTCATGCGTCCTGAATCGGCCGTTGACCGCGACGCATGGATCGGGCGATTGGCCCAAGAAGGGATCGAAAGCCGCCCGGTCTTTTACCCCATCCACACCATGCCGATGTACCGCGAACGTACCGGGAGCTACCCCGTTGCCGAGCGCTGTTCGCGTCTGGGGATCAACCTCCCGACCCACGGCAAGCTGACGCGCGAGGATGTCCGCTACGTATGTCACCACGCGATCGCCACTTGGAAATCGCTCTATCGAAGCCCCACGCAGACCGTTCGCCGAGCTGCCTAATTCGATCCAAAACGACACCGAGGTCAGGCCCAAAGCCCCTTTCGGCCGACTCGCTAATGCGCGTAATTGCCCCTCTATGACGAAGTTGTGAAAAAGTTGACCCCGCTAGCGCCTTGAGCTATACTCACACCAAACGTCGAGCCCAGTTTTTCCAAGCGATTTTCTGGCTTGAACCAACCCACCTTTGAGCCCCTGCTTGCTCAAGACAACTTTCTTACCACCCATCGTAGGTCCACTGGATCTTTATATGCGCATTTCAAAACACCTGTTCCTGGCCCTCTGGGCAGTTGTAGGTCACTCGAGTTTCTTGGCACTCAAGACCCAAGGTGCGGACCCTACCTCGGTCTCGTGGTCCAAAGATGTGCTGCCGATTCTCCGTGCCAATTGCTATGCATGCCATCAAACCTCGAAAACCCAAGGTGGTTTTCGAATGACCGATTTCGAAGGCTTGCTCAAAGGTGGTGAGTCGGGCGATGCGGCCATCGTTCCGGGGAACCCTGAAGCGAGCAACCTGCTGCGCGAAATCACTCCGGTCGATGGCAAGGCCGAGATGCCGAAGAATCTTGCCCCCCTGAAACCCACCGAAATCGAGATCATCCGAAAATGGATCGCCGCTGGGGCCGTCCAAGACGTCGTCGACACCGGCCCACGCTTTACCAACGAAAAACCACCGATCTACTCCCGTCCACCAGCGATCGTGAGCCTGGACTTTTCCCCCGATGGCTCGCAGCTTGCCCTCAACGGGTTCCACGAAGTCCTCGTGCTCTCGACCCAAGACTGGCAACTGAAAAATCGATTGATCGGAATGAGTCCACGCATCGAATCGGTTCGGTTCTCACCAGACAACCAATGGATCGCTGTGGCCGCCGGAGAGCCAGGCGTCATGGGCGAACTGCAACTCTGGAACAATGCGAACAAGCAACTGCACCGAAGCACCCTGCTCGGTGGCGATACCCTGTTCGGTCTTTCATGGACCCATGATTCGTCTATGCTCGCCCTGGGGATGGCCGACAACTCGATCCGCGCGCTGGACCTCGAAGGCAATCAAAAACTCTACCAACGGACCCACGACGATTGGCCACGCTCGACGGTCTTTACCGTCGATGGCAAACACTTGCTCTCGGGGGCCCGTGACATGACGGTCAAACTGACCGATGTCGAAACCGAACGGTTCATCGATAACGTCACATCGATCACCCCAGGTGCGCTTCGCGGAGGGGTCCAAGCCCTAGCCAGGCACCCGGAACGCAACGAGATCCTCGTCGGCGGCTCCGACGGAACCCCCAAAATCTACCGCGTCTTCCGACAGACGGCTCGCGTCATCGGCGATGATGCCAACCTGATCCGACAACTCGACCCCATGCCCGGCCGTATCTTCTCGGTGGCCATCAGCCCCGATGGCAAATACCTTGCGGCCGCCTCGACCATCGATAACCAAAGCGTTGTGAAAGTCTGGTCCTACGATGTCGATGGCAAATTGCCACCTGAAATCAAAGCGATCCAAGCCAAGCGGGCTCCCCAACGCAAACCCGACGAGCGCAAGAAACTAGAGGATTACATCACCGAACAACCTCAGGTCCTCGGAACGTTCCAAGTCCCCAACGCAGCGGTCTATGCACTTGCCATCGACGGCCAGGGGCGCCTAGCAAGCGGTGGTTCTGACGGCCGCGTTCGCATTTGGAACATCGCCGATTCCCAACTCATCGCCGATCTTGATGCAACCCCAGCCGGCTCGCTCAATGCCGTCCAGGACAGCTCGCTTGCAGCCCTCCGCATCGATCGGCTCAAGGCCATCGGCGAGGCTCACCTTGCCGAACGGACCACCGAAGCTCCCAAGGCTCAAGGCGAACTGTCTCACCCGCCGGTCCGAGTCGATCAAATCGCCTCGATCCAAGTCCAGCCCTCACAGATCGAATTCGGAGCTTGGAACGACTCGGCACAGATTGTCGTCATGGCCCAACTCCAGACCGGCGAATTGGTCGATGTGACCAGCCAAGCGAACTTCGCCGCTGAGAACGATTCGGTATGGCTATCGCAACGCGGCTGGGTCCAACCGATCCATGCCGGGGATGCCAAAATCAACGTAACGCTCGGCAACCACCAACAAACCATCGGCGTCCATTCGACCATCCCCACCGACTTCGAGGTCGATTTCATCCGCGATGTCAATCCAGCCCTGTCCCGCTTGGGTTGCAACTCCGGGACCTGCCACGGGGCACAGGCCGGTAAGAACGGCTTTAAACTCTCCCTGCGAGGATACGATCCGAACTACGATGTCCGCAGCTTGAGCGATGACCTCGCCGGCAGACGCATCCATCCGGCCTCGCCGATCGATTCGCTGATGCTGACCAAACCCCTCGGAGTGGTCCCTCACGTCGGCGGAAAAATCATCGAACCAGGCGACAACCACGCCCTGGTCCTTCGTCAATGGATCGCAGGGGGTGCGAGCCTGAACATGGGCACCCCGAGGGTGACGTCCATCGAAGTCACCCCGAACAACCCGATCATCCCCATGCCCGGCGGGATCCAGCAACTTCGCGTCGTGGCGACGTATGCCGATGGCAAATCGCGCGATGTGACGCGCGAAGCCTTCTTGGAATCGGGGAACGCAGAAGTCGGCGCGGTGCTCGAAGGTGCCCGCGTCCAAGCTCTCCGACGCGGAGAAGTCCCCGTCCTGGCCCGTTTCGAAGGTGCGTATGCGGCCACCACGCTGACGGTCATGGGCGACCGCGAAGGCTACCAACAGGCACAGATCGCCTCGCAAAACATCATCGATCGACTCGTGGCTTCCAAGTGGGATCGACTCAAGATCCAGCCCTCGGGTCTGTGCAACGATGCGGACTTCCTTAGGCGAGTGACCCTGGACCTAACAGGCGTTCCGCCGACCCCCGAAGCGGTCCGGGCGTTTTTGGCCGATACGACCGAAAGTCGGATCAAACGCGATCGGATTGTCGATCAACTCGTCGCCAGCGATGGGTTCGTCGATCACTGGACCAACAAATGGTCGGATCTGCTGCAAGTCAACTCGAAGTTCCTGGGCAAGGAAGGTGCATCCAAATTCAAAGATTGGATCCGCAACAGCTTTGCGACCAACAAACCCTACAACCAATTCGCTTACGAGATCCTCACGGCCTCGGGCTCGAATCGCGAAAACCCCGCCGCATCCTATTACAAGATCCTGCGCACGCCCGAAGAAGCCGTCGAGAACTCGACCCATTTGTTCCTTGCCGTTCGCTTCAACTGCAACAAATGCCACGACCACCCCTTCGAACGTTGGACCCAAGACCAATACTACGAAACGGCAGCGTACTTTGCCCAAGTCGGCTTGAAGAAAGACGAAGCTTCGGGAAACAACACCATCGGCGGAACGGCCGTCGAAGGTGCAAAACCCCTTTGGGAAGAAGTCTTCGATAAGAAAGACGGAGAAGTCAAACATCAGAAGACACAACAACCCATTACACCGAAGTTTCCGTTCGTGGCCAACAACACGCCAGGCGAAAACCCCTCGCGACGCACCCAGTTTGCCGCCTGGGTCACCAGCAAGGAAAATCCTTATTTCGCCAAGAGTTTCGTCAATCGCATGTGGGGCTATCTGCTCGGAAAAGGGCTCATCGAGCCCATCGATGATATCCGCGCTGGGAACCCGCCTAGTATCCCTGAACTCCTTGCACATCTCGAAAAGGATTTCATCGAACACAATTTCGATATCCGACATATCGTCCGATCGATCTGCAAGTCCGATGTTTACCAACTCTCGATCGAGACCAACAAGTACAACGCCGACGACGATCGGAACTACTCCCACGCTCTGCCCCGTCGATTGCCTGCCGAAGTCCTCTTCGATGCGATCTACCAAGTCACCGGCGCGGTCTCGAAGATCCCAGGTCTGCCCCCTGGAACCCGCGCAGCGGCCTTGGCCGATGCCGATGCAGGTCTTCCCGATGGATTCCTCAATAACTTAGGTCGACCACCTCGAGAAAGCGCTTGCGAATGCGAACGCTCTAACGAATTGAGACTCGGATCGGTCATGGCGCTCGTCAGCGGTCCGACCCTCGGTGGTGCCATCGCAGACCCCGATAACGCGATCCGCAAGCTCGTTGAATCGATCCCCGATGATGCGGCCCTGATCGACGAAGTCTTCGTCAGGGTTCTGAACCGACACGCCACAGCCGAAGAGATCCAAGCTGCCCTGTCGACGATCACACTGATCCAAAAAGACCATGAACGCATCGTCGCCCAATTGGCAGAACGCGAAGCTTGGTGGGTCGATGAAAAACCCAAACGCCAAGCGGCCCTCGATGCCGAACGCGAATCGACCAAAATGGCGCTCGAGGCTCGCAAGGAACAGATCCGACCCGAACGCCAAGCCGCCGACAACGCGCGTTTGGAAAGACTCTCAGCAGCCCAAGCGACCGTCCAAAATTACGAAGCGACCCTCGATACCAAACTTCAAGAGTTCATCGATGCCCGACGCAACGGGGCTGTTTGGGAGACCCTCGCGGCGACCAAAGCCGAGGCGACCACAGGCGCGAGCCTAGCACCCCAAGCCGATCGCTCCATCCGAGCCTCCGGTGGGGCCAATAAGGGTCTCTACACCATCGATACCGTGGTGAATCAAGGTGCCATTACTGCAGTACGCCTCGAAGCCCTCACGGCCCCCGACCTGCCTTCCCAAGGCCCTGGATTGCCCCAAAATGGGAACTTCGTCGTCACCGAAATCGAACTCTTCGCAGGGGCTGCGGATAAGCCCGCTGAAATGCGAAAAATCAAGTTGGTCAAAGGACTCACCGATTTCGATCAGCCTTCCTTCTCGGCCGCAGCGGCCATCGACGGAAAGAACAACGACCAAGGGGGCTGGGCCATCGCCACGGCTACCGGCGTCGAACACTGGGCCGTCTTTGCCCTCGAGTCCCCACTGACGCTCCAAAAAGGGGAGGTCCTCCAATGGCGGATCCACCAAAATCACGACGCGCCCGAACACCGCTTGGGCCGATTCCGACTCAGCGCCGGACAGCACGAAGGGGAACTTGCTCTGGGCCTGCCCGAATCGTTCCGTGCCCTCAGCGCGATCCCCAAGGCGGCTTGGACCCCTGAGTTGACCAAAGAGGGAATGAACTACCTGAAACTCTCGTCTGCGGAACTCAAAGGCCTACAAGCCAACGTCCAAAAGGAAAGCCAACCGCTCCCCGAGGACGAACCCTCGGTGGTCCTGGCCAAACGGATCGAACGCTTGGGAACTCCTTTGCCCGAAGATTCCAGATTGATCCGGCTGCGAGCCGACGTCAAAGAGAGCGAAGGGCAATTAGGCAACGCCCGATTGACTTCGGCTCAAGACCTTGTTTGGGCTCTGATCAACAGCCCAGCGTTCCTGTTCAACCACTAAAACATTCCAACAATCCATTCCGCGTCATTTTCTCGGACACTACTCCATAAGGCACTGATTATGTTGCGATTGCTAGGTTCATCAGGTAAGGATTTGTGCGATTCGAGCTTGGGATTCACTCGCCGCGATGTGCTACGCGTCGGCGGCTCAGGACTCTTTGGACTCTCGCTTGCCAACCTCCTGAAACTCCAGTCGCTCCAAGCGGCTCCATCGGAAGGTTCGCCAGGTTGGAATAAAGCCAAACGGATGATCCTCGTGTACCTCCAAGGCGGACCGTCCCACTTGGACCTCTGGGACCCTAAAGAAAATGTGCCCGATAAGGTCAAGAGTGTCTTTAAGCCCATCCCGACGAAACTGCCCGGGACCTTCTACACCGAGAATTTGCCCAAACTCAGTCTCGTCAACGATAAGTTCACGATGATCCGCTCGATGAGCTACACCCCCAACGGGCTGTTCAATCACACCGCAGCGATCTACCAGATGATGACCGGATATACGACCGATAAAGTCAGCGCCTCGGGCCAGTTGGAACCCCCTAGCCCCAAAGACTTCCCAAACTTTGGATCCAACATCATACGCCTAAGACCTGCCGACGAACCGATGCTCCCGTTCGTCATGCTCCCGCGCCCCTTGCAGGAATCCAACGTGGTCGGCAAAGGTGGAACAGCAGGCTTCCTAGGCAAGGAGTACGATCCGTACACGCTGTACCCGGAAGGGGACGACATGGACATGGCCAAGATGGATCGGATCAATGTCAGCGACCTGCAACTGCGCCCTGAGGTCTTCTCGGTCCGCTTGCAACGACGCGCCGCTCTGCGCGATCTGATCAACAAGCAAATGCCAACGATCAACGCCGCTGTCGAAAACCAACAACTCGACGAGTACTTCTCCCAAGCCCTCTCGCTGGTCGTCTCAGGCAAAGCCCGCGAAGCGTTCGATCTGAGCCAAGAGTCCGAGGTGCTCAAGGATGCCTACGGACGAAATACCTTCGGCCAAAGTTGCTTGCTTGCCCGCCGATTGATCGAAGCCGGTACTCGGGTCGTCGAGGTCGTCTGGCCCAAGGTTGCCAACAGCGATAACCACTCCTGGGACCATCACGTCGATTTGTCCAAGCGGATGAAAAACCAATCTGGACCTATGCTCGATGCAGGGCTCTCGACCCTGATCGAAGACCTCGATCAACGCGGCCTGCTCGAAGATACCTTGCTCGTGGCCGTCGGCGAATTCGGACGCTCTCCGGAGCGCGGCGTGAGCACCAGCGGAAACGGCAATAGCGACGACGGTCGGGATCACTGGCCTTACTGCTACACCTCGGTGATCGCAGGGGCCGGTATCAAACGCGGATATGTTCACGGAAAGAGCGACAAGACAGCCAGCGCGCCGATCGAGTCCCCTGTCCACCCAGCGCAACTCCTCGCGACGATCTACCACGCCTTCGGAATCGAACCCGAAACGATCGTCTACAATCACCTCAACCAACCGCGTGAGCTGGTCAAAGCTCAGGCCGTTACCGAACTGTTTTCCTAGTCAGTACATCGCATCGCACCCTCGCACTTTGGATAGATTTGGAAGTGATCATGCGCAAGTTTTTTTCGTTGACGCTAGCCGCAGCAGGCCTAGCCGCCGCTTGGGGATCCTCTGCTGGCCAAAATGCCACGGCCCAAGACCCCAAGCAAAAAGATGCCAAACCAGCAGCCGTGAAAAAAGGTCTAGGGGCCACTCCCGCTTCGAGCTTTCGACTCCCAGAAGGCTTCCAAGCCGAACTGGTATACGAAGTCCCCTCCAAAGAACAAGGATCCTGGGTCGCCATGTGCGTCGACCTTAAAGGCCGCTTGATCGTCTCGGACCAGTACGGCAAACTCTATCGAGTTACCCCTAGCACCACGGGTAACCCAGCCGATACCAAGGTCGATCCGATCAACGTCAATCTCGGGATGGCCCAAGGACTCCTGCACACCAAAGACGGCCTGTACGTAGACGTCAACGGCGAGGGAATCCTCGACAAGGATCAGAAAGATGCTCCAAGAGGACCTGGACTCTACCGACTCCAAGACCTCGACGGAGATGAGCAGTTCGAAAAAATCGAACGGATTATCCCCCTGACCGGCGGTGGGGAACACGGTCCCCACGCGATCATCCCCGGACCCGATGGACGCCTGTATCTTTGCGCTGGGAACCAAACCGATCTGCCCGAAAAGATCGATCGATCGCGCGTACCTCGCCACTGGAACGAAGATCACCTGCTTGGACGAATGCCCGATGGACGGGGCTTCATGGCCAACCGACTTGCCCCCGGCGGCTTTATCCTGAGCTTCAATGCCGATGGCAGCGACGTGGAACTGGTCTCGACGGGCTTTCGAAACGAATACGATATCGCCTTCAATCCACTAGGCGACCTGTTCACCTACGACGCGGATATGGAATGGGATATCGGTACCCCATGGTACCGACCTACGCGGGTCAATCATGTCATCAGCGGAGCGGAATTCGGTTGGCGAAACGGGACCGGAAAATGGCCTGAATACTTTGCCGATAGCTTCGGTGCCGTCGCCAATATCGGCTACGGGTCTCCGACCGGAATCGCTTTTGGTACTGGGGCCAAGTTCCCCGCGAAGTTTCAGAACGCCCTGTACGTAAGCGACTGGAGCTACGGCGTGGTGTATGCCGTCCACCTCGAGGCCGAAGGAGCTTCCTACAAGAGCACGTTCGAACCTTTTGTCAGCGCCTCGCCGATGCCCGTGACCGATCTGCTGATCCATCCCGAGCAAGGTTGTATGTACATGACCATCGGTGGACGCAAAACCCAATCGGCCCTCTACCGAATCGCTTACAGCGGGAGCGAAAGCACCCAGCCGGCGGTCTTCCCAGACAACGAGCCAGCCAAAGCCGCCCGCGCCGCACGGCGCGAGCTCGAAGCCATGCACGTTCCGGGTGCCAAGCTCGATATCACTGCCGCGATGAGAAACATCGGTAGCCCGGATCGCGCCCTTCGAACTGCAGCCCGCTTGGCCCTCGAACACTTCGACTCCAAGCTATGGCGAGATCCAATTCAGCAATCGCTACCGGCCCAATCGGCCATCACCATGGCCGTCGCCCTGGCCCGCAAGGGAACCCCTGCGGACCAAGCCGACGTCAACAACAGCCTGCTGCGTCTTGAGTGGAGCAAACTCGATAACACCCAACGACTCGAACTTTTGCGAGCCTACCAATTGAGTTTCCTCAGACTCGGTCCGGCCGATCCGGCGACTCGCGAAAAAATCATCGCCCAAATCGATGGTCATTTCCCAGCAGCCGATGGCGATTCTTTGGTCGATCGCGAACTGGCCAGGGTGCTGATCCATCTTGAGGCTCCAAAGATCGTCGAGCGTTGCGTCGCCCAGATGAACGGATCGAACTCCGCAGAGCAACAGATCCACTATGCCTTCTGCCTGCGTGAGGCCCAGAAGGGATGGACCCCAGAGACCCGCAAAGCCTACTTCCAATGGTTCTATGACATCGGAACGGCTCGCGGTGGAGCCTCCTTTGGAGGATTCCTCGAGAACATTCGCAAGGTCGCCATCGGAAACTTGGAAGACGAAGACAAAGCCGCTTTGGGCGAATTGACCGGCCCGCTGCCGGCTCCCAAAGACCCCCTTGCCGATCTTGCCCCTAGGGCCCAGGTCAAGCAGTGGTCTGTCGACGAGTTGGCCGAGAAGTTCGCCACCAAGAAAAGTGGTTTCAACTACGAGCGCGGCAAACAGATGTTCGCTGTGGCTCAGTGCTACAAATGCCACCGCTTTGCTGGCCAAGGGGGAATCCAAGGTCCCGATTTGACCGCATCGTCTCAACGGTTTTCGATCAAAGATATGCTCACAGCAATCATCGAGCCGAACAAAGAGATCAGTGATCAGTATGAAGCGACGGTGTTCCAGACCGAGGAAGAGACCGTCATCGGGCGCGTCGCAAACCTCAACGGGGACAACCTGATGGTCGCCACCAACATGCTAGATCCAGGGAATTTCACCAACCTCAAGCGAAGTGACATCATCGATATGAAGCCGAGCAAGGCCTCGATGATGCCCAGTGGATTGCTCGATACGCTCACCGAGGAGGAGATTTTTGACCTCTTGGTTTATCTCCAATCAGGCGGGAATCCCAAGAGCGATCGATACGCCTTGAATACCCCCAAGCGTTGAGAATCCAGAAGTCAATCAGCTACCGTGCACTAGTTGACGGATCGGACGGATCAGTCCGATCAGTCGGATCAGTCGGATCAGTCGGATCAGTCGGATCAGTCGGATCAGTCGGATCAGTCGGATCAGTCAGATCAGTCGGATCAGTCCGATCAGTCCGATCAGTCCGATCAGTCGGATCAGTCCGATCAGTCCGATCGGACGGTAGGGCCCGGTAGGACATCGAGGGCTCTTGGCGTACTAGCCGATGGGACGCCTTGACGAAATCAGACCGCGATTGGATCGATTCCAGAACGGATTCGAACGTTGCGGCTTTCCATTCCAAGGCATCGAAGGAGACCGGATCGAGAATGACGAGTCTCAGGGTTGTGCCCTCTTGGGCCAGTTGGTCTTGAAGAAACCTCTTCACCAGTGGGTAGGGAGTCAGACCTTCGGTTGCGTTGGTCAGAAATCGGTCGTATTGAGGTTTATCCGAGAAGCCGAAGATCGCGTAGGTCGCCGAACCTGGCTCGGATTCAACAACCGAAGGCTCATGGGTCAATGTCCCAGCCTTCAAGACGTAGTGGGGTGTCTTTTCCAAACCGACCATAGAACAAGTCCCTTTGTTTCGGGAGTCTCCATTGGAGACTAAAAGACCTGTTGCGATTTGTCGATCGAAGAGCATCTTCGACGAAAGCGAAAGCGGATTGCGAAGATTTGCCGAATTGCCATGAAGCAACAAACGGTTGGATTCGCACAGGCCAACGCTACACTCTAGCACGCAGCAGGTAAAAGACAACCCATCGGACAGCCAGCCAAGCGTGGGATAGGCTTCCAGCCTGTCAGGGGTTCAATCGTTTCGCTTCATGCCTCAGCGCATACTACGGAACCGAGGCTTGCTGGGCAACTCGCATCGATGCTTCTGCTGCTGCCTCGTAGTCAATTTTCGCGCGTCGGATTCCCAACGTTTCGATGCGCGATTGCTCGGCTGCACCGGGCCACAGTGGGAAATGCGCCGAAGAGCTCATCGTCAATCGAGATTCGGTTTTCTCGCTGACCAAGTAATCCGCCAAGCGTCCGGCCAAAACAGGATGTGGGGACCGCCGAATCACCGCTACGGTATTGGGGATAAAAACCGCCCCAAATCCACCCTCTTGCTGGTCTGGGAAAATCATCTCGACAGGCATCCCCTTTTCCTTCTCGATCAATGCATCGTCGGTATCGGTCAAACCCCAGGCCAATTCGCCACTGGAAACCGCTAGAGCCACTTGCTTGTTGCCTGCCAGCATCACGGCATTGGATTGGATGCTGGTTTGCCATTGCTCCCATTGGAGGTCCCTAAGCGCACCGGGATGCGAAGCCAAGACTGCGAAATGGGTTGCCGTCGTCCCGTACACTGGATTGGCATACCCGCAGGCACCTTTCCATTTCGGATCGGCCAATTCCTCGACGCGCGCGGGGTATTGATCGGGTGCACTGAGTTTTTTTGTGTTGACGATCAAGACCCGAGCCCTTGCGGCGAAGCCCACCCAAGATCGATCCGAAGCAGCAAACTCCTTGGGCCAATTGTCCGGAATTGACCATCGCCGTGGCTCCAACAACCCTGCTTTCTGCAAGCGTATCGTATGCAGGATTTCATTGTTCCAGAAAACATCGCACTTCGGATTGGCTGACTCCTGCTCGATCCGAGTGACCAAGCCTAGGGTCTTGGAGGCCTCAACATCGAAAACCCGTACGACTTGCTGATCGTTGTCGGTCCGTTCAAACGCATCGAGGATCGGTGCTGCAAACTCTCGATCCGTAGCGCAGTAGATCGTCGCTGTCTTTTCGCTGCGCTGGATGCAGCCGGTGGCAAGCAGCCCACCGACCAATGCGTAGGCCGAGAGCATCACGGCGCGGTAGTCCATACTCCATCGATGCAAACCGCTTGCCAAATTCGTTCGTTTCATGAAAGGTCCGCCTAAGGCTTTGCGCCTGTTACCGATCGTATGAAGTCGACCTCACTTGCTCGATACGCAGTCCCATCTCGTCGGAAGATGTCATGGAACCACAACTCGGGCTCCTTGCTGTAAGGCTTTTGCCAGGAATCCCAAGGATAGATCGTTTGGCTTTTGCCGTCGACAAATCCCCAATTGTGAGCCCCGACGTTGGCTTCTTTGAGGATCTTGAGGCTCGGGTCAAAGAGGCTGTTGTTGCCTCGGGCCATGTACTCGGTGCATAGGATCGGACGGTCGTACCGCTTGAGCGATTCGATCGCCCGACTCAACGAGGGTCCGTCCCCATAGTTATGGAAGGTGATGATATCGGACTTTTCCAAACAGAGCTTATCAACCGGACTGAGTTTCGATTCGTCCTCCCAGAGTCCGATCCACACGCCGCAAGTCAGTGGTTGCGATGGATCGATCTGACGGGCCCACTCAAAGCAACGTTCTGCGAATAGCAAACCCATTTGAGCTTTGTTCGCAAGTTCGGTTTTCGTACCGTTTCGGCCATAGGAATTGGCGTTGTCGTTGTCGAGTTCATTGACCAGATCCCAAGCTTGGATCCGTGGATCGTCCTTGAATCGCTTCAAAATGCCCTGCAAATAGGGCTTCATCAGTTGATGCTTGTTCGGATCGCCCAGGATCGATGCGCCTGGACTCTGGACCCAACCGCTGTTGTGGACGCCTTGCTTGGGCTCCCGCTGACGCCCCGCCATAGGCTGTGGGTCCCAAACCGAATCAAACGGTACAAAAATGATCCCGATCTTATGCTTCTGGGCCACACTCAAGAACTGCTCCATGCGATCCAAGAGGTCTTTTCCTTCCCCAGTCCAGAGCAGGTCGTGGAGGAACACCCGCATCGAATTGAAACCCAAGCTCCTTGCCCAGCCGAGTTCCAGATCGATCCGCTCTAGATCGAAGGTCCCGATCTGCCACATCTCAAGCTGATTGATCGCATAGGCAGGGATGTAATTGGCACCGACTAGCCACCCATGCTTGTCGTGCCAAGCTTTCGCTCGCTCGACGCTCCATCGTTCCTGACCCCATGTCTTGGATGCCATCCCAAGGAACACTAGACACAGGATCATCCAAGCACAGGTCCGTGAAAGTTGCCACCAAGAGGATCGATTAAACATCATCGTCTGAGGATTGAGGAAAGGGTGCTATAGTTCAGAAAAGCCATTCCTTGGATTGTATCAGAAGAGCACGAGCTTGCGCACCGATTGGAAGCGGCTCACTTGCTGAGCGTCTTACTTGCTAATTGGAATCGCAAGCATATCCTCGTGGGGCTCGATGTCGGCTTGATGATCGCGGATCTGGAGCATCAGCCGCTCGACGACCTCTGGGTACCTATCGGCCAGATCGAACTTCTCGGACAAGTCTTGTTCCAAATGGTAAAGCTCGGGCTTGGTCAAGACGGCTTGCTTGCCGTAGTTGACCGGCTCTCGAGCTTTGACATGCAGCTTCCAAGGTCCCTGTCGGACCGCATGCAAAGACGCTTCGGTCCAAAAGAACATCTCCTGTCGCGGGCTGCTTTGACCTTTGAACAACGCCCCGGACAAATCGTAACTGTCGAGCTTGCGATCTTTGGGCAACTCCCCACCAGCAATCGCAGCGAATGTCGCCATCAAATCCAAAGTCGATCCGAGTTCATGATTCGTTCCAGGCGGAATCTCCCCAGGCCACCAAAACAGAGTCGGCACGCGCTGGCCTCCCTCAAACGTCGTCCCCTTGCCAGCTCGCAACGGACCTGCAGATCCTCCGTGGGTCTCAAAGGACAGCCATGGTCCGTTGTCCGAGGAGAAGACGACCAACGTCTTGCGATCGAGCTTAAGCTCTCGAAGCGTATCGAAGATTCGGCCGACGCTCCCGTCGAGCTCCTCGACGACATCTCCATACAATCCACGACGTGACTTGCCCCGGTACGCTTCGGATGCGAACAACGGGATATGCGGCATCGAGTGAGGAAGGTACAAAAAGAACGGGCGAGTTTGGTTCTCTTCGATGAATCGTACCGCTTGATCGGTGTACCGCTGGGTCAATGTGTTTTGATCGGCTGGCCTTTCGATGATCTGCGTCCCCTGCATCAAAGGGACGTTGTAGTGCTCGATCTGTGGGTAATACGACGCGTCCTTGCGCACCTGGGCCATATATCCCGGCCCCCCGGTTTTATCCATGTCGTTCGAATAAGGGATTCCGAAATAGCTATCAAAGCCCTGTTCGGTCGGAAGGTACTTCGGAAGATGCCCCAAATGCCATTTGCCGATGATCCCCGTGGTGTATCCGACCTGTTTGAGCATCTCTGCGATCGTGAACTCCTCGGGCCCGAGCCCACCCCCGGAGTCGGGGAACAGTACGGCTCGCTTGGCGCTGGTCATTCCATTGCGAATCGGATAACGTCCGGTCATCAACGCCGCTCGGCTCGGGGTGCACACCGGCGCGGCCACATAAAACTGCGTCCATTTCTGGCCCTGGTCTGCCATCCGATCAAGATTCGGAGTTCGGATCGTCGGATTGCCAAAACAGCCCAAATCCCCCCACCCTAAATCATCGCAGAAAACCAAGATGATATTCGGTTTGGTAATATTCGGCTTGGCGATCTTCGGGTTGGATTCCCCCTGTCCCGCACAAGCTGCTTGAGTCTCATGAGCTTGAGCTTCATGGGTCGTATAAGTCCCATAGGTCGTATAAGCCCCATAGGCCGCGTAGGCCAGGGCAAAGCCCCGTAGAAGGACTGCAGCTCGACTCGTTCGCATTTCGGGCCTCTATTTTCTTGCAGCGGTTTTTTGCGTCGATCGCCAATTAGCCCTCCAAGTGTATCACAAATGCGAAACGCTCTGCGAACAGCGTCGAGTTGCTCGCAGAGGTCACATTGCGAATGGAAAAAAAATGGGAATCGAATTATGATACGTTGTAACGCCTCCCCCTGATCGACCATCATCGACAAACCCACCTGCGACTTTCTCTCCGGAGCTCTTCGAACCCATGCCTCGATTTGAAACTGTCCGACGCCATTGGTCTGTGCGACCTTCCAAGTCGTTTCGCGCGATCCCGATCCTGTTGGCCCTCTTGGGATGCTGCACGCTTGGTGCCCTCTGGGCAACCACAAGCGTCTCGTCTCCCAACCGTACGGAACTGCCCCCGAGCGCATTGCCTCTTGAGTTTATCGCCGGTGAAAAAATTGCCCTTGTCGGAAACTCCCTTGCCGAGCGGATGAATCTTTTCGGGAACCTGGAGACTTACCTACATCTGGTCAACCCAGAACGAAATCTGGTAGTGCGAAATTTCGCTAGACCCGCCGAAGCGGTCAACAACCAGCAGCGATCGGCCGACTACACCGTCATCGATGATCCGATGAAGGTCTTTTCGGCCGATACCTACTTGTGCTTCTTCGGTTTCAACGAATCCTTCCTAGGTGCCGAAGGCATCGAAGACTTCAAGAAACAGTACCACCAATACCTCGACCAGCTTGCAAGCCAATACCCTCGAAGCGGTGCCTTGCCCACCCCACGTATGGTCCTGATCTCTCCGATCGCTTTCGAACCGACCGATTCGCGATTCCTTCCAAAAGGAGCCGACGAGAACCAACGCTTGGCCCTCTACTCGGCTGCGGTTGCCCAAGTCGCCAAAGAAAGAAACCTAGCATTCATCGATCTGTTTACTCCGACGCTCAAGCTCTTTTGCCAAGAACCCGCACTGCAATACACGATCAATGGCTGCCACCTGAACGAATCGGGCGATGCGGCGATCGCAAAAATGACGATCGAA
Organism: Pirellula sp.; assembly: GCA_021299695.1. Taxonomy (GTDB): domain Bacteria; phylum Planctomycetota; class Planctomycetia; order Pirellulales; family Pirellulaceae; genus JBKCUI01. Next base: position 8,523 of record JAJTEK010000005.1, on the reverse strand, counting down.
CAGTTGTTCCAAATCGAGCCCTCGAAATTGTCCCACGATCGACCCGATTTGGAAAAGAACCGCTTTGAAAAACTCCGCTCGGCCATCAACGATAAAAGCTGGGTGCACCTGCAAGACTACCGAATGCTCAATGGCTGGTATGTCTACGGCGGTCGACGCACCTGGGACAAAGAGACCTTCCCGCTCGAGTACGCCAAGATCCGGCGCATGGCCCAACTACGCGATCAGTATTGCTGGGATATCGCCCAGGGCAAATCGGTTCCTACCACACCAGCCGATGACCAGACCGGCGAGCTATTCGTTCCGCAAACCCGATTCGGAGACCCAAGACAAAAGTACTCCGAAGCCGAAGAACTTCGCTACCTGAGCCCCGATGAATTCATCGCTCAGACGCAAGTCCCCCCAGGTTTTAAAATCGAACTCTTCGCCGACGAGACCAAATTCCCGGACATCGCCAAACCCGTCCAATTGAATTTCGACAACCGAGGCCGTGCCTGGTTGGCTTGCATGCCCACCTACCCTCAGTGGAAACCAGGGGACCCCAAACCCGGTGACAAGCTCGTGATCCTCGAAGATACCGATAACGACGGAAAAGCCGACGTGTCGAAAGTCTTCTACGACAAACTCCATTGCCCGACTGGCTTTGAATTCTTCGACGGCGGTGTTCTGGTCGTCGATCAGCCTCGTTTGCTCTTCCTCAAAGACACCGACGGAGACGACAAGGCCGATCAAGTCATCCATCTGATGGACGGCTGGGCCACCGACGACACCCACCACACCTGCGGCGCCTTCGAATGGAACAACGGCGGATTGCTCCACATGCTCGAAGGGATCGCCACGAGCACCACGCTCGAGACCCCCTGGGGACCCCATCGCAGCAAAGGAGACGGTGGGGCCTACGTCATGGACCCTCGCACTCTGAAGATCCGTCAGTTCGCCTTGCCAGGCCAGTACAACATGTGGTGCTACGTCTTTAACCAATGGGGACAAGGGATCGTCGGAGACGGTACGACGGCCAACCACGCTTGGGACACCCCCCTGTCTGGAACCCAGTTCCGGGGCCGTCAAGGATTGAACTTTGTGTTCAACAACGAAGGGATGCGACCGGCACTAGGATGCGAATTCCTCGTGAGCCGCAACTTCCCCGAGAGCGTCCAAGGCCAGTTCACTTATGCCTGCGTCATCAACATGAACGGGATGCCTCGCTTTACCCTCAATGACGACGGTGGAGGATACAGCGGCGGGCGAATCAAAAACGCCGATGGCTCTCCTGACGATTTGATCCGCTCGAGCGATAAACACTTCCGACCCGCCGATCCTCAAATCGGACCCGACGGCGCTCTATGGTTCGGCGACTGGGCCAACGCCCTTGTCGGACACATGCAGTACAGCCAACGCGATCCGAATCGCGACCACGTTCGAGGTCGACTCTATCGCTTGGTCTATGCCGAACGGCCCTTGGTCCAACCAGCGACCCAGCACGGAAAATCCGTTCCGGAACTGCTCGACCAACTCAGCCAATACGAATGGCGAACCCGCTACCGAGTCCGACGCGAATTGCGAGACCGACCAGAAGCCGAAGTCATGGCTGCGATCCCAACTTGGTTGGCCAGCAAAGACCCCACGTCGGCCGACTACGACCGATACTGCTGCGAGGCTTTGTGGATTCAGCAATCGCACCATCGGATCGACCTGGATCTCCTGGCCAAAGTCCTCACATCGGCCAAAGCCCCTGAAGCCCGCGCCGCGGCCGTTCGAATCCTGGCCGATAACCGCGATGAAATCCCCCAAGCCGAAGAGATGCTCATTTCTGCGGCCGCCGATAGCCACCCCCGTGTCCAAACCGAAGCCGCTCGCGGCTTGAGCTTCTTCCCGACCAAGCCGGCGATGAAGGCGCTGTTTGCTATGACCAATGCCCCGGCGGACTACTGGCGCGATTACACCATCCAACACGCCCTAGGACCCAACGAACGCGCCTGGATCGGTGACTTCGTCGCAGGGCACATCCCCGAAGCCTCCGAGCGAGGCAAGCAGATGGTCGCACAACTCATGGCCTCGAACGCCACAGGGGTCGCGGCCCTTCCACACCTACAGGTCCTGATGTCCCAGGAACCCAAACCCGCCGAAGAACGCAATAAAGCGATGACCGCTTTGACGCAAATCCAAGGGGATGTGAACCGTGGCCGGGAAGTCTTCGTCCGAAACTGCACCGCCTGCCACAAAGTCGGTAACGGGGACGGTCGGGAATTCGGACCGAATCTGGCCGGGGTCGCCAAACGGATGATCCGAGCCAAACTCATCGAGTCGATCGTCGATCCCAACGCCGAGGTCGCCGAGAAATATCGATCGACGGCAATCGTCACCGACGATGGTTCGGTCGTGACCGGTTTGCTCGTCTCGGATACCGACCAAGGAGTCGAGATCTTCGACGGCAAAGAGACACGCAAGATCGCCAAGGACGAAATCGAGCAACGCAGAACACTCCAGCAAAGCTCGATGCCCGAAGGAGCCGCCGCCACGGTGGCTCCGTCGGAGTTCATCGATTTGATCGAGTACCTCTCGGCTCAAAACCAGGACGTCAAGCCTCAGTAACCCGCCGATGCGCCCATGACAGACCGTCCGTTGAAACTTGTGCTCATGGGGACCGGCCCGTTTGCCCTCCCCAGCTTTCGTCAAATCGCTCGATCGCACCATACGATCCTGGCCGTTGTGACCAAGCCACCGGTCGAAAACCCATCCCGCGATAAGGCTCCCCCCGAGAGCCCTATCTTGACCTGGGCTCGCCAAGCCGAGTTGCAAATCGTTACCCCAGCCTCGATCAACGACCCGAGCGCCATCGAATGGCTGAGGCAACTCCAAGCCGATCTACTGATCGTCTGCGACTACGGACAAATCCTATCGAAAGAAGCGCTCGCTACGGCCAGTCTCGGCGGAATCAATCTCCACGGGTCCCTACTGCCACGCCACCGTGGGGCCGCGCCCGTCCAATGGTCCATCCTGGCAGGTGACCCCCAGGCCGGCGTCAGCGTCATCCACATGACCACCAAGCTCGATGCAGGACCGGTCCTCCAGCAACGCGAAACACCCATTCAGCCCGATGAGTCGGCCGATGCACTCGAAGCTCGCTTGAGCCAACTCGGGATCGAGCCGACGATGCAGGCGATCGAAACCCTCGCACGCGGCGATGAACAAGCCGGGATCGAACAGGCCCCGGAATTGACGACCAAGGCTCCTCGGTTGAAGAAAAGCGATGGGCAACTCGACTTCCGCTACCCCATCGCTTGGATCGATCGCCAAATCCGTGGCCTGCAACCTTGGCCAGGCGTCTTTGCCAATCTGATCCTATCCCAAGATCATTCTGAGCGGGCCAATTCTGAGCGGGCCAATTCTGAGCGGGCCAAATCGATACGGACCGTGATCCATCGGGCCAAGCCCATAGCGATCGATCCGGCAAAAATCGCCCGATGGGGCTGGACCCCTGGCCAGGTCCTCTGGAGCGATTCGGCTCTCGAAGCCTCCCTGGTCATCGAAAACCCCAAGCAATGGGTGGCAGTCGTCGCTCATGATGGCTTGCTGGTCTTGGAGGTCATCCAATTGGCGGGTAAGTCGGCGACGCAAGCAGCCGGTTTCGTCAGCGGTTATGGCAAGCAGAAGAACCTGCGTTTCGAGACGCCCAACAATCCGCATGAGCTCCTGGATAAAATGATGGCCTTGAGCGGGCAGACTTCGAGCCAGATTTTAACGCAGACTTCAACGCAGTAGCGCGGCGACCTCAAGGAGCTATCCGAACGTGGAATCCACCCCTGCGAATCGATCGATCGGCTTGGTCTCCTTGGTCTGCATGGTGATTGGGAACATGATCGGCGCAGGGGTTTATGTCTCGACGTCCTATGCGCTCGGAGCCCTGGGGGATGCCCGGTTGGTCATGGTCGCCTGGGCGATCGGAGGAGTGCATGCGATCTGCGGCGCGATCGCTTATGCGGCCCTGGCCAAGCGAGTATCGCTCAACGGGGGCGAGTATGTATTTTTGAGTCGGTTCGTCCATCCATCGGTCGGGTTCATGGCCGGTTGGATCTCGATCATCGCGGGGTTCACCGCACCGATTGCGGCTGCGGGTTTGGTCTTTGGTGAAACCATCTTGGGCGCTCCGCAGTCGACGGTCCAAGCTCGTGTGTTGGCCACCTTGTGGATCGCGATATGTGCGGTTTTCCACAGCGTGAATTTGCGGACGGGTGCTTGGCTCAATAACGGAGTCGTCGCGATCAAGTTCCTTGGCTTTACGATTTTTGCATTCGCTTGCGCGATGTTCCTCATGCGGCTGAGCCCAGCCGATGGCTTTACACCGGCCTTGAACCAACCTTGGATCGCCTCGGACTATTGGGGCCGTTTCCGCGAGCCAGAGTTCCTCATGGTTCTGCTGATCCAGTTGTTTTTCATCGCGCTTTCGTACACCGGATTCAACGCGAGCATCTACATCGCAGGCGAGGTCCCTTCGCGATCGGTACCCCGGTCGATGGTCCTTTCTTGCATCCTCGTCACGGCCACTTATCTGATGCTCAACGCCTTGTTTTTGATGTGCGACACCAAGGAATCGATCGAGGCTGGCAAAGACACCTTTGTCTCGGGGGTGGCCAAAAATGTCGGAGGCGTTGGATTGCAGTGGGTCATGCGAATCACGATCGCGCTCTCCTCGGCTACGAGCGTATTGGCCATGCTCGCGATCGGTCCAAGGGTGATCGCTCAGATGTCCAAAGACAGACTACTTCCCGGATTTCTCTCCGGCCAAGACCCACTCGATCCAGCCCCCAGTACCCCTCGTCTAGCGATCGGCCTGCAGGCCTTGGCAAGCTGTATTATTGTATGGAGCGCCAGCGTTCTTCAGATGATCAGCTATCTGGGGCTGACTCTGACGCTTTGCGGAGCGATGGCTACGGCAACCCTTTGGATCGCTTACAGAGACATGCACTCTCGCCGAGCCATCGCTTGGTGGGAGCATCTTGCACTCGCAGTGTATATTGGGGGGGCGTTGCTCCTGATCGCTGGGGCTTGGGTCGTCAAGCGGGAGCAGTTTTACCTGTGCATCGGGACGTTCCTCAGCGGGCTAGTCGTGTACGGTTTTGCTAAGTGCTTTCAGCGGGATTTCAAGGAATGACTTACAAGGCCAAATCAGCGTTGGGTTGGTTCGAGCCTCAGAGCATCCTTGTTTCGGGCTTGGTGATGATTCTCTGCATGATGCTTGGGCAATCCAGGGCTGAAGATCCACTGCTTGCAAAAAAACCTGAATCCAAACAGATCGCGGACTGGATTGAACAACTCAATGCCCCGAACCATGCGGACCGCAGAGGCGCGTTTTTGAATCTTTGCGACCCTGCGGTCGATCTGGATCGTTGGATCGCCGGCGAGGGAGCCATCGCTAAGGATCCGCAAGTAGAGGCGACGTTGGTTTGGCTCAAACGCATCCGCTCCTTGCCCGGTCCGCTCGATGCGAAACTCGATGCGGTTTGCGATTATCCCGCCTTGGCTCAAGGCTCGATGAAGGTCGTCGAGCGCTATGCCCAGGAGGGCAAGCTCGATATGCTCATGGAGTTGATCAAGCTGCTGCCACGAAGCAGTCTCGATGCGATCCTTCAAAATAGCTTCGCACGGGGCGAAAACGGGCTCCAATCGATCTTCGATCGAGCCTGGGCCTTGGGTAGACCCGATCTGATTCCGGAAATGCTCGATGCGCTGATCCCATCTCATCCCTTGCGCATTGGACTCAATCGCCGTTGGAACTCGCTCGGCCTAGGGGAATCTTGGAAAGTTCCCGTGCCGCTCGAATCGACCGATATGCAGATGATCGCGCTGGAGAGCGAAGGCCAGATCGACCAAGCCGCAGCGATGGCAAAGAAGTCTGGTCGGCCAGAGGCGATCGAGAAACTGCTCCTGCGGAACAGTCGCTGGAACCAATGGCTCGAGCTAGACCCATCACGCTTGAGCCTCGTCTCGGCGGCTTGGTCAGAACTCCCCCGCACGTTGATCCTCGAGGCCCTCGATCGGCACGATGAGGCGAAAGCCTTTTATGAGATTCGCAAAGCATCCGCCAAAGGGGCTCTGCCCAAGGGGGCATCGCCCAAAGCGATCGAATCCCAAGTGCTTGCGACCCAACTGGCATTGCTCACCGGCGATACCGAAGCGGTCTTTGCAAACCTCAAAGACAACGAGCCAGCCGAACTGATGAACATGTACTTTCTCCACAACCGGATCGATTCTTTATTCGAGGCGGAAGATCTCGCAGAGCGTACCGAGAAATCTGTCTCGAGTTGGCTCGATCGCAACGTCGCCGAGGGCAAAGGTTTTACGAAGGTCGTGCGCTTCCAGGCTCTGTTCCGCAGGATCGGTGAGTCGGCTTGGTCCAAGGCGACCGAGCTGCGCGTCTTCGGGTTCATTGAGAGCCAGCCGCGAGACCAGCAATTGCTGCTTTGGAAAGACTACCTACAGCAAATCTTCCGTTATGGACTGGAGGAACTCCGCCCCGAGGTGCTTGCAAGGGCGCTTTCGAAGATCGACTCCGAACCGCCGTCGACCAAGCGATTGAACAATCCCGTGGCGGGTTTCCCTGAGGCTCAGGCCGAACGACTCATGACCCACGAGGACCTCTTCCCCGAGTGCTTCCCTTATATGAAAGAAGCCTCGTATCCTCTTTTCCAAGCTCTCAAAAAAGAGCACCCCGAGAAAACCAACCTCCAAGTGCTCGAGTGGTTGCAGCAACTCCATCAAGGAGTTCGGCCCGACGGCTGGTCGATGCAGGAGGTTCGTTCTCTGTTTCAATCGGCCGTCACGATCCCCAGGAACGAGGGAATCGCACCTGCAGGGATCGTGCTTGACCTGGCCGAGGCGCTCGATGCGATGGGAGCAACCAACGATGGTATCGATCTGCTCAGTAGCCTCAACGATTCCTTAAACGCCGATCTGATGCGATCGAAGTTTCTTGCAAGACTAGGCAAATACACCCAAGCCAAGAGCTTGGTGCTCGATTGCATGCAGCGATCCCCCGGAAGCCTTGAAGTCTACCAGTGGGCCTCGGAATTGTTCACGGAATTGGGAGAGGAAAACAGGCTCAAGTGGCTCGACCAACGTTTTTTAACACGCACCAACGGGATGGAAGATTTCTCGGTGTATTCGAAAAACATGCGTCGCACCGAGCGATTCGAACTTGCCGAACCCATCGGGCGCTTCCTGCAGGTCCAATTCGATTCCTTTCCATCGAGCTTAGCCGACCTGTGGTTGGAAGATGTCTACTGGATTTGGAATCTATCGCTCCTGGCCAATCAATACCATCAGTCCGTTCCGGATCACCCCGAACGAATCGATCGGACGTTTGATCTGACCCTGATGAGTTCCCTATTCGATATCTTTTCGGAGTTCGATTCCGAATCCGGTATGAATTTGCAGATGGCACGTGGTCGCACGTCGATCGGTTGGGATATGGATTGGACTAGGTGGGCCTGGCGATACGAACGGGTTCTGGCAGCCGGGTTCTGGCAAGCCGTCAGCAAGGGGGATCGGGGCAAAGCGGATCGGTTCCTGCGAGCCGCCCATCGCATCAATCCCGAACAGATCAACACGCTGATCGACGCGGTCCCGTGGGTTCTCGAAAAATTCGATCGACAGACTCTCGAAGAGTGGTTCCGGGTCTACTACGGGCCGATGCAAGAACAACTCAAGCGATACCCCGAGGATGTACTAATCGCCAACAATTCCGCTTGGCTTGCCGTCAAGTGCGGATTCGAGATCGATCGAGCGATGGAACTCTCGAAGATGGTAACCGACCGCTTCCCGAGCGACACTTATCTCGACACCCTGGCCGAGGTCCACTTCGTCCAAGGCAAGGTGGATCGCGCGATCGAAATCTCGTTGCAATGCCACAAACTCAACCCGCGCGACCCTCACCACCGTCGGCAACTCCAACGCTACCGCGCGTCGCGATTGGCACCCAAGTAGCGATCGATGGTCTTTTGCCCCAACGGGGCGCAAGGTGATATCCCAGGGCAAAGCGAAGACTGGTTGTGGCAACGATCGCTGATCGATGCACCGAGGAGGCCTTCGAAGCGTCCTGCGGAGGGGTTGATCCCCAGTTCGTCCTCGCATCGGATTTCGTCGTACTCGTACTCAGCGAAGCGGTACTCAGTGAAACGGTACTCGTACTCGATGGCTGTTCTAACTGCAGCGATGCCGATCGTTGATCGAGGCGGTTCGCGGTAACTTGCGGACCAATAGTCCGGATTGCTATACTGGATCGATTCGAGTACGAGAAAACGCACGAACAAAGTGGTGCACCAAAGCCGCCGACGGTGCTTTTTTTGATTTTTTGAATCGCGGTCTACGGCGACATCGGTGACCACGTTCGTTCGGCTACGGAGATGATCTATGTCCTTGAAGAAACGTGGCAAGTACCAGTACGGCGATAGCCAAGCGGACATTCGCGATGAACTCCTTCGATACGGTAAGAAGAACGAACACGCAGCCCATCATTTCGCTGAC
>JAJTEK010000201.1 GCA_021299695.1 Pirellula sp. | reverse complement strand
GATGCGTTCCTCAACGACACCGATGCGTTGGCCTACGAGCGGCTCGTCGATCGGCTCTTGGCCACACCCGCCTACGGCGAACATTGGGGCCGTCGCTGGTTGGATTTGGCCCGCTACGCAGACTCCGCAGGGTATGCCGACGACCCTGCTCGAACCATTTGGGCTTATCGCGACTGGGTCGTTCGAGCCTTCAATTCCAACATGCCCTTCGACCAATTCACCATCGAGCAACTCGCTGGGGATTTGCTCGACTCCCCGACTCCCGATCAATGGGTCGCCACGGCGTTCCATCGCAATACCTTGACGAACAACGAAGGCGGAACGAATGACGAAGAGTTTCGCAACGTGGCGGTTATCGACCGTGTCAACACGACGATGGCCGTTTGGATGGGGGTGACGATGGGTTGTGCTCAGTGCCACAATCACAAATACGATCCGATTTCCCAGAAAGAGTATTTCGAGGTCTTCTCGATCTTCAATCAAACCGAAGACGCCGATCGCGGGGATGAGTCCCCCACGTACGCTTGGTACTCTCCCTCACAACGCGAAGAACGCTCGGATCTTGAGTCGCAGATACTCAAGCTTGAATCCCAACTCGATGCGCCCGATGCGTCTCTTTCAAACTCACAAAACGAATGGGAATCGCGATTGCGGATCGCTTCGGAATGGAAGCCGACAGTCCCGAAGACGGTTGCAGCCCAATCCGGAAATGCGATCCAGGTACTCGAGAATGGGCTTGTGAAGCTTGACTCGAAGGCGGACAACGATCGACTCGATTTAGAAGTGGTCCTGCCCGAAGGCTGGGGGCCGCAAAACCTCAGCGGTATTCGGATCGAATCGGTTCCAGATCAAGCCTTACCCGGGGGGGGATCGAGCCACGGGGATGGCAATTTCGTCTTGACCCGGCTTGGCGGGTCGCTCTACCAAGAGCCCCGTCAACGGGCCAAGGGACGTTTCATTCGCATCGATCTTCCCGGCAAAGAGAAGATACTCTCGCTTGCCGAGGTCCAAGTGTTCGATGGCCAGCAGAACCTCGCAGGCAAGGGCAAAGCGAGCCAAAGCTCAGAGATCCTAGGCGGGGCAGCGGCCCGAGCAATCGATGGGAATACCTCTGGTAAATGGGAAGATAATTCGATCACACATACCAACACCAGCGACTCACCTTGGTGGGAACTCGACCTCAATGAAACCCAACCGGTCGATCGAATTGTCCTTTTCAATCGAACCGACAACGGGTTAGCTACCCGGCTTTCGGGCGCTATCGTTCAGTTGCTCGATGAGAATCGCAAAGAGGTTTGGCAAGGTCGCCTCGCACAGGGTGCCGCGGAGCATCCACTGAACCTCCAACAACAAGTCGCCTGGAATGCAAAAATTGCTCAAGCCGATTACGAGCAAAGTGGTTTGCCCGCCTCGCATACCATCGACAGCGATCCGAAAACCGGTTGGGCCGTCGGCGGATCGATCGACAAGCCGCATGCGTTGCAAGTTGCCGGGAAGGCCGATCAGATCGCGGAACCCGATGCCGATTCCATCCGTGCTCCATGGATACTGCGCCTCGAATTGGGATTCGATTCCCCTTACAAACGACTGATTCTCTCGAATTTCCGCGTCGCACTGACCGATGATCGGCACCTGAACGAGGTACTGCAAACGCCCAAGGAGATTCTCGAGATTGTGCGCTCGGAGAATCGCACCGACGCACAACGTGAGGCAATCCACCGGTACTACGTTCGTCAAATAGCCCCCGAACGCTCGGCCCTTCGCGCACAGTTGGCAACCACCCGCCAAGCCTTGGGCGGCCTCAAGCCGATCACCACGGTCCCGATCCTCCGAGAGTTGGCCAAGGCCAAGCATAGGTCGACCAAGATCCAAATCCGGGGCAATTACAAGGTCACCGGCGACGAGGTTTCCCCAGGGGTGCCGAGAATTTTTGGCTATGAACCTCTCTCCGAACAATCCGACGGACAGACCATCGATCGATTGAAGTTCGCGCGATGGCTTGTCTCAGACCGCAATCCGCTTACGGCTCGCGTTCTAGTGAATCGAACCTGGGAATACCTCTTCGGAGTCGGTATCGTCAGGACCAGCGAGGAGTTTGGTTCCCAAGGCGATCTACCGGTTTATCCAGAATTGCTCGATCACCTTGCGATGGAGTTTCTAGGTAGCGGTTGGGATAACAAAGAACTGATCCGCAGCATCGTCCTTTCGAACGCTTATCGGCAATCCTCGAGCGTCACCCCCGAGGACTTCGAGTCCGATCCGGAGAATATTCACGTCGCACGTGGTCCAAGGTTCCGAGTCGCTGCCGAGCAAGTCCGGGATATGGCGTTGGCTTCTGCCGATCTGTTGTCGAAAAAATTCTACGGATCTCCGACCCGTCCTCCCCAGCCGAGCATGGGACTGTCTGCCGCATTTGGCTCCAGGACCGACTGGGATACCAGCACAGGCGAGGACCGTTTTCGCCGCGCGATCTACACGCAATGGCGCCGCAGCAATCCTTACCCGTCCATGGCCACCTTTGACGCACCTAGCCGCGAGGTCTGTGTCTTGAAAAGGGATCGGACCAACACACCGCTCCAAGCCCTCGTAACGCTCAACGATCCAGTCTACATCGAAGCGGCCCAAGGTCTTGCTCGCAGAGTCTTGGTCTACGAAGCCGACCAAGCGGCCGATGATGCATCCAAACTCAGTCGAATGTTCCAACTCGTGCTCACACGAAAACCGAGCGACGCGGAGATTCAAAGTATGCTTAAGCTACTGCAAGCCTCTCGCGAGGACCTCAAAGATCGAGCCGACCAAGCGATGAAACTAGCGACCGAACCGATCGGTAAAATTCCTGAGCAACTCTCTCCGCAGGAACTCGCAAGCTGGGTTCTGATCGGTAACGTGCTGATGAATCTCGATGAGTTCTTGATGACTCCCTAACGGAAAAACGACAGGTACAACGATGGAAAAACCCGTCCAAGAGCATTTGCTTAACCGCACTCGAAGAAACTTCCTGGCCAATGCAGGATTGAGCCTAGGCGCAGTGGCGTTGGCCGACTTGCAGACTGGCCATCGAGCCGACGCCTCCGATAACCCCTTAGCACCCAAAGCGGCTCACTTCCCCAGGAAGGCCAAGCGTGTGATCTATCTGCACATGACTGGCTCGCCGCCGAATTTGGATCTATACGACTACAAGCCCAAGTTGATCGAGATGGATGGCCAGGAAGCACCCGCTTCGTTTATCCAAGGCAAGGAGTTTGCATTCACAAGCGGAACCCCCAAGTTGCTAGGGACTAGGCACCAATTTGAAAAGTGTGGGCAAAGCGGTTTGCAGCTTTCGGACTGTTTGCCGAACTTGAAAAAGCATGCCGATGAGATGTGCATCATCCACAGCATGCACACCGAGCAATTCAACCACGCTCCAGCCGAATTGCTGATCTACACCGGTTCTCCCCGCAGCGGTCGACCCTCGTTTGGATCTTGGTTGACCTACGGCTTGGGAAGCGAAAACGAAAACCTCCCGGCCTTCGTCGTCCTCATCAGCAGCGGCGTACAACCCAACGGTGGCAAGAGCTCATTCGGAAGCGGCTTTCTGCCCAGTGTCTACCAAGGCGTTCAGTGCCGCTCCCAGGGTGAGCCGGTCCTTTATGTCTCGGATCCACCCGGAATCGATCGCCAGTTGCGCCGCAAAAGCCTCGATACCCTCGGTGAGCTCAATGCGTTGCAAGCCCAAGCGTTCGGGCATCCAGAGACTATGACCCGGATCTCCCAATACGAATTGGCTTATCGAATGCAAACGAGCGTTCCGGAAGTCATGGATATCACCAAGGAGAGCGCCGAGACCTTGGAGGCCTATGGAGCCAAACCTGGAGCTTCGAGCTTGGCCAACAATTGCTTGCTAGCCCGTCGGCTCGTGGAGTCGGGCGTAAGGTACGTACAGCTTTTTGATTGGGGTTGGGATTTTCATGGCACTGGACCCAACGAAGATATTCGCGATGGCTTGACCAAGAAATGCGAAACGATGGATAAACCCGTCGCAGCATTGATTGGCGATCTAAAGCAACGTGGACTTTTGGATGAGACGCTGATCATTTGGGGCGGCGAATTCGGACGAACGCCGTTCCGAGAAGGACGCACAGCCAACGGGGCTCAACTCGGCCGCGATCATTACCCGGATTGCTTCTCGATGTGGATGGCCGGGGGTGGAGTCAAAGGTGGCACGGAATACGGTCAGACCGACGAACTAGGGTTCTCGGTGATAGAAAACCCGGTCCATGTTCATGATCTTCAAGCCACTTGGATGTACCTAATGGGTTTCGACCATACGAAACTGACCTACCGTTTCCAAGGTCGCGATTATCGTTTGACCGACGTGCATGGCAACGTACTCTTTCCATTGATCGCTTGAGTCGAACCTTCGTGTTGCTTGACCATCGACCGCGCAACCCACCATCGCGGGTGGAAGGGATTTCGTAGGGTGTGGTGAAGCGGTCGGTCCATCATTTACCAAACCGCCGATACCCACGAATCCACCCTCATCATTTCGCCCCAACGAGCGCAACGACCGCGCAACCCACCATCGCGCATGGAAGGGATTTCGTAGGGTGCGGTGAAGCGGTCGGCCCATCATTTACCAAGCCGCCGATACCCACGAATCCACCTTCATCATTTCGCCCCAACGAGCGCAACGACCGCGCAACC
>JAJTEK010000004.1 GCA_021299695.1 Pirellula sp. | reverse complement strand
GGCGCCAAACGGCCCGGCGGACCTCCATCAGTATGCTCTATTCGGCCAACACGAATGAGCCCGAGGCTAGTCAGTTTTCGAAGGCTGGCAAAGGCGTCTTGCAGGTCCGAAGCCGCAGGAGCCCAGACAGGCGTGGGCGGCGGGTTCGATCGGACTCCGAGATGGATCAGCACCCAGACCAAGTCTACGTCGCCTGATAGGCCGTCGATTAGAAGTTCAAGCTCACGCAACGTTAGATTCACGTCTTTCACTCATGTCTCTTGGTCGGGATAACGGCACCGATGACCTAGCGGTGGCAAGTAAATTCTCCATCCGGATGCGGTCGGCCCACCGCTTCGGTCCATCGGATTGTTACGTCCGCCTGGTTACCATTCACTTGGACTCGAGATTTGAATCGTCGATCGGCACATACCGCACTTCCTGGTACTCGATCGTTTTTTGTTTCGCTTCCGGTACCATTCGACAAGTAGTGTATTCAACAATCTTGGTTTTGGTTTCCGGGACCATGGTACAAACGGTGTACGTGATGGTCTTCTCTCTCGTCTCATACACCGGTTTCATCACCGTGTAGTTGACTTCCTTTTGATGCTTCTCATGCACAGGGTTCATGACCGTGTAGTTTACTAACTTCGTTTTTGTTTCCACGACAGCTCGCATGCCAACCGGCGGCGACGCCAAATGTTCACTTGGCTTGGAAGCAGCAGTAAGCTCGATCGGTGATTTGCCAACCTCCACTTCTGTGTCATTTACTTGCCATAACGCCGCCGTAATTGCAGCACCGCCGATTAGTAATGCGATTGAGAGCCAAACAAACTTGATTTTCATAGCCACTCCTTTTGCTAGCGTTCGCGACACCTCGCGCGTCACTACTCTTCTATCGGAAGATTCGGATTCCGCCAACGGAAAGATCGCACAAATAAACCACTCAGCCAATGATTTGATCGGTGTCGTTCTGAAGAGAGGACGTAACTTGTTCTTATACGGATCAGCCTAAACTCTGTAGACCGCACCAATGCAGCCTATCACGCAAGCTAGCCTCGATCCGAAGCTGAATGATATCGGGCGCTTGCGAGCCGAGCAATCATTGGATGGAGTGATAGACTGTTTCGGCCCAAGCATCTTAGTATCGCGGGACGACGCGAGCATTCCCGACATCTCTGTTCCGGCAATGATTTCCACTACGATTCGAACCCAACTAGTTCGAATCCTACCTCCTCTACTGCAAAACCACCCGTTTTCCCCTGGAAAAACGAGGGTTCTGAGGCGACTCTGGCGACTCACTGGACGACTCACCAGGTACCAAGGCAGCGCACTAGACGACGCAGCATGGAAAGCCAAAGCAATTGGCCAGAAATGCGAAAAACCCTAGGGTACCCCAGGGTTTTCTTGAGCGGAGAGGACAGGATTCGAACCTGCGGTAAGGAGTTAACCCTACGCCGAATTAGCAATCCGGTGCTTTAGACCACTCAGCCACCTCTCCCAACGCCTGTACTTATCGTCGGTTTTCTCCCCGGCGATCCAATAAAGACAAAGCCATTTTTGCATGTTTTCGCCTTTTGGCAAGACGTTTCGAGCAAGAGGTTACGAGCTAGATTTTTGCCGTGCACTATTTTTACCGTGAAACGGGCACTGCAAAATTTCACGAACGTACGAATCCGCAAGCAAACCTCTAAAAACGGATTAATTGGTGGTCATGGAGGGCCGTCGAACTTCCCTTCGGTATCTGGCTCTGCAACCGAGCCTCGATCCGGATACAACGCCACGACGTTGGCAAGCAAAATCAGAACCCCGCCACTTAGCAATCCCCAAGTAACCTGCTCGTTGAGGTACTCGATCCCGGAGAGCAACGAGAGCATGCCCGGAAGAAAAAGTGCCCATGTCGATGCAAAAACTGGCTCCAAACTGTAGATCACCGCCGCTTGTGCGGCTGTGATCGAGGGCTGGAATTTGTTCATCCAGCCGAATGCAAGGAGCGAGCAGAGAATTGCCAAAGCAAAAAGCGCAATCAAAAAAATAGGACGCATCGAGAGCTGCACCCAATCGAAAAACGCCATGTCCGCCACCCCAGTCTGCTCTTTGAGCGATGTGCCCAAAATCAAACCCACCGTAATCCACCCCAAAACCGACGCGGTCAAAAACATGCTCGGCGTGACGGCCACCGAGTCGATCTTCTTGCCGTAATGATCCAAAAACAAAACCTGGAATGCAAAAAACATCGAGCCCAGAGTCGTCAGCGTATCGCCGATCGTCCAACGATCGGCCGCGTCAGGGGCCAATCCGAAACCGCTCGGGGTTCGGACTACAAGTCCCGTTAGAATGACCACTCCAAGGACAGCCAATGCGATTCCTAGAACCATCCACTTGCTGGGGTACTTGCGAAAGATCCACGCTCCAAACAAGGGGGTAAACACGGCCGTCAGGCTCGTGAGAAATCCGCTGCGGGATGCCGGGATGCTCGCCAATCCGATGACTTGAAGGACCAAGCCGCAGTAGAACATCGCGCCGATGTAGAAACCTGCTAGCCATTCGCGGGGCTTTGCGCGTCGGACCAACGAGTTCCATACGATGCACATAATGACCAACGCCAGAGTAAACCGCGTCGCGATCATCCAGGCAGAAACCAAGACCCGAAAAACGGTGCTTTCATGATGAGGCGGTACACCGAAGTGAACATCGCTAATCTCATTGAGCACCTTGACGAGCGGAAAGGAAAATCCCCACAATCCATTGACGAAAATCAAAGCGATGACGGGAATCCAGGGAAACGATTTTGGCATACCGATGCGATCTTTTTAATTGTCGGACGCGTGAGTCTTGGTAAGACCCGGGTTACTCGCTAGCCCTGCGCAACGGACCATCGTGTCCATGCTCACGCGAAGGATCGTCTCGACCCCAGGGGAATAATCGAAGACCTCGACACTGACCCAACCGGAGTACCCAATGTCATGCAAGGCTTGGAAGATTGGGGCTTGGTCGACATCCCCCATACCGGGCCCGAGTCTGTTCGGGTCGTTGGCATGGAAGTGGATCACCAAATCGGCATTGTCGCGAACGATCTGCTCGATGGCTGGGCCCTCGCTACTCATGGCTTTGACATCGAGATGCAAACGCACCTGAGGACTTGCGATCCTATCGATCATCCTGCGAGCTTGGGATGCGTGATTAAGGAAATTTCCTTCCTGAGGCCCAAGTGGCTCGATGGCCAATCGGACCCCAGCAGCGCTGAGGTCTGCGGTAAGCCCGCCGATGAGATCGACCGCGTTGGCCATGGCTTGGTCATGCGTCATCGGGGGAACAAAGTTCCTTTGCATCGGCGAGCCGAGCACCATCAAATCCCCTCCGAGATCCGAACAGAGCTCGATCAGGCTTTTGAAGTAATCGGCCGTCTGGCTTCTTATCGAAGCATCGTCGGTCGTCAGGTGGAAACCCTCGGTTTTGGCCAAGAGCCAATGCAGGCCGATGATTTCGAGCCCCAGATCTTCGACCATCGACCGATACTCTCGGCGGGTCGTTGGGGAGATTTTTCGACAATCGAGTCCTAGGGTAAACGGTGCGACTTCCACACCGCGATACCCGAGCGTCTTGGCAAGCGCCAGTCCCTCTCGGTGGGAGGTGCCTTCGAAGGTCTCGTTGCAAATTGCGTACTTCATTGGGACGTTGCTCCGGTGTTTTGCTGCATGAGGGAACACCGAGGGATTTTAGTCCTCTTGCCCGGTAGGTTGGACCCCAAAACAAGAATTGGCATGGGGAAAATCGACTCGGAGCGACGGGTGATTTACATTGGATAGGCGAAGAATTAGGATACAATCCGATCTAAGTTCCTGCGGGACTTGGTTGCCTTGATACTACCCCGGGGCTATCCCTCCTCTCGATCCATCCGATCCATCCCTCCCAACCAACCAAAGCGACTTGTCATGCAAACGACTTCGTTCCGTCAAGGTCACACGGCACCCCGAATCCTGAGACTCTTCGGTATGGCCATGCTCACAGCGAGTGGAATGGTGCAAGTTTTTTCCGTCGATGCTCATGGCGCTGATCCCGCAGCAGGGTCCAATGCCGTGCCGAACGCACCAAAGAAAATCGTCTTTATCGCCGGGGGGCGGAGCCATGACTTTGGCTCCCACGAGCATTATGCCGGCTGCCGAATCCTTGCCGATACAGTCAAGAAAACGGTACCAGAGGCCGACGTCGAGATCCTTCGAAACGGTTGGCCCGCCGACGATTCGGTGTTGGATACCGCCGATGCGATTGTGATTTACTCCGACGGTGGGGGCGGCCATCCCTCGCTGCCTCATTTGGCACGGATCGACAAACAGACGGCAAGAGGGGCCGGTCTGGTTTGCATCCATTATGCGGTCGAGGTCCCCAAGGACCGTGGCGGCCCTGAGTTCTTGAAATGGCTCGGTGGTTATTTCGAGACGAACTGGTCGGTCAATCCGCATTGGACCGCCAAGTTTGACAAGTTGCCCGAGCATCCGATCACCCGTGGTGTCAAGCCATTCGAAACGCGAGACGAGTGGTACTTTCACATGCGTTTCCGGGAAAATCTCCAAGGAGTCACGCCGATCCTTTCGGCGATCGCTCCGGAGAGCACCATGGACCGACCCGATGGAGCCCATAGCGGCAACCCCGATGTGCGCCGCGCGGTGGCAAAGAAAGAGCCTCAGCATGTGGCTTGGGCGAGCGAGAACCCCAATGGCAGCCGTGGGTTCGGCTACACCGGCGGCCATTTCCATTGGAATTGGGGACGGACCGAACCGACTCGGTTGGTTTCCAATGCCATTCTCTGGGCAGCGCATATCGATGTACCAGCCGAAGGATCGATCATCGAGACGCGCTCGGCCAACGAACTTGTCAAAGACCAAGATGAACCTGTACCGGGGAACTTCAACCCGGCCGGGATCGCCAAAGAGTTTGGGATTCCGATCGGCGAGAAGTCTAGTGCAACCCCCAAGTCCAAGGGTCGGTTGCTCTTTAGCTCTCCGGTGCTGACTTCCAAGACACCGGGTCACCGCGTCGATGCCGACGTGGATGTCCAGGGGGTCAAGAAGCTCTACATGGTCGTTTCGGCTGGCGATGACGGATTCGCATGCGATTGGGCCGATTGGGTCGAGCCGGTGCTGATGACCAAGTCGGGTCAGATCTCACTTCTGGAGAAGAATTGGGTCTCGGCAAGCAGCGAGTGGGGGGAGGTTCGCAAGAACGCCAATGCGGGTGGAGGAGAATTGAAGGTTCTCGATAAGGTGGTCCGGGGCATCGGTACGCATGCCAACAGCACCATCGTGTTCGACCTGCCCGAGGACGCCTTGAGGCTCAAGGTAGGTTGTGCCTTGGATCAAGGGGGCGTAACACAGAATGGAGGCAACTCGACGACGGCCCAGTTTTACATCGCCGCCGAGGGACTGCCGCCCGGAGTCGGGTCGAGTCAGACACCGCTCGAGGAGCGAGCCCCCGAAAATGCTGTATCGGGACTGAAGGTTGCCGATGGGGTCCAAGCGACGCTGGCAGCTTCGGAGCCCATGCTCAAGAGTTTGACCAATCTCGATATCGATCATCGCGGTCGTGTGTGGGTATGCGAGGTGGTCAATTATCGCCGCAACAATGGACAGCGACCCGAGGGGGACCGGATCTTGATCCTCGAGGACACCGACGGGGATGGGGTGATGGACAAGACCAAGGTCTTCTATCAGGGGCGAGACATCGACTCGGCGTTAGGGATTTGCGTTTTGGGCAACCGCGTCTTGGTCAGCGCAGCACCTTATGTTTTCGAATTCATCGACAACGACGGCGACGACGTTCCCGACAGCAAACGAGCGATCTTGACCAACACCGGAGATCCCCAGCACGACCACTCGGTCCATTCGTTTGTATTTGGTCCTGACGGCAAGTTGTATTTCAACTTTGGAAACACCGGGCATCGCCTGTGCGATAGCGAAGGCAAACCGATTTTGGACCGTTGGAACCGACCGATCGATGATTCAGGCAAGCCTTATCGACAGGGGATGGTCTTTCGTTGCAATGAGGACCTGAGCGACATGGAGGTTCTCGGCCATAACTTCCGCAACAACTACGAGGCAGCGGTCGATTCGTTTGGGACCCTCTGGCAATCGGACAACGACGACGACGGCAACCGAGCCACGCGGATCAATTACGTGATGGAGTTTGGGAACTACGGATATGTCGACGAGATCACGGGAGCCGGTTGGCAAAGCGAGCGCACGGGTTGGGAATCGGAGATTCCTCAGAGGCACTGGCACTTGAACGACCCGGGTGTCGTTCCGACGATGCTCATCACGGGCGCCGGTTCCCCCACAGGGATCACCGTCTACGAAGGGGATTTGCTCCCAGAGACCTTTCGCAATCAGGTTATCCATTGCGATGCAGGACCGAATGTCGTGAGGGCTTACGTCACGGCAGCCCAGGGGGCAGGCTACTCAGCAAAAATCGAAAATCTCGCTGTAGGCGAAATCGACAAGTGGTTTCGTCCGGCCGATGTGGCCACCGCGCCCGACGGATCGATGTTTGTGACCGACTGGTACGATCCAGGGGTCGGGGGCCATAACATGCAGGATCTCGAACGTGGACGTTTGTTCCGATTGGCTCCCGAACAGAGCAAATACCTGGTCCCTAAGTTCGACTTGAGCACGGCTTCGGGGGCAGTCGCTGCGTTGAAAAACCCATGCAACTCGGTTCGCTATATGGCCAATCAGGCTCTGCTGAAGATGGGCAAGAGTGCCCAGGCTGAGTTGCTTGCACTGTCCAAGGATCCGAATCCGAGGATGCGCGCCCGATCTCTTTGGTTGCTTGCACGGATCGACAGTGCACAAGCAGCTTTGGGGATAGCTGCCGGGGATAGCGATCCGGACGTACGGACCGTTGGGATACGATTAGCGCGTCGGGCTCGGATGGAGACAAAGGACTATCTACCCGGTTTCCTCAAGGATCCCTCGATAGTGGTCTTGCGCGAGGCTGCATTGGCTTTGCGAGAGGATCGTTCCGAGCAGATGCCCGGTTACTGGGCAGAGCTAGCGAGTCGATTCGACGGGGAAGATCGATGGTACCTCGAGGCGCTTGGGATCGCTGCGATGGACCGTTGGAGCGAATGCTTGACGGCTTATCAAGGGCTATCGAAGGACAGGAAGCTGCCCGATGCGGCTCGATTGATCGCATGGCGAGGCCGCGGATCGGTAGCCTCTTCGATGCTCGCACCGTGGCTGGCCGATGAGGGAATTGGCACCAAGGAGCGACAAGCGTTGCTACGAGCGACCGATTTTCTCGGCGGAGACGACCGTCAGAGAGCGCTCCGGGGGTTGCTCGAGAGCAAGGATTCCGCCTTGGTGATCGAAGGTTTGATGCGGCTCGATGGAATCGACGTCAACGAGGATCCTCGTTTGGCGGAACTCGTCCGAGAGCGGGTCAAGAAGCTCGGCAAGGATCCATCGCAATTGAAATTGATGCAGAGGACGAAGATCCGCGGGATGGGAGAGCATTTGCTCGAACTAGCGACGGCTTGGGGGGCTTCGACCCAGGCCTTGCAGGCGATGGATCTGGCGTTGGAGACCGGCGCGGCCGAGTCGCTTGGCAAGGAGCTCATGGTCCAAGATCCCAGCGAGCGCGCCGTGGCCTTGTCGAAGGTGCTTGCCCTGAGCAATCGCAAGGAAGCGATCGATCTTCAGAAGAAGCTCTTGGAGAGCGACACGGTCGCCAAGAGTGTTCGGGTCGAATCGGCCGTAGGGTTGGGACGCAACAAGTCCCACCATGGATATCTGATGGATTTGGCCAAAGCGGACCGGTTGCCCGGTGAGAGCAAGTCCTTGTTGGGTCCGACGTTGCGGGCGTCGGACAACGCACAGATCCAGCAAGCGGCCGAGCAGTTGTTTCCCATGGTCAAAACATCCCAGAAGCCTCTTCCACCGCTTGAGGAACTCATCAAAAAGCGAGGCAACGCGGGCAATGGCAAGAGCGTTTACTTCGCTGCCTCGACATGTTCGCAGTGCCATATGGTAGGCAGCGAGGGTAAGAACGTTGGCCCGAGTTTGACCGAGATTGGCAACAAGCTGACGCGCGAAGCGATGTACGTATCGATTTTGGCACCCAGTGCCGGTATCAGCCACAACTATGAGGCTTATACTGCCCGGACCGAAGATGGCGAAGTCATCACCGGATTGCTGGTATCCAAGACCGCCCAGGGGGTAGTGATCAAGGACGCCAAGGGCATCGAGCGGACGATCGCCGCTGGTGATTTGGCGGAGATTCAAAAGCAGGAGAAATCGCTCATGCCGGAAAATCTTCAGGAGTTGATCAATGAGCAGGAGCTGGTCGATGTGGTCGAGTACTTGATGACACTGCGCAAGTAGGGTTCTGGCTGTTCGTCGTCTCAATAGCCGCTGGGTAAGCCTACCGTCGGGCTTGCCCCGGCGGAGGCGTAACTTGCAGCTACAGAGCCTTTGATGACACTGCGCAAGTAGGGTTCTGGCTGTTCGTCGTCTCGATGGCCGCTGGGATGCCGATCATTGACCGAGGCCGGATCGGTAGAGCTTACGCCGCAGTGCGTTCGAACCGAGGGGTATCGACGGGTGTTTCGACCAAGACGCCCGATTGCATGCTGTAGACTTCGTCGGCCAGGGCGATGAGAGCTTCGCGGTGGGTGATGATCAGGATGGTCATTTGCCCTTTCATGGCTTGGAGCGTCTCACGGATTTGGAGTTCGCTGGCCATATCGATTTGGCTAGTCGATTCATCGAGGATTAGGATTTCGGGTTTCCGGAGGATCGCTCGTGCCAGGGCGATACGTTGGCGTTGGCCGCCACTGAGTTTTTGGCCGGCTTGTCCGACGATCGTCTCGTATCCTTCAGACAGAGAGTTCGTAATGAATTCGTGGGCATGTGCCAGACGGGCGGCCAGTTCGACCTCGTCTTTGGTCGCGTTGGGGCTTCCGTATTTGATGTTTTCTAAGACCGAGCGATTGAATAGTTCGGTGTTTTGGCTCACGAGGGTCATGCGTTGTCGGATATCGCTCAGGGCAAGATCGCGCAGATCGATATCATCGAGTTGGATAGAGCCCTCGAGCGGGTCGTAGTAGCGGCAAAGGAGTTGGATCAGGGTCGATTTTCCGCTGCCGTTGGAGCCTAGGAGGGTCACGGTTTTTCCGAAGGGGATTTCGAGCGAGACGTTCGAGAGAACCGGTTGGCTTGGGTGGTAATAGAAGCTAACGTTCTTGAGACTCAATTGGTGGTGTCGCCCCAGGAGCGTTTTTGGTTCGGCCGGAACCGGCAGGATCGGTTTGGCGTTGAGGATCCCGTAGAGGAGCTCCGAGGAAACCATTCCTTGGTAGATCATCACCGAGACGCCGGAGAGTTTGCGAAGGGGGTCACTCGCACCGATCAGCAGTCCGAAGAAGATCAGCAGGTCGGTCACCGACATGGGCGAATCGCAGACTTTGAGGAAAAACAGGTGGGTTTGTTTGTTGACGACCAGGTACGCCCCTGCGCAGACGGTGATCGCGACCATGGCCACCCCGATCATCTCGGTGAAAGGTTTTCCGACACCGGTCCAGAAGACCATTTTCAATTGAACACGTTTCATCTCTTTGGTGCAAACACGAAACCGATCGCGTTCGTGGGGTTCCATCGTGAAGGCTTGGACCGTGAAGATATTGCCGAGGGCTTCGAGGAGGACTTCGTGGAAGCCCGCATTGCGTCCGAGGATACTCGCCGCGGCGCGTCGGATTTTACGATTAAAAAAGACCACGATGGCCACCAGAGCTGGAGCCAGAACCAGCGAGAGCAAAAGCAGACGCCAGTTGATCAAGCTGGCCATGATCAAGCACGAGGCGATGCGTAGAGGTTCACGGATCGCAGCACCGAACAGATGGATCAGGCCGGCGGTCAGTCCGTCGGCCGCGGCGGTGATCGCAGCGAGCAGACCACTCGTACCGTAGGCTTGATAGGTCTTGCGGTCCATGGCTAGCGCCGAGTCGAAGACTCTCATGCGAAGGTCCCTGACGATGCTCGTCGAGACATGCCCGATGAGCAGATCGTTGGTGAGCATCAGAGCGTGTTTGATCAGGGTCGAGACCATCAGCAGACCCATGATCCAGCAGATGGTTTGGAAGGGGTTTCGGGGAAGGAATCGGTCGGCCCAGGCGACGAGTCCGAGTTTGTAATCACGCGTGCTGAGGGCTTGTTGGGCCTTGCGTTCGATCAGATCGCGATCTTTGGGGGAAAGAGCAGGATTGGGTTGAGCGATTTGCGATTCGAGAGCTTTGGCTTCGGCATCGGAGGCTTGGGCACCTTTTTCGAGCCAGGACTGAATCGACTCGCCATTGAGGGTCATTTCGACCACAGGATAAAGCGCACCGATGTTCGAGCCCCAGAGAAAGGCGATTCCAACCGAGCAGAGGGTCGCCAGGACCAATGCAGGCGCGTGGTGAAGCGAATCTCGGATCGCGTTCCAAAACGGTTTCATGAAGATCTATGGGTCGGCAGACAACGAAATGATTTTGGGTCTTTGGGCCCGGCTGGAACGTGTCCCAGGGCCACTTGTCGGCCAGGGTGTCAAAATAGGGGATTTGCTGTCAAGACCAACGTAGAGATTCAAAGCAGCTACAATGCTGGCATTCAACAGGGCGATCGCATTTCGCATCGGGTCGCTTCGCAATCCGTGTCGGCTTGAGCTTGTGGATTGCTCCGGCAAACTGCTTGGTAGACGACACGGCGACCGAGCACTTACCATGGTTAAAACTATCAACGAATAACAGCCGTCAGGCTTACTGGCGCACCAGAGGGATCGAAGTCAGAGCATGAGCAGGATTGGGGGTTGGATATCGCAGTATTCGATGGTGTTGGTCCTATTGGGGTTGTGTGCTTTTTTTTCAGCGATGACGGTCCGAGAGCAGCAGCCGACGGCACGGGAAGCTGTCGAGCAGGTCTGGGGCCGAGAGTCCTGAGGATTTGGAATTTGCAGCATCTTTCGAGATCGCATGGAAGCTGGCTGGGGTCAAAACGCCTGAGGATCGCCTTTGGATTGGTACTCCGCAGGAGATTCGTCGCAAGATCCAAGCGCAGGGGCCCGGTCCGTTGGAGTTGATCTTGGCGCCGGGAGCAAGGAGTTGGGTGTTGTTTGAGGACGTCCAAGAGAAATTTCCGGATCAGAGGCTCTCCCTCAGGGTGGTCAAAGGTTCACGTTGGCCGAATTTTCTTAAGCGTCAGAACTTGATCAATGTGGTCAATCGGATTGTGGAGATTGGGATTTTGGGAGTGGGAATGACGTTGGTGATTTTGACTGGAGGTATTGATCTTTCGGTCGGCAGCCTGATCGCGTTGTCTTCGGTGGTGACCACGACATTGATTCGCGATTGCATGGGGGGGACCGAAGCGACGGTGGGTGGATTGATCGTGGCGGGAATACTCGGGGTCAGTTTGTGTGGGTTGTTCGGCTGGATCAATGGCGGGCTGATCGTCGGCTTTCGGATCCCACCTTTTATCGCGACGCTTGGAATGATGATGATCGCTAGTGGATTGGCGTTTATGATTTCGCAGGGCCAATCGATCGACAGGGTTCCTTCCTCGTTTGTTTGGCTCGGCAGGAGTCGATGGCTGGGGATTCCGCTGGCGGTATGGTTGATGTTGGGGATTTTTGCGATTGGCCATGGGGTGATGGTTTTGACGACTTATGGACGCTCGGTCTATGCGATTGGGGGCAATGAAGTCGCGGCGCGGTTGTGTGGTGTTCGGGTCGGATGGATCACGGCGAGCGTTTATGGAGTATCGGGGCTTTTGGCGGGATTGGGAGGGTTGGTCATGGCCAGTCGGCTCGGGACCGGCGATGCGAAGTATGGAGCGATGGTCGAGTTAAGTGTGATCGCGGCCGTGGTGGTAGGAGGGACATCATTGCGGGGGGGCTATGGCACGATGTTCGGAACGCTCATCGGTGCATTGATCATCGCGGTCATTGAGAATGGGATGAACTTGATGCAGCTTGATAGTTATGCGCAGAAGGTCGTTTTTGGCGCGATCATCTTGTTTGCCGTTTTGATCGATCGATTTAGGCATAAGGCATAAGGGTCCCGGCGGGTTTATGAATCTCCATTCGAATACCAATCCTTTTGAGCCCTCGGAGAGTACGATCGCTCCTGAGTTAAAATCGCCTCGAGTGATTCACAGTCCGCTGGTTTTATCGATCCAGTGGACGGTGGTGGTATTGGTCAATCTGATCGTCCCTTATCTTTTGGCTGATGGGATGACCGGGCCGAGGGGTGGGTGGGGGATTTTCCTGGGGGTTGTGTTGGTCTTGCTCTTTGGGATCTGGGCCAGCCGTGCGATCCCCATGGGTGTTCTCGTAACGGTTCGAGGGGGAGTATTGGTCGCCTTGTCCCAGTTCTTTCCTTTGATCCATCTGTTGGCTGGGATGCTATCGATCGATTTTCATCGCAGAACGGGAATCATCCCTGCCGAGCAACTCGATCGAGGCAATTTGGGATTTCTGAGCGCTTTGCTTTTAACGGTTAGTACCGGGGGTATACTCCTTATGATCAGTTGCGGGATGGGGATCATCCTCAAATGGATCACGCCGAGACGATGGTGGAACCCCAGAGAGACGGTAGCATCCTATTCAGGACATTCTTAAAGATCATTCATCGGAGTAGCGAATCGGCAGATGGGATACAAGTACGGGGTGATAGGATCGGGTGCGTTGGGTGGATTTTATGGAGGACTCTTGGCCCGCGCCGGTCATGAGGTCCACTTCCTTTTTCATTCGGACATCGAGCATGTTCGCAAGTACGGCTTGCGCGTTGACAGCAAGTTAGGAGATTTTCATTTACCCCGGGTCCATGCCTATGGGAGTCCCTCGCAGATGCCCGTGTGCGACGTGGTGTTGATCGGATTGAAAAGTACGCAGAATCACTTGCTCGAATCGTTAGTGACCCCGCTTTTGCATTCGGACTCGATTGTGCTCGTTCTGCAGAACGGCTTGAATGTCGAGCAGGCAGCCAGGTCTTTTTTGGGTTCAACGCAGGTCGCCGGTGGATGTTGTTTCTTGTGTTCAAACAAGGTGGGTCCTGGGCATATCCGCCATTTGGATTATGGAAGGATCGTGTTTGGAGCTTATCGCGGCATCGAAGGCAGGGATGCCGGTCCAGAGACGCATCGGCTCGAGCAAATCCTGTCCGACATGGTCGCATCGGGAATCGAGGCGCACTTGACCGACGATTTGCTCGATGCGAGTACCGATGCGATCATGGCCGATTCGGATTCGAGGAGCTTGGCCGCTAGGATCAGCGAGGAGGTTCGTCAGATTGGGTGTGCGGCGGGTTGCTTGATCGAGCCGAGTTATGTCGATTGGGTGATCGATCACACCGACGAGATGGTTCCTTACGATAGTTCCATGCGATTGGATTATTTGCATGGCCGTCCCATCGAGGTCGAGGCCATTTATGGCAATGCGTTGCAGGAGGCCAAGCGGTGTGGATTTTCAGCACCGATCGTCACGACGATGTATCAGCAGTTGAGGTTCATGGCCTCGCACCGCAAAGCACCCGCTGGGATAGTAAGTCAATAGAACAAGTCAATGGCGATCGGGAGAGACTCATGGTCAAGGGGATTTTCGGAAGTTGGAATTTGGTTTTGCTCGCCGCTTGCTCTCTGGTCGGGTCTGGGATGGCGCAAGAAAAGCCGGTCGAGTCGGCAGCGCCGGCCGAAACGGCAACCCAGGTAAAGACCGTGTGGAAGTTGCCCGAGGGGGTTACCTACGAGCGCTCGGTACGACAAGATCCGCGGCCGCTTCAGATTCATTCTTTGGTTATCGACATGCAGCGAGCCGAGGTTTCCTTTGAGGTCGTGACGGGTGAGGACCCCGATGGGGCAGGACCTGCGGAGGTCGCTTTAAACAGGCCCGAGGATTTGGCCAAGAAGGTCGAAGCGATCGCAGCGATCAACACGGCAGCCTGGGCGATGCTTTTGGACCCACAGACCGGTAAACCTGGCAAGTACAAAGTCGGTGGGGCGGCCGACATCAGCGGCTGGGTCTCCCAGGGCCAACGGATGATCAGTCCACCCCAAGGGGGCTATTGGTCCGTCTGGATGGACGGCTCAAATCGGATTTCGATGGGGACGATTTCCTCGGAAAAGGAATTGCGATCCAAGGGGATTGAGGCCAAGTGGGCCGTATCGGGGTTCCGAGGAATACTCAAAGATTCCAAGGTGCTAGTCGAGCCTCAGGAAGTGCGTCATCCTCGAACCGCAGTGGGGATCTCAGCCGATGGGCAGAAGTTCGTATGGTTGGTGGTCGATGGGAGGCAAAAAGGGTACAGTGAGGGGGTCAGCGAAGAGGAGTTGGCCAGATTGCTGTTGGAAAGTGGCTGCGCCGATGGGATCAATCTCGATGGTGGAGGCTCATCCTCGATGTGGATTCGAAACGAGCAGTCGGAGCTTGCACTGGCCAACCGGCCGAGCGATCCGACGGGCGTTCGCCCGGTTCCTGTGATCCTCGGGATGGTGATGAATCGGTCGGAAGATCAAGGAAACGAGTAATTCGGCGATGAGTGGAAAAATTTTGAGAGTGTTGGTCACCGGTGGAGCGGGGTTCCTCGGTTCGCACCTATGCGAGCGGTTGGTGGATCAGGGGCACGATGTGCTGTGCTTGGACAATTTTTTCACCTCGCAAAAGAGCAATGTATTCGCGTTGCTCAAGAGGCCGAACTTCGAGTTGATCCGGCATGATGTCACCCTGCCAATTTTCTTAGAAGTCGATCAGATCTACAACTTAGCATGCCCGGCGGCACCTGGACATTACCAGTACAATCCGATCAAGACGGTCAAAACATCGGTGCTTGGGGCGACCAATGTACTGGGGATGGCCAAACGTTGTGGGGCCCGCGTTCTGCAGGCTAGCACCAGTGAAGTCTACGGAGATCCGCAGGTGCATCCTCAACCGGAGAGCTATTGGGGGAATGTCAATCCGATTGGGATCCGATCCTGCTACGACGAAGGAAAACGGGTCGCAGAGACCCTGTTTATGGATTACTCCCGGATGAATAAGGTGGAGGTCCGGATCGTCCGTATTTTCAACACCTATGGCCCCCGGATGCATCCATTCGATGGTCGTGTCGTCTCGAACTTCATCCGACAGTCGCTGAGAAATGAGCCGATTACCCTATTTGGAAGCGGGGAACAGACGCGGTCATTCTGTTACCGGGACGATTTGGTCGAAGCGATGATTCGCATGATGAATACCGAGGGATTTACCGGACCGGTCAACATCGGAAACCCCGACGAGTACACCATTGGCGAGTTGGCCGAGTTGATTCGCGAATTGACTCAAAGCCAAGTGGAGATCCGATATCTGCCATTGCCACCCGATGACCCCACGCGACGCCAGCCGGACATCACACTTGCGAGATCAAAGCTCGGATGGAACCCCACGACTCCGCTGAGGGAAGGTTTGACCAAAACGATCGATTGGTTCCGATCGATCGACATCGATTCGTACCATCCTCCCACACCGAATTTCAATTAATCCAAGCATGGACATGACCGCTTCTACCAGCTATTCGATGCCCTTGGCGCGTTCGGAAACTTGGACGATCAAAGACCGAGTCTTGGAGTTTCGCAAGACCCCTTTGATCATGGGGATCTTGAACGTCACGCCGGATAGTTTTTCCGATGGAGGGAATTTTTACACGGTTCAATCCGCGGTCGATCGAGCCAGGAGGCTCGAAGATGACGGGGCGGACCTATTGGACATCGGGGGTGAGAGCACGCGTCCCTATAGCCAGCCAGTCGATGAATCCGAGGAGCTCAAGCGGATCGCGCCGGTGCTAGAGCGTCTTGCGGGCAAGCTCTCGATTCCTATCTCGATCGACACGACGAAAGCCTCTGTGGCGAGGTCTGCGATTGCGTTGGGAGCATCGATCATCAATGACGTCTCTGGGCTTGAGGCTGACGCTCAGATGGTCTCGGTAGCCATCGAAAGTTTAGCGGGAGTCTGTGCGATGCACCGGCAGGGGACCCCGCAGACGATGCAAGACGATCCTAGCTATGAGAATTGCCCCGTCGATATCCTTCGATATCTCATGGATCGGGATTTGCAGTTGCGTCATGCGGGAATAGCAGCCGAGAGAATCTGTTTGGATCCAGGGATTGGTTTTGGCAAGTTGCATGAGCACAACCTTGAGTTGGTCCGATCGGTAGGTTTATTTCATCAATTGGGCAGACCCCTTTTGGTGGGTCATTCCCGAAAAGGTTTCATCGGCAAATTGCTCGGCAGCAAGGATCTGGGGCGGGACTACGGAACCTTGGGAGTCTCATTCGCGATGCATCTCCAGGGGGTACAGATCCTTCGAGTGCACGATGTGGCGGGCCATGCGCAGGCCTTTCGCTTGTTGGCGGCTTGCTAGCCCCCGGGCTCGGACGCTGAGCAACGCTAGCAAACCCGTCTGTTTTTTTCTTGGGTTTTCTTCAGTTCCTGTCGAATTGGACTGGAGAAACAGCGCGCGGGTTTTCTAGACTCGGCCGCGACGATCGGACCTCATGCAGGAAGCATGGGGGTCGATCGCAAACTCTTCGAAAGACAGCGAAGCATGGATGCGAAGCGATACGGCTGGGGCTTGGGCCTGGCTTTTTTGATCTTGGTCGGTGCCATCGGGGCACCTGCGTTAGGCCAGCAATACGCGCCGCGGATGGCAGCGGCGGCCCCGGGGAATTTGACCGGTGCGACTGCATCGAATACGGGTGTCATGGGGCAGCGTTTTTTGGTCGAGACGCAGCATTTCAGGGTCATGTGCCAGGATCCTGAGTTTGCCAAACAAGTTGCCACGATGGCCGAGGCCTACCGCAATCACTTAGCGATGCATTGGCTAGGGCGCAAGTTGCCCGAATGGCACGAGAAGGTCCCATTGATGGTCAATACCAGCCCGAATCTGCCGGCCAGTGGAGAGACCAAGTACACGCTTGTCGGGGGGACGATCCGATCGATTCAGATGGTCGTCAGCGGAACCAAGGAGCGGATACTCGACAGCGTATTGCCCCATGAAATGACCCATACTGTCTTGGCGACGCATTTCTCAGCCAGCGGCAAGCCGGTTCCCAGGTGGGCCGACGAGGGAGCTTGTACGACCGTCGAGCATTTGAGCGAACGGAGCAAGCATGATGTGATGTTGGTCAAGTTTCTGACCGAGAGTCGAGGGATTCCATTCTCGCATTTGTTTGCGATGCGAGAGTATCCACCCGACATGATGCCGTTGTATGCTCAGGGTTACAGCTTATGTGCATTTCTGATCGCCCAGGCAGGTCCTCGCCGGTTCGTTGAGTTTCTCGAGCGTGGGATGCAATCGGAGAATTGGGTTCAAGCCGTCGGAGACGTTTATGGGTATCCCAAGTTGGGGAGTCTGCAAACCGCTTGGAATGCTTGGGTCTACGATGGAGGTGGTGAAGTAAGTTCCTACACGGCAGTGGCGTTGGGTTACGTGACGAATGTCCCGAAGCCCAATATCGCGTCGGTTCCGAATTCCAGTCCCCCGCTGGTACCGTTTCCTTTGACCGGAAATCCACCGGTATCGATTCGTGCTAGTCAGCCCGGTCCTCAACAGACCGTCGGTGGCACGATACTACGTTGAAAATCCTCGATTTTGCAAAGCGGGTTAAGATGCGCAAGCTAGGTAAAGCGTTCCGAAAGTTCCTATTTTACCATTTCGAGTAAATTTGCTTTCTAGCTAAAACTTGAGCTTGCGAATTCCGAGTCAAGAATAGTATTCCCAGCATCGTGTTGGGTATCCCTTTGGAGCGATAAAGGAGTGTCGCGTTGAAATCTCTAAATCCCCTCAGAACGTTTCGGCTCTTGACCGTGGCTTGTGCGGCAACCTGGCCGAGTGTTGCAGCAACAGTTGCTATCTCGACCACGTCTGAGCGAGTCAGCGCACAGCAAGGGCTTTTGCCACCGTTGCCGCCGAGCACGCTACCACCGAGTACTCTTCCGGCATTGGGTGTTCCACCTGCGGCGGGAAGTGCGGTGCAAGCAGTGCCGCCGGCAAGTACCGCTCCAAATCCCAAAGAGCAATGTCTTGCGTTAGCATCGCAAGCGAAGTTAGCTCTCCAGAAAGGGGAATTGGTCAACGCGAAGCGATTCATCGATCAGGCCATGGCCTTGAAGATCGCCGATGCGGAATTTGCATCTAGCATGATCAAGCCACGCGAAGTCTCGATGGACATCGAGCGAGCGATGCGGCTTCGGGGTATGGACCCCAAGGCGGCTTTGGCACAACAAGCACAGGCTCCTGGCAGTCCTTTGATGAATCCGTCGGCTGGTCGCGTCACGACCGCAGGTGGCTTATCGGACCGTCAGAACGGCGTCCAGTCGGGTCTTTATCAGCCCGGTTCGGATGCTTCGAAGATCGCCCAGGCCAGCAGTCAAGATGGTGTATTGGCGGCAGATCCTCAGATCTCCGGGGCCCAATGGTACGAGCGAGGACTTGAAGCTTTGGCCCGCGACGACCGGGACGGCGCCAAGGAGTGCTTCACCAACGCTTGGAAGAAAAAAGACGAACTCGATCCGAATTCCCGGGTGCAACTCAAAGACAAGTTGGCTTACCTGCAAACACGATCGGAACCTGAAGCCGTCTCGGCCATCGCGACTCAGGATCGCGAAGCCATTCAGCGCAAGCAGCGACTTTTCGCCGAGGTCTCCGGAGAGATCGCCGAGGCGGAGCGAATGGTCAACGAGAAGCCTTACGAGTCGATGGACCGGCTCAAAAACCTTCGAACACGCGTCTCGCAATCGGAGGTCGATGGGGCCTACCGAAAGCAGATGCTGGCGATGGTCGACCGCGTGATCACCAACGTAGAATCCTGGATGGAGACCAACCGTTCCTCGATCGAGTTAGAACAGCGCAACAGGCAGATCGAAGACCGTATCGTACTCGATGGATCGACGCAGGCTAAGGAAGATGCTCAGATCCAGACACTGGTCGATCAGTACAATGAGCTGATGGATGACCAACGCTTTGCAGAGGCCGAGGTCATCGGTCGCAAGGTTGAGGAGATCAAACCGAACTCGGAGATCGCCGCAATGATGCGAGGACGTTCGGTGATCGAACGCCGCGTGGCAGAGCAAAAAGAAATTCAGGCGATGAAGGAAGAGGCGTTAGTCAACAGCTTCACCGATGCGGAACGCGCCTCGGCGACTTACCTGACCGACAGCCAGCCTCTTCAATTCCCACCCGTCAAGGATTGGTATGACCTGAAGAAGTATCGAGACAAGTACAACGACGAGTCGCTCAAGCTTCAGCCTTCGGAGCGCCAGATCCTCGAGTTGCTCGAGGAACCGTTCTCCGCTTCGTTCGAAGAGAGGCCACTTGCCGACGCGATCAAAACGATCTCGGAAATGACCGGCCTGATCATTTTGATCGATGAACCATCGATCGCCGAGGAAGGTCTTCGCTCCGATCAGCCGATTACGTTGGACCTTCGCGGAAACCGTATCAAGCTCAAAAATGTTCTGAAGAACATGCTTGAGCCCTTGAACCTGACCTATGTCGTCAAGAATGAGGTCGTCAAGATCCAGAGCCGACGGTTCATGCAACAGGAAATGTACAGCAAGACCTATTCGGTTCGTGACCTGGTGATTCCGATCGCCAACTTCATCTCCGACAACAACTCAGGTCTAGGAGGTGCATTGCAGGCGGCCTACCAAGCCCAAGACAGCTTCGTGGCCGTCAATGTTCAAGAGCAAGACGCGATGGGGCTGCGTAACAGCAAACTCGCCACGATTGAGCCCAATGCTAACGTTTTGGCTCAGTTCGCTGGGGTCTCTCCCGGTGCGGCGAACAACGTCGGCTTATCGAGGTTCGGTTCGGATCCGATGAACGGCAACGGGACTGCAGGTGTACTCGGAGGAGGTTCAATGGCCAACTTCTCGGAGTTGATGGCCCTAATCGAGTCGACCATCTCGCCCGATGTTTGGCTCAATGCCGGCGGTACAGCGACGATGAGTCCATTCAGTCAAAACCTGAGCTTGATCGTCAATGCCCCTCAGGAAACCCACGAGCAGATCGCCGATTTGCTCAAGAGCCTGAGAGCGTTGCAAAACTTGCAAGTGACGATCGAAGTGCGATTTATCAAGCTATCGGATAGCTTCTTCGAGAAGATGGGGGTGAACTTCCAAGTTCAGCTCGACGACAACACCCGAAACCGAATCCCACGTGAGGATTCCGGGCCATCGATCGCCATCGGTGTTGAGACCGATCCGACTAGCCAGAACCCGAATTCGCTGATTCCAACGGCGGACTTGGACATTCGATTGAGCCAAGGTAGCTTTGGGACGACCATTCCGAGCTTCGGTGGATTCGACCCAGGTGCCGGTAGCACGATCGGTGTGGCGATCTTGAGCGATATCGAAATGTTCCTGTTCCTACAAGCGGCACAAGGTAACAAACGATCCAACGTCCTCCAAGCTCCCAAGGTAACGATGTTCGACGGCCAATTCGGCACGATCAACGATACCACATCGCGACCCTTCGTCTTGGGTTATGCCCCAATCGTAGGTGACTTCGCAGTCGGTCAACGACCGATCATCGTAGTCCTGAACGAAGGCACGCAGATGAATGTTCAGCCTGTAGTCTCCCCGGACAAACGATTCGTTCGCTTGACCATGATGCCACAGTTTACACGACTCGGAGCGACCGATCGTCAGTTTACTTTCCAAGGCAAGAAGAGCACCAGGACCGGCACGAGTATCTTGAATCCGTCCAACGGACTGCCAACCCCTGGTCGGAACAACGAAGAGGAGATTGTTGAAGGCATCACCGTCCAGCAGCCATCCTTCTCGCAGACGAGCGTCAGCACGACCGTGACGGTTCCAGACGGTGGCACCATCCTCATGGGTGGTATCAAACGCCTTTCAGAAGAACGGATCGAAAAGGGAACTCCAATCCTCTCGAAGATCCCCTACATCAACCGTCTCTTTAAGAACAACGCGATCGGTCGGGATACCGAAACCTTGATGTTCACCGTGACTCCTCGGATCATCATCCCTGAGGAAGAAGAAGAGCAGCTAGGCATCGCGACCCGCCGCCCGTAATTCCACGGGCCCGGTAGTAACGATCTGAAAAACCTGCGAAAAGTTTGGGCCTAGCTCAAACTTTTTGCCTTTTTACCCCGGTTGCCTTTTTACTCCGGGGACTTGATCCCCGAGTCTCGGTCCCCCCAGAAGAGACGGTACTCGTAACCGATGGCCGTTGGAACTGCGGCGGTGCCAATCGTGGAGCGGTGCGGTCCGCGGTAACTTGCGGAGCTATGAACCGGATTGCTATACTAGACCTGATCGAGTACGAGTACCGCGATGCTGAGTACGAGAAGAAGCACGGAGCAAGCATTGGCCCGATGTGCTCGATCGAGCGGTTCATGCTGTTTGTTTATCGGAGAATTCGCCCATGGTACAAGTCCTTCGTCGTTTCGCTGCATTGGCCCTCTTGACGCTCTCTGGTTCTGCAATGGCCCAAACGGCCCCAACGGCCAAAACGGACCGAACAGACCCAGCTCAGCTCCGACTCTGGCAGTCGGCTGCCAACAGCGGTTCGGACCGATCGGACTTCCGCGATGCGAGCGGGCGTTCGACCGGGAGCGCCACCAGATCCGGGGATCGGATCACTTTTCGCGATGCCAGCGGAAGAACGACCGGGACGGCTAGCATCCAGGCAGGAAAGGTGACCTTCCGCGACGCGAGTGGACGAACCGTCGGGACTTCGCAATCGTCCGGATCCTCTTCGGGTTCTGCTGCTCGATCAGGCAACAGCGTGCTTCGTGCTTCCAACGGAAGGACGATCGGGCAGATGCAGCAAACGCAGGATGGTAGAAACCAATTCCGCGATGCGAGCGGCCGCAGCGTTGGAGCGAGTCAATCGAGTTCGGGCCGTACTCAATTCCGAGACTCCAGTGGCAGAACGACCGGCTCGATGTCTTCGTCTGGCCCATCGAGCAAGAGCTCCACAGGCAAGATCTCCACAGGCAAACCGAAGCGTTAACCCTGGCTTATTTTCGGTGCAGTCTCTCCGGTGTCCCAGAGATTTCCCTATTGTCAGGATTCTCGGGAGGGTTCTCAAGCGACAAAAGAGCAAATAGATCGGCCAGTTCCTTTGGGGAAAGTTGCGATTCGATCCCCTCGGGCATCAAGGATTTTTTATCCTGTTGATACGCTTCAATTTCATCGGCGGGGACTTGGACCTCTTTCCCTCCCTGGGTTTTGATGACCGTCAGGCGATCATCGCGGGAAACCAAAAGGCCGGTCACAACCGTTCCGTCGGTAGTTCGCAGGGTCACGGATCGATAGGCATCACCGATGACAAGGCTCGGATTAAAGACGCTCACGAGCAGTTGTTCGAATGATCCGCGGCCGTTGGCCGTAATATTCGGACCAACCTCAATCCCCTTTCCGTGCATGACATGGCACTGGCCACAGATGCGTTCGTAGGTAACCCAACCCCGTTTCGCATCGCCGGTTGCCCCTTGAAGTTGTTGGGCCATGGTTCGAACGACTTGTTCGCGTTCTCGGGTTCCGTCGACATTGATGGTACCAAAGATTTTGCCGACGAACGCTTTGGTTTCCAAGGAACCTTGGGTTGCCAGCAAGCGGATACGGTTTGGGCTTAGGAGTTCTTTGCGGAGTTTGCCATCGGCGATCCACGAGAGCAGGACCGAGGCCGTCGGGTCGCGTTGGCACATGCGTTCGGCGATGGCTGCTTGCAATTCGCTCGAGAGCGATGGGAGTTTTTGGGCGAGTCGATCGAAGTCGGAACTCTGAGATTTCTCGACTCCGAGATCGATGACGGTATTTATCCAGGCCCGATCGTCTTTAGAGTCGGGGGCAGGTTGTTGGAGCATTTGGTGAAAAACTTCTCTCGCCGTCTCGGGGGATTCGTCGGCGACCAGGCGGAGAAGGTCTTGGCGAACCGAAGGACGTTCCTGCAAGTCCAGAACCGATCGTTTTGCAATACGGAGAGCTTCAGGGTGACCGACTAGTAACCCCAGGAGGATCTCTTGTTTTTCACTTGGTTGGCCGGTCCGCAGTTTATCCCAAGGGATGCTGTCTTGGGGTGAATAAAATTTCCGAACGAGTATTCGAAGCTCGATGGGATCAAAACCACGGTTCAAGGATCGGTTCACAAGAGGCTGCAAGATAGCCGTTGCGAGACTTGGGCTTTTCTTGCGAAAATGCTCAAGCAGCGAGAAAAGGTCTGCGATCACCTCGGTCTGTTCTTGATTGAAATTCGAATTCGCAAGCCGATCGGTCCAGAGTGCAGCGAATCGAGGCAACATGGAGTCCAAGAGGGAGTCGGAAGGGCTCGTCGAGTGCAACGATTGATTCACGATGGCTCGACGCGCTTCGTTGGCCACAGGCTTGAGGTTTTGCCAGACGATCCGGCCGAGAATCGGATCGGGGAGTGGATCGGCAGCGTTGTGGCGAGCGATTTCCAGTTCGGTTGCGATCCAGGCTTCAGTGCTCGGGACGGCCCGATGAAATTTCGTAGCGGCAACTGCGACTTGAACCAGCACGCGTGGGTCTGGATCGGCTGCCAGATCTCGGCACCGAGCGACGATTGATGGATCCGAGGGGAACAGATCGCCGGCTAGGCGAACGGCCCAGGCTCTAACTTCTGGATTGGCATGATCGAGCAACGAGAGGAGAAACGAATCACGTAGGGCGCCGGAGCCTGAGAGGGCCCAGATCGCATGTAGCTTTGTTTTCAAGGATGCAACCTGATTGACTAGAGTTTCGAGTTCCAGTGCCGTCGCAGACCCTTGGGCGATCTTGCGCTCGGCGAGTTCTAGTTGAGATCTTTGACGAACAAATAGGTTCGGGTCCGCAAGGGCGGCGATCAGCTCGGATTCGGTCAGTTTCGAGATGTCTTCGTAGCGGGGTTTCGGACGCTCGGAGTGGACGATTCGATAGAGTCTTCCGTGTCCTCGGTCGACCCCTTTGGGATCCGCCGAGGCGTCTTGGTAGCAATGGTATCGGTCGTACCAGTCCAGAACGTAGAGGCACCCGTCGGGTCCGATCTTTTGTGCAACGGGCATGAACCAGACGTCGTTGGCCGTCAGGAAATCCGGTTCACCGAACCCTTGATAGCTTGCCCCGGAGCGTTCGACACGATCGGTATTGATGCATCCTCCGTGGATGTTTCCCATGTAAAGTTTATTTCGGTAGGCTTCTGGATAGGCCTGAGAATCGAAGAATTCGATCCCACAGTAGGCCGCCATTTGATGCTTATGCTTGACAATCGATTCGGCCCACCAAGTGTTCGGTGGGTAAGGTCCACCTTGGCGGAGATAGTACCCGCTTTCGGTCAGGTGCCAAAGGTGATCGATAACGCAAGCGCTGACAAACGAGTTGCCGAGCGAGTCGAATGCGATTCCCCAGGGGTTGCTTGTTCCCTCGCAGAAGATTTCAAATTTTTTCGTGCGGGGATCGATACGGAACATGGCGCAGGTGAATTCGTGTTTGCGACCATCCTGTTCGATGACCGAGGGATTGAAAACGCCGTTTAGACCGTAGAGGTATCCGTCGGGTCCCCAGGTCAAGGCGTTGGGCAGTTCGTGGGTATCGACTCGTCCGAAGCCGGTCACGACGACTGTCGACTGATCGGCCACATCGTCACCATCGGTGTCTTGGAGGAACAGCAGGTCTGGTGCGTTGGCTACCCAAACGCCCCCGTGTCCGACGGCGATTCCCGACGGGATATTGAGACCTTCGGCAAAGACTTTGACGCGATCGACTTTTCCATCGCCATCGGAGTCGGTAAGGATCTTGATGCGATCTTTGCCTGGCCCGGGTTCATGGCGAGGGTATTCAAAACTTTCGGTGACATAGATGCGGCCCGAGTCATCGAAGGCCATAGCGACAGGGTTTTGCAGGTCGGGTTCCGAGGCGACGAGTTCGACATGGAATCCTTCGGGTACGACCATACGGGACAAGGCTTCGGCAGGGCTCAAGGGGGGGCCGGGGGGCATGGTTTGTTTCCGGGGGATGAAATCTTGGGCCGCCATGCTTCCGGCCATGGAACCGAGCCAGAGAATCATCAGCCAGAGGCGCACAAGCCGCGCATGCCTGTGCGTTCGAACATTTCGATTTGAGGGCGGATTGGTGGATGGATTTAGGGAAGAGGTTTTCGAGAGCATGAGCAATTCGTTCGTTGGATAACCAAAGAGGCTTGAATTCGGTTCGGGTTGGCTAGGCTCCGGTCGGATCGGAGCCTAGCGGTTTAAGGAGGCTTGCTGCAGCTCGGTCCAGAACGAGCGTCGTGTTGGGATGGCGTTTGAGAATCGAGCCTGGAACGAGGTTGGAGACTGGGCCTTCGACACTATCTCGGACGGCCGGTGCTTTGCGTTCGTCGGGAACGCTGCAGATGATTTTTCGCGACTGCAGAATTTGATGGATGGTCATGCTGATCGCGTGGGTCGGAACGTCTTCGAGGGAGGCAAACCAACCTTCTCCGACCTGTTGTTTGCGACACGCTTGGTCAAGAAGCACCACGTGGTAGGCTTCGGTCGTTTCGAAATCCGCCGGCGGATCATTGAAGGCTAGGTGGCCGTTTTCGCCGATACCGATCAAAGCAACATCGACAGGAGATTCCAGCAGGCTACGAGCAGCGCGCTGGCAGACAGTTTCGGGGTTGCCGGTTCCATCGAGGAAATGGAAGGATCTCAGTGGGATTTTCTCAACGAATCGGGATTTTAGGTAACCGCAGAACGATGCGCGATGATCCGGAGCAATACCGACATATTCGTCCAAGTGGAATCCGTCGACGCAGGTCCAATCGATTCGAGGTTCGGACGTCAGGGCATCGAGGACTTCGAATTGGCTCGATCCAGTCGCGACAATGATTCGAGCTTGGCCTCGCTCAGCGATGGCGCTGCGGAGGATCATGGCGGCGAGTTTCGCCGAATAGGCACCCATTCGGGGTCGGTCGGGTTGGATGACGATATCGATGATCATACCTCGTGGCAGGAATGGGTTCAGGAGACTTAATCGGGCTGTTTTTCCAATGAAAACTATTGTAGCACAGCCGGAGGTTGGTTTTTTGCCTACCCGATTTTTGATGGATCGTTTAGCATGTTCGCTTTGGAATGACAGCAACGACAACTCGGTATTTTCAGGACGGGGTGCATGAGCGGTACTCAATCGCAGGGCGTGGCCTTTTTGGGAATGGGATTGATGGGGACCCGCATGTCCTGCAATCTGCTCAAAGCCGGGTATCGTGTCCAAGTTTACAACCGGACGAAGGCCAAAACGCACGATGCGGTCAAGGCTGGAGCAGTTGCTTTTGACACTCCAAGCCAAGCGACTCAAGGGGTCGAGGTGGTCATCAGTTGCCTGACCGATGGTCCGGATGTCGAGCAGGTTTTCTTTGGGGAAAGCGGCGCGGTCGAAGGTGCAGCCCCAGGAACCTTGTTCATCGACATGAGCACCATCGCGCCGAGCGCATCCTTGGGATTAGGCGATCGACTCGCCGCGGGTGGATTTCGTTACCTCGAAGCTCCTGTTACCGGTGGCACCCTCGGAGCTCAGAATGGAACATTGAGCATCTTGGTAGGGGGAAGCGAGTACGATTTCAACGCGGCTCGTGGGATCTTTGAGGCGATGGGCAAGACGATCACCCACTGCGGACCTTTGGGAGCTGGACAAGGGGTCAAGCTTTGCAACCAGATCATGGGGGCAATGAATCTGCTCGGGGTATGCGAAGCGATGTCGTTGGCCCGTGGACTCCAAATCGATCCGAAGATTCTCATTGAGGCTTTGGGGGCGGGGGCCGCAGCGAGTTGGGCATTGCAGAATTTAGGTCCAAAAATCTGTGCCGGGGATTGGAGTCCAGGGTTTATGGTCGACACCCAGCAAAAGGACATGCGATTAGTCGCGCAGTCCGCCGAAAAGGCCAATGTATCGCTCCCTGGATCCGCACTGGTAACACAACTTTGGCGCAGCGCCCAGGTCTACGGCCATGGATCCGAGGGGATCCATGCGCTTGCCAAAGTACTCGAACGACTCTCCAACCACACACGCTAGCCTCAGCAGACGAAGATCTCTCCATGACCGACTCCAGTGAACCCTCCAGGTCCGAACCGAATTTCCACGGTCTTCGCGTCAGCGCTCTGGAGAGTCGACGCCGCGATGAGTTTGCAAGGCTTATCGAGCGCTTTGGTGGAACGCCCACCGTCAGCCCTTCGATGAGAGAACTGCCGATCGACAAGAACAAAGAGGCCGTCGACTTTGCCTATCGAATCATCACCGGCGAAATCGGTTTGGTGATCTTCCTTACAGGGGTTGGTTTCAAGCATTTCCTCTCGACCGTTGAAAAGCATGTCGATCGGCAGCGGCTTTTGAATTCCCTTTCAGACATTATCACCATCGCGCGAGGCCCTAAGCCCGTAGCGGCGATGCGAGAAGTGGGACTTCAGCCTAGCTTTCGCGCACCTGAACCGAATACCTGGCGCGAAGTCCTCCAGTTGATCGATCAGAACATCCCGGTTTCGAACTTGACCATAGGACTTCAGGAATACGGTGTGACGAATCATTCCCTGGTTGCCGGTCTCGAAGCGCGAGGAGCCAACGTCCTGAGCGTGAAGGTCTACCAATGGGATTTTCCAGAGGACACCGAGCCGCTCCAAAAGAATATCGAATCGATCTGCCAAGGCAAACAGGATGTCCTGATGTTCACCAGCGCCCATCAGGCAGTTAATTTGCTCCGCATGGCCGAGAAACTCGGGTGCGAGTCGGAACTTCGAACCGCAATGGACCGTCTGGTCGTCGCATCGATCGGGCCGACAACTTCGGAAATGCTCCAGCACTTGAACTTGCCCGTGGACCTCGAGGCGAGCCCGAACAAGATGGGGCAACTCGTTCAACAAACTTCGGAGAAATGCCATCGAATTCTCAAGGCCAAGCGGTTTACTGCAGCGGTCCTGCCATCGAGCACAAGCGGTACGGCCAAGGAGAAACTCGGACGGCTCGGGGAGAGTCTCTCCCAGAGCCCATTCCTCAAAGCCTGCTATCGGCAAGCATCCGATGTCACGCCGATTTGGTTGATGCGTCAAGCAGGTCGGTACATGGCAGAGTACCGTGCAGTGAGAGAAAAAGTCTCCTTTTTGGAGCTTTGTAAAAACCCCAGTCTATGCGCCGAGGTCATGGTCACGGCCGTCGAAAAACTCGGAGTCGACGCGGCGATCATTTTCTCAGACCTATTGCCGATTCTCGAACCGATGGGTTTCGATCTAGAGTTTACCCAGGGAGATGGACCGGTGATCCATAACCCGATACGCCAAGCTAAAGATATCGACCGAGTCGCAAGGCTCGAGTCGATGGATGCCTTAAGCTTCGTCACACAGACCGTCGAACAGACCCGCCGGGCACTGCCGGAGCGAATCCCGGTGATCGGCTTCTCGGGTTCCCCCTTTACACTGGCAAGCTACATGATCGAAGGGGGATCATCTCGCAACTTTCTCCATACCAAGTCGTTGATGGCCAACGATCCGAGCGCTTGGAATATCTTGATGGACAAACTTGTTCATTCGATTTCGCTCTACTTGAACTCGCAGATTGTCGCCGGAGCACAGGTCGTTCAGCTTTTCGATTCCTGGGCTGGTTGCCTCTCTCCAAACGATTACCGCACTAATATCTTGCCGCACATGCAGCGGCTCCTCGAGTCGATCATTCCGAACGTACCGGTAATCAATTTCGCGACCGGAAACCCGATGCTCATTTCCTGCCTGCGAGGGGATTCCCGAACCGTCGTAGGGATCGATTGGCGAGTGTCACTCGATGTCGGTTGGGACATGGCAGGCCCAGATAGAGCGGTTCAAGGGAACCTCGACCCGACGATACTTTTCGCAGGAATCGATACGATTCGTAAGCATGCCAAGGACGTATTGGATTTGGCCGCAGGACGAGCCGGCCACATCTTTAACCTCGGACATGGCATCCTGCCAGGTACCCCGGTCGACCACGTGATCGCATTGGTCGATATGGTCCACGAAATGACCGATCGAAGAAGTTAGTGACTCAAGCCACGGTAGGCTCGAAGCCTTAACGAATTCCCAACGACCAGCAAACTCGAGAGCCCCATGGCAAGGGCAGCGAGCATTGGGGAGAAAGTCCAGTTGGTCCACGGGGAGAGCCAACCGGCGGCAAGCGGCAATAGGATCAGGTTGTAGCCGAATGCCCAGAAGAGATTTTGGTGAATGTTGCGCATGACGCTGCGAGCCAGTCCGATTGCCAGTGGGACCTGTGGGACAAAGCCCGACGCGAGAACCACGTCGGCGGTGGATATAGCGATTTGCGAACCATTGCCCATGGCGATTCCGACGTCGGCGCTGGCCAAGGCTGGCGCATCGTTGATTCCATCCCCAACGAAAGCCACCGTCTCGCCCCCATCGCGATAGAGTTGGATTTTCTTCCCTTTTTCCTCGGGAGTTTGCTCCGCGTGCCATCGCTCGACATGAAGCGTCTGGGCGACAGTACGAACGGCGTTGGATTGATCTCCCGAGAGGATGGTGGTGCGAAGGCCAAGCCTATTGAGCGCTGCGATCGTCGACTCGCTTTGTGGTTTGAGCGGGTCGTGGACACCCAGGGCACCGAGAATCTCCTTGCCCTGGGCCAACCAACTGACACTCAAAGCTTGGGCGGACAATTCGCGGTGGAGTTGGTCCGACTCCAGGTTGGTCAAACCTTGTTGCTCCATCCAGGAGTAGGACCCAAGAGAAAGTTCCCGCCGGTCGCTGAGCTTAACACGCACACCTTTACCGGGCACGGCTTGGCTTTCGATTGCAAATCCTTTCGGTCGAAGCTCCAGAGCCGCCTCACGAATTGCGATGGAGATTGGGTGATTCGATGAATGAGCAACCATACGAGCGAGTCCGAGTATTTCAGATTCGCTATGGGAAGGGGGCGATGTGGCGATGGGCCAAACTCCCTTCAGGAGCGGAGCGCCAAGCGTCAGCGTACCGGTTTTGTCGAAGATGACCGAGTCGACACGAGCGAGCTTTTGAATCGCTTCATGAGATCGAAATAGAATTCCAAGCTCGGCGGCCCGACCGCTTCCGACCATCATGCTCAAAGGCGAAGCGAGTCCCAGTGCGCAAGGGCAAGCGACAACGAGCACCGCGACGGAATGGACAAGAGCTTTTTCAAATGCCGATTCGGAACTGAGCAACCACCATCCGAGACCTGTAGCGATGGCCATGAGCAGCACGCTCGGAGCAAAGATTCGAATGATACGATCTAGGGTCGTCTGTATCGGGGGTTTGTGGGCTTGCGCCTCGATGACCATGGCCATCATACGAGAAAGGAACGTATCATTGCCGATAGCCGTGACTCGGATCGTCAGTTGTCCGTTGCCGTTGATAGTACCGCCGATAACCCGATCGCCGATCGTTTTTTCCTTGGGGATAGGTTCCCCGGTGACCATTCCTTCTTGGACAAAACTGCTTCCCGTTTCAATCACTCCATCGAGCGGGATGGCTTGTCCCTCGTAGACGGCGAGTCGATCCCCGAGGGAGATCTCTGAGATAGCCACGCGCTGCGTATGCTGATCCACAACGCGTTGGGCATCTTGAGGTTGCAGTTTAGCCAAGCCATAGAGAGACTCTCTAGTCGATTGCTTGGAACGGGCTTCGAGGTATTTACCCAGGAGCA
This sequence comes from Pirellula sp., assembly GCA_021299695.1. GTDB lineage: Bacteria > Planctomycetota > Planctomycetia > Pirellulales > Pirellulaceae > JBKCUI01. The sequence goes on along the minus strand of JAJTEK010000004.1, from coordinate 45,770 downwards.
CCAAACAGATGACGACTGCAGAGGATTCGAAATAGACATGCTGTTGGTTATGACCGAGCCAATTGGGGAAAAAGGTGATCAAGGAGCTGACCCCATAGGCCGCCGTCGTTCCCATAACGACCAGGACGTTCATGTCGGGCGAAAAGTCTTTGATGCTATGGTAAGCGTTTCGATAGAACCGCCGTCCGGGCCAGAACTGAACGACGCTGGCCAATGCCCAGAGCACCCAGTTCCATTGCGGCATGCTCATCCATCGCATCATCGACTCCATAAGTCTGCTCGATAGCATCGGGAGCATGGAAAGGAGAAAGACTGGAGTGGCAAAGAGCAGGGATATCCAGAAATCGCGGCCTAAGGAAATCGACTCGGGGTCGGTAGGTAAAGCGTTGGGGGGCCTCGTCGGCGACAAGCGTGTGACGGCGTAGCCGGCGTTTTCGATCGACGCTTGGATCTGATCGATGGTCGCAGCAGTTAATTCCGGGGATTTCGGATCGAATTGGACCGTAGCCCGTTCGGTGGCTAGATTGACCGACACTTGGAGAACATCTGGGATTTTTGCGATGGCCCGTTCCACGCGGCCAACGCAGGCGGCGCAGGTCATCCCCTGAACCTGGAATTCGACGGTTCTTGTATGGGTTTCGACCATCTCGAGGGGGTCCGTTGGTAGAGGGCTTGAGCTTGCGTGGCACGGTTGTGTCTATTAGCTTAGCGGAGCACTCCTTGGGTGTCGGGCTCAAAACCGTAGTTTAATCTTGAACTGAAAATGAAGGGGATCCCATGCGTCGTCCGATTTGGCAACGAATCTTTGCAGCTTTTTTCGGTGGTTGTGCTTTGTTGGGTTCGGCGCATGGCCAGGGTATCGAGGAGGTGCAAAAGAGAGTATCGGAATCGACGCTCCGAGCGCACATTCGATTCCTTTCGGATGACCTCTTGGAGGGCAGGGGGCCTGCGACTCAAGGAGATGCATTGACGCAGTTGTATTTGGAGACTCAGTTTCAATCCCTTGGTCTGGAGATCGCCCCGGCGGTGGGTTCGTACCGTCAGGTTTTTCCGATGCTCGGATTGAGCAGCGAACCGGAAAAGCGGTGGGAGTTTAAGACCGCCAAGGGAGACTCGATCGGCTTGGATTACTTCAAGGATTTTATCGCCGTAGCGGGCAAACCTGAGGCGAATATATCGATCGAGGAAGCCGAGTTGGTGTTTGTCGGATTTGGGATTCAGGCGCCAGAATTCCAATGGGACGACTTCAAAGGGGTCGACCTCAAGGGGAAGATACTTGTGATGATGAACAACGATCCAGAGGAGGATCCAGATTTATTTGCTGGCTCCAAGCGGCTTTACTATGGACGTTGGGATTACAAGTACGAGAGTGCGGCTCGACAAGGTGCGGCCGGTGCGATCATCATCCACACCGATGCTTCGGCGGGTTATCCCTTTAGCGTCATTCAAACTTCATGGACCGGTGAGGAGTTTGAGCTCAGGGATTCTGCTGGTCCGAGGATGGCGATGAAGGGTTGGATGACCGAGTCGGCGACGCGTGAGTTGATACGTATGGGCGGGTTGGATTTGGACCAGTTGCGCAAGCAAGCTCAGGACAGGGGGTTCAAGCCAGTCCCGCTGGGGCTTATGCTCTCGACGAGCATCGGATGCGTTGCGCGCGAACGAGTGACAGCCAATGTGCTCGGTGTTCTTCCTGGAAGCGATCCGAAGATCTCAGACCAGTACGTTGTCTTTATGGCTCACCATGATCACATCGGAATGTCGGCAGAGCGTGATGCCAATGGGGACAACATCTACAATGGAGCGATCGACAACGCATCGGGATCGGCAGCTTTGCTCACGATTTTGCGGGCGATCCGTGAGTCGGGCTATCGACCTAAGCGTTCGTTATTGTTTGCGGCCGTTGGAGCTGAGGAGCAAGGATTGCTTGGCTCGAAGTATCTTGCTGAGAATCCTCCGATCCCCAATGGCAAGCTATCTGCTTTGATCAACATCGACGGGATCAACTTCCTAGGGCCGACCCGAGATGTGCAGGTGATCGGATTGGGCAAAAGTTCGCTGGATCAATGGGTCCAAAGCGCGGCGACCAAGCAAGGCCGTACGGTGGTCGGCGATTTGGAGCCCAGCAAGGGTTATTACTATCGCTCGGATCAGTTTTCGCTGGCCAAGGTCGGGGTTCCTGCCGTCTACCTGCACGGAGGCCATTCGGTGCGGAATCAGCCCGAGGGTTGGGGAAAAAAGCAGTTGCAGGCATGGACCGATAAGCACTACCACCAGCGCTCGGACCAATACGACCCTAGCTGGGATTTAAGCGGTGCGATCGAGGACATTCAGTTATTGACCGAAGTTGGCTTGAACGCCGCCGATGCACCACAGATGCAATCTTGGACACCTGGGGATGAATTCGAACTGGCTCGCAAGCAGGCCATTGAGCAAGCGATCAGGTCCGCAGATCCGCGTTAGGTGCCTTCCTGCAGGCGTTTGAGTTTTCGATCGAGCGTCGATCGCTCGATCCCAAGAATCGTTGCGGCACGATTTTTTTGTCCCTGGGTGTGCTGGAGCGTAAGTGCGATATGTTCGAGCTCGACTTGTTCGAGGGTTCTTTCCCGATAGGGCTCGGCAGGCTGGGCTCCTGCGGGACGACTCGATTCGATGCCAGGAATTTGGAGGTGGGAGAGAGCCAAGTCTTCTGGTTCCGCCACATCGCCTACAGCAAGAACGTGAGCTCGTTCAACAGAGTTTTTCAGTTCGCGGACGTTTCCTGGCCAATGGTAGGCGAGCATGGCTCGACGCGATCGCTCCGAAAAGACCGTCGGGCCATACCCGGAGTTGTTTTTGAACTGCTTCAAGAAAAACTCAGCAAGCGGCAGCACGTCGGAGAGTCGTTCGCGAAGGGGTGGGATACGCAGTTCGATGACGCGTAAACGGAAGTACAGGTCCGAGCGAAATCGCCCCTCTTGGACGGCTTGTTCGAGGTCTCGATTCGTCGCAGCTACGATACGAACATTGGTCCGGATCGGCTTGTTGCTACCGAGCCGTTCAAAGGGATGACCCTCGAGGACTCTGAGGAATTTGGATTGGATTTCCATACTCATCTCCCCGAGTTCATCCAGGAGCATCGTGCCGGTGTCGGCCATTTCAAACTTGCCGATTTTTCGATCGGTCGCACCGGTGAAGGCACCTTTTTCATGCCCGAAGAGTTCGCTTTCCAGGAGCGTCGGGGAGAGGGCCGCGCAGTTGATCGTGACAAAGGGCCCTGAGACGCGGGGGCTGTTCTCGTGGATGGCTCGGGCAACAAGCTCCTTGCCCGTTCCGCTCTCGCCACGGATCAATACGGTCGCTTGAGTGGGAGCCACCCGACGTACTTGCTCACGCAGTAGGTTCATTCCCTGGGAATCACCTATCCAATCGCCATGCCCTAAGCGCTGTTCGAGTTGTTCGAGCCGAGAGCGAGTCGATTGGAGTTTGGATTGGAGCAACTGCTGCCTTGAAAGATTCGCGATCGATACCGAAAGAACTTCGGCGATGGCCAGAGCGACTTCGAGGTCCTCTGGGCCAAGGTCCTTGCGACCGATCCGCGAGTACATGTGCAGAACACCGAAAAGCGATCCGTCGACTTGGATCGGAGCGGCAATCAGAGAAGTGGTTGTAAGGACGTGGCTGCCGCTTTGTTCGGGGTTAGCGATGAGGGTGGGGTCGGAGATGACATTTCGGGCTAGGATCGCCGATGGGTCTCGGATGAGGTTTTGAACGATGGTATCGGAGATCGGGTGGTAGGCCTTTCCGGCGAGTTCTTGAGCAGCCAAGACCGTCAGGATCGGAGCGTCGGAATCCGAAGATTTGGTTCGATTCTGCTTGGACTCCTTGGTGCTCCGATCGAGTTTGATCACCCCTCCGGCTTGGCACTCTGTGATCGCAAGGAGTTTTCGAAGTGCCAATTCGCAGGCTTCGCTAATCGATAACGACTTGGCTAGTTCGAAGGCCAAGGGTAAGACCTCGATCGCCGGTGCGTTCGCGATCCGTTCATTGGATGCGGTTTGTCCGGGAATATCCGATCGTCGGGGTGTTTCTGGTCGGATCGGTGGTTCGGACTCTCCGGGGGAAAGAGGTCTAAGTTCGATCTCATGAGATTCCAGCATCGAGGCTTTCGCCCGTCGTTGGATGATCGAAGGTGGCAGATCCGACTGCGTTTGGGATCCTGGAGAATCATTAGCACCCTCAAAATCGTTAACCGGGGGTACATAGTCGCTCAGAGAATGCACAAAAGTCATCCGGCATGATGCGACCGTTATTTGATTTCCTGGGGAAAGGACCTTGGGAGCGTCGATCTTGGAACCGTCCAGGAGGGTTCCGTTTCGGGACCCTAGATCCCTAAGTATCCAGTTGCCGTCTTTATAAATGATTTCGGCATGGCGACGACTGGCGCGTTCGTCGGCGACCGGGATTTCGTTGGAAGAAGCCCTTCCGACGACGAGGGACTGGTCATTTTCCAAGCGGAAAACATCCGTCCAACGGTTTCCTTGGCGGATAATTAGGTATGCAGGTTGTTTGATTGGTTGCATCGCGCAAAGGCTGAAATAAACTAATAGGGAGCGGGTTGGGTTATCCCCCGTGTCCATCCTAGCACAATTTTTGGTGTTTTAACGGAGTACGATCATGCGTTTTAGATTGCCGGGACTTGTTCAATCGTGGTTACCACGGTCATTAGCCATTGCGATGGCTGCATGCTCCGTTTCGTTCGAGAACGCGACGGCTCAATTTGGAAACGTCTTTGGGAACCGAGGCGTCGGTGGGGTTATGATCGACTCCGATGGCGTACTGAGGAACTCTACGGCCGAGGACCAAAGCAGGAGTCTTGAGCAACTCCGTTCGACCATGCAAGGCGCACAAGGGGATCTTGCCAAGGCGACGGATCTCCGACTGATCTCCCTTAAAGGCATCCAGCAAATGGTGCTCGACGCTCAGAAGCAGGGCAAGTCTATTCCTGAGGACGTATACTGTCTGGGTGGTCTGACCCGCATCGATTATGTTTTTGTCTACCCTGAGCGGAACGACATTGTAATCGCTGGACCGGCCGAACCATGGGCGATTGGCCCACAGGGCTCGATCGTCGGAAAAAACACCGGCAGCCCAGTGGTCAACCTCGATGATTTAGCGACGGCATTTCGTTACGTAGACCAAGCTCGCAATGGTGGTGTTTCGGTTTCTATCGATCCGACCGAGCAAGGGTATCGTCAATTCAACCAAGCTCTGCGAAACCTTGGCGGAAACGTCAACCCATCGCAAGCCGCACCTGCATTGGCACGAGCATTTGGCCCTCAGCAAGTAACCCTTTCAGGACTTCCTGCAGATAGCCACATGGCACGCGTGATCCTCGCGGCCGACTATCGCATGAAACTCTATGGAATGAATCTGGCCAAGCCGCCAGTGGCAGGTTTACCAAGCTACATGGAAATGATTCAAAATCGGTCGAACGCCTCAACTCAGATTCAGTCTCGTTGGTGGATGGCATGTGACTACGACGCAATCACCCACAGCAAAGACCGTTTGGCTTGGAAGATCTCCGGACAGAGAGTCAAAACCATGACCGAGACCGAAGCTTTCGACCAAGCAGGTCAGCGCAAACAGACGGGCAAAGCCGATCCTGTGGCCAAAAAATGGGCAGATAACTTTACCAAGAAGATTGGCGAATTGGCGGTTAAGGATCCAGTATTTGGCGAACTTCGCAATGTGATGGATCTATGCCTGGTTGCAGCATTGATCGAATCGCAAAATTTGCAATCTCTTGCTGCCTGCGACTTGTCAAACATCCTTGGAAACCACGGACAAATCGAAACAATTAAACTCGATGTTGCGAAATCGCTCGATCCTCAAATCAGCTTCTTGCAGACGGCTCAAGGCCTCCTGGTCTCGGCAAGCGGCGGTGTCATGATCGAGTCCTGGTACTTCGCAACCCAAGTCAAGGAAAACGAGTCGGTCGCTGAGGCGAGAGTTGCTGCCTCTAAACTGGACAACGAAAAGATTTGGTACCAGTAACTACTCGCCGCTGAGTAATCAGACCACGTAAAGTTTGTTTCCCAATCGAAAAATTCAAAGCCCCCGGTAAAGGAACTCCTACCGGGGGCTTTTTCTTTTGTTATGCCTATCTTTTTTCTTCGGGAGCAAGCTCCCGTGCGAGAACCGCGTCGCTAGAGGATTGGTCAGAGGTTCCGAATGGGCGCGAACGCTTTGCTGTCTCACTGGCCTCGGCCAAGGCTAGTTCTACATCGCGAATCTTAGAAGAAATCTCTTTAGCAACATCCGTATTGAGATCTTTCGAAGCCTCAACCCACTGGTCCAAAAGGCTGTTGCGATCCTGCTCCAAACTCCTGGCAAGTTCGCTAGCCTGTTCATAGAGGGCAGGGTTAGGGACGTGGGGACGGGAAGAGTCAAGTCTTCCCTGAACATAGAGACTCTGCTCTTCGAGTCTTCCCTCTTCTTCCATCGCGCGATCGGCGTGCGATAGGCTCTTTCTTCCCAACGAGTCAATCATATCCTTGCGAGCTGTGTGGGAACTCTCAATCAGGCGATCTTTAGCCTCCAAAGCCTGCAGATACTCACGGGATTCCTGACGACAGCCCCCAATGCAGGCTAGGGAAATAAGCGATACAATCAAAAAACGAGGTGATATCTTCTTCATCAGTCTGTGGGTTTTCTGTTGGCGTCAAGCACAAACTCTCGGTGTGGTTTTCCGGTAAAACCCGATCCGTCAGAGGTTGGCTCAGCGACGAATTCTACGCAAGGATTCCAAAGGGTCTACGGGGTTTCAAACAAAGAACGCCTTTTTGAGAAGGTAGCTTCGCTTTCCAAGGTACGTATGGTTCCGGGAGGAAAAGGGGCTATTGCCGACTGAGGATATCAAAACCGATGCGAATATACAGATTGTAATGTATGCAAGGTCCAATCTAGAGTAGACATACCCAAGACTCTCAATCACGAAACAAAGTGTTCCTAATCGTATCGGTGAGTAAATTAAGCGAGCGAATCGCAAGAACGCCATCGAGGACTCGATGATCGCAAATCAATGCAAGATCGCAGTGGCCGTCTTGCGAGATTGGACCCATGGCTAAACTTGTGGCCGTGACCAGGGGATGATACAGATTAAGTCCGCCCAAATGGCCTAAACTCGAGATGCTAAATGTCCCAAGATGCTTAGCTCGCTTCCTGCCACACCAGCGCATCAGCAGGTGCCAATTCAGCCTCCGGAGCAAAGGTCCGCGACGTTCGAGCCTCAAGCCGTCTCTGTAAACCTCCTGGATCGGCGCGGTCGTAAAACGATCGATCTGGGACTGCAACTCCGTGAGCGATACACGGTGCGGAGACGAGATTCGCGCCCAGATCAATCGCTCCTTTCCCGAAGCGTCCCGGCGATGAATAGTCAAAGAAGCAACCGGTTCGGGATGTCGGTAGACATAGGCTACTGGACGCGCGACATAGACATCTCGCAATTCAGGGATATCCTGGCTGACCTTACTATAAGCGTGAGCCAAGACGGCATTCCAACCGACTCGTAACCCCTTGGCCTTGAGGGACTGCCTCCTGACCTCGATCTCCGAGAAATCGACCCTGCTAACGATGGGAAAACTCGGGACCCGCTTAGCGACGATGGATGCATCGACGGGTGTGCGTCTCTCGACGGGGACCCAATGCCGCGAACCGCGACTGCCTGAACTCATCGTTTGACTTCGGATTTTTTGAGTTCGTCGAGCGATGCTTGCATCTCTGCATTACCGACCCGACTCTTTTTAGGATTCAGAATGTTGGTGATCTGCGCATCGGCCGAGAGCTTAGCCATCATCGTGTCCATTTGCTTGGCCAGCTTTTTCTCTCGAATCTCTTTGACGAGATCCTCTTTGACTGCGTTGATGTCTTGGACGACCGGATCGGTGAACCCTTGCGAACGCAAGATCACGTACTGGCCACCGACTTCGATGATTCCAGACATTTCGCCGGGTTTGAGACTGAAGGCTGCTTTCTCGAGGCTCGCCTGGCCACCATGTTTGCGCAATGGTGGGACCTTGCCAAAGTTGGCCCTAGAGCTCGGTTCGACGGAGTACTGATTGGCCAATTCGCCGAAGAACTGTTCGGTGTTGCGACTGCGAGCCATCTCCCAGACCTCCTGAGCGGTACGTTGATTGCTCATGACGATAGCGAGAATTTCAGCCCGTTGACCGAAATTCGCTTCGAAGGCCCGTTGGATATCCTCCTCGGTGATTTGAACTTGGTCGGCACATAGCTTTTTCAGAGCGACCGTCGGCCAGACGGCATCTCGTACGTACATTTCGATGGTTTTCCCCTTGTCGCTTAGAACGTCGGCTACCCATCGTTGGACGTCAGGAGTTCCGTCTGCATTGATGTAGCCGTAAAACAAGGCGGTGTTTCGGATTTCTTGATCCACCTCGGCCTGTGTGACCGCTTGACCGCTCTTGGTAAGTGCATCTTCAACCAGTTTACGGTTGATCTCACCTTCAAGGATCTTATTGCCAAATCTCTTGACGCATTCCTTTTCAAGAATCTCCGTCGTCACACTCTGGCCGTTGATCACGGCGGCGATTCCTGGGTACTGCTGCTGCAACTGCGACTGCCCGAGTACCGTTACGATCTGGGATCGGTTTCGAAGTTCGGTGTAGATGTTCTCAGCCGATTCGCGAAGTTTCTGCTCCTCGAGTTCCGACTTGATCCTTCCCTGAATTTCGGCCAATTGGGCCGCGGGCGGATTGGCCGGGGGCATATGACGCACACACTGGAGCGTGACATTCAAATCCCCGACTTTAAAAATTTCAGATACTTGGCCAGGCTGCAACGCAAAGGCGATTCGCTCTAGTTCATCCTCGCCCGTGTTCATGCGAATCGGGGGCAAAAGCCCCTCAACACTGGCGCTTGCCGGATCTTCGGAGTGGTCGCGAGCCAGAGTCTTGAACAACTCAGGATTCGCAACGGCTTGCTGGTGGACTTGCTGTAGCTTTGCAGAATCCTTGGTCGCAATCATCCGTACCTGGACCTTAGGACCAAACTCGCTCTGAAACGCGCGATCGATGTCCTGAGGCGAGACCTTGAGCATATCCTTGCTCAATTCTCTTAATGCTAGCATGGGCCAAACGATATCCGAAGCATAGTACTCGGGGCGTATGTCCCGCTCGCTTTCGAGCAGCTTCAAATACATCTGTACACTGAGGTTGAATTTCGATGCGATTCGTGCGATCTCGTCGTCGACATCCTTCTGCTTGATCTCGATTTTGCGCTCCTGGCAAGCCTGGAGAATCAAGTATCGGTTGACCATGTTCTCCAGGACTTCCTCGCCATGGCGCAGGACGCAAAGGTTGGCCAAGTCCTGCAGAACAATTTTCTGACCGTTGACCAGAGCCACGATCGCCGGTCCAGATTCACTAGGTACGGCCTGCTCGCTGTCCTTGATGCTACTTCGCGCAGAGGCTTGCGTTCCCGATAGCCTAGTTGTGGCTCCATTTCGTTCCTGGGCCTCAAGAGTGCCTTGGGTCAAAGAAATGACAGGAAAACACAAACAGCTTGCCGTCAGCGTTGCCGCAAAAAATTGTTGTGCCCGGGATTTTTGTGCGTTTGGCATTTGATTCCTTTCCGATTCCATTCGAGTTGTCGTGGGAGTTTAGTCCCAGGACGAATGGGGAATCAAGCCCGATTTTTGGAGTGTATGGTCACCCTTAGGCTATCGATCGGATCGAAGCGCCCCGAGCAGCGGCTGACGCATCGCCAACACCGCTGCCATGACACAAAAGATCAAACCCAAGAGGATGACCCAAGCGAGCATCGCTAGAGGACCACGGAGCGAGACGACCGAGTTTCCCCGCACGAGAATAGGCGCCGAGGCAGCCGCAGCGCAGAGCATTCCAATACCCAACCCACGAAACAACTGCCAGCCGTTTTCCAGGAACAAGGTCCAGACCAACCTGGCTTTGGGGAACCCCATCGCTCGCATCGCAGCCAACTCGCTCCTGCGCTCAAGCGCACTTCGAAGCTGCGAGACCCCTAGCCCCAAGGTCCCGAGCAACAATCCCAATCCTCCCAAGAGCTGAAAGGCGCTCAGGTAGGTGTTTTGCACGGCCAGCAACCGCGACAAGACGCCGTCGGCCGAAGCGCAACTGAGCCCTTCGTCAGACCACCCACCCTCCAAGGCGGTTCGGATCGATTCGAGCCCTTGGGCACTCGTGCCGTCCTGGGGCTTGACCAGGAACGCCCGGTATCCGCCGATGTCCGGAAAAACCTTTTGGAAGTTCGCTTCGCCAATCCAGAGGCTCCCCTGTAGGACTGTATTTTGCAACACGCCTACGGTTTGGAATTCAACTTTCTTTTGACCGAAGGTGTAGCTGAATCTCTCACCTACATATCCTCCTAAATGCAGCGCCCAGAGTGCGGTGTTCTGGTCGAGAATCACGGGCAAGGGATCCTCTTGGGTTCCCTCAGATGGAGCTTCAAGCCGTTTCCAAGGCGATTGGCTCAGGTCGGTAGCAAACCATCCAAACTCGCTCTTGCCCTGAGCGCTTCGATCTGCCATGAGCATGCTTGGACCGACTCCCATAACCTGCGGTTCGGCCGCTTGGTACAGATTGTTGCAGCTCGCATCATCCCCCCCGCGAACGCGGATCGGTACGATCATCGCATCGACCAGTGCCTGCGCTTTTTCACCCAGAGTTTGCCTCTGCTGTTTGGGATCCGCTAGGTTCACATGGATACTCTGGGAGCTTTTTGCGATCCAAGCAAAACCGCCAGTCCCTCGACGGTCGGGTTGTGCCTGAAAAAGACTCATGGCAAGTATTAGGAAACTGGCCATCGCCATGAGCGCTACGGTCAGGATGCTTCGCAAGGGCGCTCGCTGGGCGTTGGAGCGGGCCAGGGTGCTCAAGTCCAAACTCGGATGTTGATGGCTCGACGATCTACGCATCTGAGAGTAAAGCCACAAGACCATCGCGATCATCCAGAGCATGCCGCTACCGACAAACGCCCCAGCTTGGGCTTGGCCCTGGGCCCACTGACCAGTCAGCAGGGCCAGAAAACCCAAAACGAAGCATCCGATAGCGGTGTATCGAATCAAGCGGTTGGCTTGGATGCTCGGGGCTTGATCGTCCATACGGCCTTTGAGCAGTCGCGCGACGCTGGCCTTGCGCAATTGCCTCGTGACAAACCAAGTCGTGGCAAGAGAAACAATGAGCCCTGAAATCCATCCAATCCAGAGGCTCTCGGGACGGATGTGAAAATCCAAGAACGAAACGGAAATGGCGCCAACCCACCAACTCTTCAAGCCAGCAAGCAGCGCGTAGGCGTAGGCGACCCCTAAGGCGACCCCGACGGCGGAACCTATCGCCGCGATCATCGCCGATTCGATCAGCAATAGCCGACGCACTTTAGATCTTGTCCAGCCCGATGCGAGCAGCAATCCCCAATGATCGGCCCTTTTTTCGATGGTCAATCGGAAAAGCAAAGCGACGAGAATCAATGCGGCTGCGATGACAAAGAAACTCAAGGATAAAAACAATGCATCGAACGGGGTCGTCCCACTTGAAGCCTGTAACTGTTGGGCTCTCAGGGGCAGTTCACGCCAACCCAATTGCGACAATTTCCCCTTGGCCGTCTGAAGAATGCGATCCCCTTGCTCCCGCCGCTGCGCATCGCTGAGCCCATCGAAACGGATTCCTGTTTGCGATCCGAAACGCGATCCAAATAACTCTTTAGCCCGTTGCTCGGAGATGAATAACTTTGGGGTCAGACGGTGCGAATTCCAGTACTCGTCATCCTGCTTTTCAATTTTGCGAGTCAATGCGAACGGAGTCTCCCAGTTCGAAATAGACTCTTGATCGGTGATCCCCGGGACCAAGGGAGTCCAAGCCGGGTCGTTGAATACACTCGGAGGCTCTGCGAACCTCGCTGGAGACTTGCGACGATAAGCTTGTGCGGGTTCTCGCAAAGGCGCGATCGCCACAATGCTTGCTTCAAAGCTCGTCTCAACTTCGGTGCCTTCGACTGTCTCGGGTAGAAAATAATCAATTTTCAGTCGGTCTCCGACTTTGGCGTCGAGCTCCCTGGCCATCCAATCATGAATCACAACCCAATCCATGGGTACTGGATCTTTGCGGCCATCGGAGAGCATCCGAGCAATCAGTTCCCAATCGACTCCGCTGATGATCGAATACGGGACGCTGCGTCCCTGAGACTCAACCCTTTGATTTGCAAGGACCTCGGTGTTGTTGGCCAAGTAACTCAGTACGCGTCGCGACGAGCCGTCTGCTAACGCATCGGCAAGAGCGTCTGGGATCATCATCTGCTGGCTGGTCAACTGATCGTAATCGAACACGGAAACAGGCTCGGTGCCCGACGGGAGTTCTCGGTCTGTGGATTCCCCGATCGATTTATCGGGAAAGACCCGTTGGACCCTCTCCCAGCGGAGCCCCAAGTCATCGAGACTCAGTTGCAAAGTCTCCAAGAGGGGTTGGGAGTCGGGGATCGAACTGGCGACCGCATTGATTTGGCCCTGGATCTCCAGGGCTTTTTGCAGTGACTCTTTGGATGCATAGGCATTGAGAACCGGCCGTTGGTCACTGCGAAGCGAGAAGCGGCCTAAGCTTTTATCTGGGACGATATCCACGACTTGCCATCTGGATAACGCGACCACTTCGGTATCTCGTTTACCAAGTGCACTGTCGGCCGGAACGACCGCATCGCGAGAGACCTTCAACGTGACACGATCGCCGATCTTGACCTTGAGCTGATCGGCAAGAGAGCGATTCAATACGAGTTGTTCGTCGCCCAGCGTCGATGCAGGCAGGATTGTGCCGAGTTCCCAGAAGCTCTGATCGACTCCCATGAGAGTCATCTCGGTGACCCGATGAGTCGTGATTTTTCCTTCGGATTCCTCCGAGCGGTCTTGATGCTCGGCGACGACTGCTTGGATCCAAAGCAATCCGACCATGGATCCTGGGCCGGGTCGGGATGGATCGGCTTGCAAGGCCGATTGATGGAACCACCGTGGCGCCACGATCATTCGCTGAATCGAACCGATGCGATCCAGGGCGATGAATCGCAAGGAACCCCGCATGCTATCGCCCACAAGGAGCGCACCGACGATCACAGCGCTAGAGATTGCCACCCCAAGGGCCACGGGAAGCAAGAGACGGTGGAAGTGGGCGATGGTGCGAAAAACTAAGGAAAGCATGATGGCGTTATACCAATTTCGTCGATCGCCCAAGACACTCTAGGAGGAATTCAAGAATCTCTATGTGGCGTCTTGCTTCCGCCAGGTCTTTGCCCCAGGTATACATGCCATGGCGGCGAATCAGATATCCCCAACAAGGCTCATTTGGATGGTCTTGAAAGTACTTTTCAACCTGAACCACCAACGAGGGGATGTCTTGGGTGTTTTCGAAAATAGGAACCCAGACGCTCGCCTGATGGGTAGTAATTCCCTCGAGACCTTTGAGCATTTCAAAGTCGCTGATACGGATTCCACCGATCGCAGCGAAGTGCTCCGAGAGCAGAGTGCACCAGACGCTATGGGTATGGAGGATCGCCCCAGCACCTCGGCGAGCAGCAAGGCAGTGGAGCAAAGTCTCTGCACTGCTTTTGGGTTGATTCCCAAATACCGGATTGCCTTGGGCATCACAAACCACAAAGTCATTGGGTCCCAAATGCCCTTTGTCTTTGCCGCTGGCTGTGACCAAAAGCTTCAAGGGTTCTCGTTCGATGACCGCAGAGTAATTGCTCGAAGTGCCTAGCGACCAGCCGCGGGTCCAGAATTGATGGCCTGTGGCCCTGAGTCCATCGATGGTCGACTCGTAAGCTTGCAATTGCGGATTGATCGTTTCGGATTGGCTCATAGCTTTGTTCAATAGAGGGTTGGACCGAATGGAGACGTTTTTAATACCAAGGTTACCATGTGGCCGCAAAAGCTTCTAGCCGACCGTTTAAGCGAGGATCTCATCGACGAGCCTTCCGTGCACATCGGTGAGCCGAAAGTCTCGGCCTTGGAACCGATAGGTCAATCGTTGATGATCGATTCCAAGCAGATGGAGCACTGTTGCGTGAAGGTCATGGACATGAACAAGCCCCTCGGTCACTCCAAAGCCGAGTTCATCGGTCGCCCCGTGGATCTTGCCGGCTTGAATACCTCCGCCAGCGATCCACATGGTGAACGAATCGACATGGTGGTCTCTGCCGGTAGTCTCACGAGGTTCACCCATGGGCGTTCGACCGAATTCCCCTCCCCAGATCACCAACGTCTCTTGAAGCAATCCTCGCCGTTCCAAATCGAGGATCAGGGCCGTGGATGCTCGATCAACCTCCAAACAGACCTTATCGAGCGCATCGTCTAGATCGGCGTTTTTGCCCCCATGGTGATCCCAGTCTGTATGATACAACTGCACGAAACGGACCCCGCGTTCGACGAGTCGACGGGCGAGCAAACAGTTGTTAGCAAAAGAGCTTTTTCCAGGCTCGGCTCCGTAGAGCTCAAGCGTCTGGGCCGTCTCCTGGTCGACCCGCATCAATTCGGGTGCCGATGTCTGCATGCGAAAGGCAGTTTCGTATGCGGCAATACGGGTCTGTATCTCCGGATCGGAAACTTCGGCATACCGCAATCGGTTCATATCGTTGGTCGCTTCGATGAAACCTTGCTGCACGCTCCCTGAGACCCCTTTGGGATTCTCCAAATGCAGGATGGGACTCCCCTGGCTCCGTAAGGGTACACCCTGGAATTTCGACGGCAAGAAGCCGGCCGACCAAAGAGTATTGCCGGCTCTGGGCCCGCGTGGACCGGATTGCAAAACGACGAACCCTGGCAAGCTTTCCGAGTGGCTGCCAAGCCCATAGGTCACCCATGAGCCGATGCTCGGCCGCCCGGGAGCTTGGAATCCGGTGTTCATAAACAGCTTCGCAGGACCATGATTGAACACATCGGTCTTCATACCTCGAAGCCAACAAACCTTGTCGACGATTTTCTGGTGATGAGGCAACAGGGAACTGAGTTCCATGCCGCACTGTCCGTATCGCTCGAACTTGCGATTGCTCCCGAGGAGCTTTGCGTCGGCAGGCAGGAACGCAAAGCGGCGGCCGTTGGTCAAACTTTCCGGAGGCAATTTCCCTTGGTATTCCCTGAGCACAGGCTTGTCCTCGAAGAGTTCGAGTTGGCTTGGCCCACCAGCCATGAATAAAAAGATGACGTTCTTGACCCTCGGAGGAACGTGGAAATCCGGAAGCATTCCGAGCGGTTTTGGCGTTTCCTGAGCCATCATCGACTCCAGGGCGATTGCTCCAAGGCCAACTCCCGCGGCGCTGAGAATGGCGCGGCGGTTGTACTGCATGATGCATTGGGCCCTTCGATCGATGCTCGTTTTGATGCGCACATTGTCCATGTTTTTTGGATTCCTCGTTTGGTTTCCATCCTACTCGCGATTCACGAACTCATCGGTATTCAATAGCACGCGTGCGACTTGGGCATAAGCCGCATCATTGGGATCGGCTGCTTGGGTGCCTGGGGAATGATGAATTTCCGCTGGGTTCTGGCGATAGTACTCTTGGGTTGCCCGATAAAACTCGTTCAAGCGTTCGAGTTCCTCTCGGCTCGGATCGCGGCACCAAGCCAGCAGAACCATGCGATGGATCCGTTGCTCGACCGAAAGTGGGTCGGCTTCGCGTTTCGCCCTTTGCACCAAGAGTTCGGCCAGTTCCCAAAAGACCGGATCGTTGGCCAGCGTGAGGGCTTGCAGTGGCGTATTGGTCCGACTGCGACGGGTGCACACGGTGCTGAAGTCGGGGCTGTCGAAAGTCGTAAACAACGGATAGGGTGCGCTTCGAAAAAACTCGGTGTACATCGTTTTCCGGTATCGATTTGCCCCTGTGTCCTCTTTCCAGGTCTTGGTCGTCTGGGTGAAGTTGTAGACGCCGGCGGGCTGGGGTGGATGGACGCTAGGCCCTCCGACTCTAAGGCAAATCGCTCCGCTTGCAGAAAGGGCTCGATCGCGGAGGATCTCTGCATCGAGCCGAATCCGAGATTGCCTAGCGAGCAACCGATTGGCCGGATCGACTTGAGCAAGCTCCTCGCGCCAGGCGCTTGACTGTTGGTAGGTTTCCGACGTGACGATCCGATGAATCAGGTGCTTGAGCGACCAACCCGAATCGACCCAGTCACTGGCCAGCCAATCGAGCAACTCCGGATGGCTTGGCATGGCCCCTTGCAACCCAAAATCATTCTCCGTTTCGACCAATCCAGTCCCGAATAGCTTCATCCAAACGCGGTTGGTCATCACGCGGGCCGTGAGTGGATTGTCAGAGGAGACAATCCAGCGGGCCAAGTCGAGTCGGTTGTGCATCGCGAGCTCATGCCCAGCTCGAAACACCGAGGGGATCGTCGGATCCAGAGGACCGTTGTCTTTATCCGCACTGAGAAAATCGCCTCGCAGCAATCGATAGGTTGTCGGTGGTTCTGGTTGATCTTTCGAGACCATCTGCGCAAAGAGCTTCCCCTGATTTGGCAATCGACTACTGTAATGAGCGATCTGGGATTTGAGTGCCTCAAGATCCTCTTGAGGCACTTTGGGTTGTTGAGGAATAGGACTTGTGCTGACATCCAAAGCGAAACGGCCCACAAGATATCCCTGATTGATCTCGTGCATCAGTAGAACATCGATCGGAGTGCCGCTAGGCTCGATAGGTTTGGCAAGAGCGAAGACCGCCCAGTGCGGCGCATTCATCTTCAATTCCGGGTTCGCTTTGATTTGAGCTGCATCGGTATTGATTGCCCAACCTGTCTTGGGGTCGCCATCGATTGCACCGGCGACGGAGAATTTCGGTTGCGAATGGTCAGCCCAAGCTTGAGTGAACGCTTGGCGAACCGCCCCTCTGAAGAGTTGGAATTCCGAGAGTACGAAGTTCCCATTTCCGGCCGTCCCCGGACCGCGTTGCGGCAAGGAGTCGTCGGGCAGCGTGCGCAGTCGTATCGCGGTGATCGGTCCAGAGATTTCAGTCGCTTGGTGGGGGATGAATTCGACTTTCAACACCGAATTTCCCCGTAGTCGATCGGGGACCAATACCGAGCCGTCATCACGG
Source organism: Pirellula sp. (assembly GCA_021299695.1). GTDB lineage: Bacteria > Planctomycetota > Planctomycetia > Pirellulales > Pirellulaceae > JBKCUI01. The sequence continues at coordinate 28,664 of JAJTEK010000004.1, read as the reverse complement.
AACTCCAAGGGTAGGAATTCGGGGCCATCGGAGCCCATGGCATGCAGTAAAGAGACCTGTTTCCATTGCAACTCTGGTATCTGTGCTTCGGCAAGCTTCTTCTGCTGAGCCTCCAGGGAACTGAGTTTCTCTCGAAGTTTCTTCAACTCCGACAAATCCTCAAAAACCGAATCGGGCAATCCGAAGACTTCGCCTTCGAGAACCTCGAGGGTCGGACCTGCAGAGTTGTTATCGGCGCAAGCATTAAAAAATGCATAGAGACGGTAGTAGTCGTCGATGCTGATCGGATCGTATTTGTGGGTATGACACTGAGCGCAGCCAAGGGTCAATCCCAACCAAACCGAACCGGTGGTGTTGACCCGATCGATGATCGCTTCGTGCCGGTATTGGTCTGCTTTGACACCTCCCTCTTCGTTGATCATTGTGTTGCGGTGGAAAGCGCTTGCAATGCGTTGACTCTTGCTCGCGCGCAAGGCACCTGAGGGGTCGAGCAGATCCCCGGCGAGTTGCTCGATGGTGAATTGATCGAAGGGCATATCGGAATTGACCGCGGCGATCACCCAGTCGCGGTAGGGCCACATGACGCGCGCCCCGTCGATGGAAAATCCGTTGGAATCCGCATAGCGGGCTTGGTCGAGCCAGAACCGCCCCCAGCGTTCGCCGAACTGAGGGCTCGCCAATAGGTTTTCGATCAACCGATCGATCGGGTTTAATGAACGATCCTCGCAGACGGCTTGGACCTCCTCGGGGCTTGGAAGGGTACCGACAAGATCCAGGTACAGACGCCTCACAAGCGTGGGGGTCGACGCGCGCGGGGAACGACTCAGGCTCTGCTGCTCCAGTTCTCTTTGCACCCACCGATCGATCGCGTTGGATTCGATGTTGGCTACTTGATTGGCTGCTTTGGTGTCGATGTCGTTTTTCGAAATCGGCGGCGATGGACGCGTTAACTTCGAAAACGCCCAATGCTTTTCATAGCGTGCGCCTTGGGCAATCCAGCGTCGCAAAACCTCTCTTTGAGCATCCGTAAGGGGTTTATTGAAAGATGCAGGGGGCATGAGCAAGTCGGGATCCTCGCTATGGATCCTACGAACCATTTCGCTCTGGTCGGGCCTGCCCGGAACGATCGCTGGACTAGCCCCCCCGGAAGCTGAGTCGACCATTTCCAGATCGAGGCGAAGATCGGCTTGTCGCCCCTGATCATCGAACCCATGGCATGCAAAGCAGTGGTTGGCCAGGATTGGCCGAACCTCATTCTGATAGTCCACTGGTTTTTGAACATCGCCTGTTGCTTGAAAATCAACCGGGATTTGGCCAAGAAGAGCCGTGGTCTGAAAAAGAATGGTCCAAAGGAGCACCACCCAAGAACCCACCACCCAAGAACCCTCGACGCAGGAAAGTACGGCCACTCTGCAACTCCTTGGCAAAAAACGGCCAGGGAGCATTCCCCACGGATACTTGGCATTGCTTGGCGAACGTCGGCCAGAGGTCTTGCAATTCATACAACTCTACTGACAATCTTGGCGAAATCTTCAATGACCACGGCTATTGTACCCCAAGCTTCTGTGTTTGCCCCTGCGAACCGAACAAGGAATCGATCATGAACACCACTTTTTGGGAAGCTTTTGGAAATCTTAGCGCCATCGGACAATTCCTGTTTTTTTTCGCCTTATTTATCGCCTTTGCGTTCGAATTCATCAACGGATTCCACGATACGGCCAACGCCGTTACAACGGTCATCTACACCAAAACACTCAAGCCGACTCCTGCGGTTTTCTTTTCGGGATTCATGAATTTCTTGGGGGTTCTCATCGGAGGGACCACTGTCGCATTTAGCATCGTCAATTTGCTTCCCGTGGGACTCCTGATCGAGGGGAGTAGTTCACGGGCGATCGTCATGGTCATCGCGTTGCTTCTCGCAGGCGTCATATGGAACTTGGGTACCTGGTGGATGGGGCTTCCGGTTTCGAGTTCCCACACACTCATAGGCTCGATACTTGGCGTGGGACTTGCCAATAGCTTGATGACCGAGGGAAACCTCTCAGGAGTCAACTGGAACAAGGCGATGGATGTGGGGAAGGCCCTGTTGCTGTCTCCTATGATCGGTTTTTTCGCAGCGGCCATGCTGCTCTTGGCGATGAAAGTCGTCTTGAAGAACCCCAATCTGTATCACCCACCTGGAGAGGGGGACAATCCGCCGTCATGGATCCGAGCCGTTCTCATTGCAACCTGCGGTGGGGTAAGCATGGCACACGGCTCGAACGACGGTCAAAAGGGAATGGGGTTGATCCTACTGGCACTCATCGGTTTCTTGCCTGCCTATTACGCGATGGACCTGCGCCACCCTGGACTTGCCGTCGAAGTCCACGATGCGGCCGTCGCGATGAAAGGCTCGCTTGCACAAAGCGGAGGCGAGCATTCGAAGCTGATCGATCAACTCGACGAAATCGAATCGGGCCTCGCAGGCAAGTCCTCCCTCAAGGACGTCCCTTCTGACGAGCGATGGCAAGTTCGCCAATCGATTTATCGGTTCGGCAAAGAGCTCGAGAAAGCGAAGCTCGCACCCGAGTTGTCCAAGCAACTTGCTCCGCACCGCAAGGTGCTCAAGCACTCGATCGAATATGTCCCATTTTGGGTGGTTCTCGGGGTTGCCCTCGCTTTGGGAATCGGAACGACGATCGGCTACAAACGGATTGTCGTGACGATCGCTGAGAAGATCGGAAAAACGCACTTGACCTACGCCCAAGGTGCCGCGGCAGAGACCGTAGCTGCGATCACCATCGGGCTTGCCGATATCTTCCATGCTCCAGTCAGCACCACCCAAGTCCTCTCCTCAGGAATCGCAGGCACCATGTGGGCCAACAAGTCCGGGGTGCAGCTAGGTACGATTCGCAAGATCCTCATCGCCTGGGTACTAACCCTCCCGATGGCGATCTTGCTCGGAGGGATCCTCTTTTTCCTCGGGGTTTGGATTTCCGGCGAGTGAGCTTGGGGCCCCTTGCCCCCGATGGCATCTTCCCGCGGCGCTCGGTCTGGCCCGATTTCCATCAGGAACATCGAATTGGCCTTATATTTACTCTCGCTGTGACCTAGACTCACCGTCGGTTTTAATTGCAACGGCTAACCCATGCGATGGGTCCATCGAGGTATTTGTGTCCAGCACGTTTTCTGATCTCCCCATCATTCCGGAGATCCAATCGGCTCTAAAGGCCCTTGAATATCTGACCCCCACACCGATCCAGGCAGGGGCAATCCCTCCCCTTTTGGAGGGTAAGGACCTTTTGGGTTGCGCCCAGACCGGCACGGGAAAAACGGCGGCTTTTGCCATACCGATTCTTCAACAGATCCACAAGCTAGGACAGTACGCGACTCCTTATCAGCCCCTAGGCCTCATTCTTGCCCCCACGCGTGAACTCGTGGTTCAGATCTCGGAAAACATCAGCGCAATCGGCCGATTCACCAAGGTCCGCCATACGACGATCTTCGGCGGCGTCGGGCAGAGGCCGCAGGTCGCGGCGCTGGTCAAAGGGATCCACATCATCGTCGCGACCCCAGGTCGCCTCCTGGACTTGATCCATCAGGACTACTGCGATCTGAGCAAGCTTCGCTTCTTCGTTCTGGACGAAGCCGATCGAATGCTCGATATGGGATTTATGCCCGATGTCCAAAGGATCGTTAAACAACTCCCTCGGAATCGCCAATCGGTTTTTCTCTCGGCAACCATGCCTTCGGAAATCCAAAAAATTACCACCACCTTGCTGCATAACCCAGTGAGCGTCATGGTCACACCGCCGTCCCGAACGGCCGATCGTGTCAAGCAATCGGTTATGTTTGTCGATCGGGGCAACAAACGTCGAGTTTTGGATCGATTGCTATCGGACAAATCCAGGACCCGCGTCTTGGTGTTTATGCGCACCAAGCATGGAGCCGATCGGCTCTTTAAATCTCTGATCGATGCAGGGGAATCCGCAGAAGGAATCCACGGAGGCCGATCTCAAAACGCGAGGCAACGCGTGTTGAACGGCTTTCGCGATGGCAAGATCAGAGTGCTTATCGCAACGGATATCGCAGCCCGCGGAATCGATATCGATGAGATCAGCCATGTAATCAATTTCGACGTACCGGTCGAAGCCGAAGCCTATGTCCATCGGATCGGTCGCACAGCCCGCGCCGGTGCTAGCGGTGAGAGCATCACTCTGTGCTCAGGAGATGAACTGAAGTACCTGCGGGAAATCGAGAAGGTCATCAAAATGCCGATCCCGATCGATCAGGACCATCCGCATCACTCTCCGAACGATCAAGACCCCGAACTTCATGGGGCGAGCGTTTTTCGCCGGACCAAGAAAACCCGTGGTGAGGCTCGCGGTGCGGCGCGTAGCGAGACAAGCAGTGAACCTCGCACCGCAGGTGCGTCGACAAAGCGACGCCGAAGCATCAGCGGAAAGGTCAAAAAGATCAAACCTCGCGAGGGATCCAATCCGCCTAAGTCTTTCGGAAAACGTTCGAGCCCCAAAACCAAACGCCGCTGATAGGCTCGTATCGAAACGAACAAGCGCTCGCCTGCGGCAGGCAAACAGGTAAGCGATGATGAGCGGCAAGAGCGGAATTGTTCATCGCCCAAGCCCTTCGACAAACTCTTTGACAGCAGCAATGTACGGATTCATGTTCGCTGGGAAGATTGTGTTGTGATCGCCCTTTGGAAATCGCACTAGCCGCTTGGTCTTTGAACCTGCCCACGCCTCGTTGCGCTCGGCGTGCGACATATCAATCAAACGGTCATTTTCGGCATGCAGGATCAGCAGCGGGTTGGTGTAGCCCGCTAGTTTCGATTGGTGATTGAAGTGCTTGGCAACCTCGGCCTTGACGTCGGATTCGCTAATCCCGGAAGATTCAAGATAGGAGTAGGCCAAAAATCGCTCGTAAGGATCCGCTATCCCGCTTTCGATAATCAGCCCTGCAACGCTTGGTTGTCGATGCGCCAACTCGATGGCGTACAATGAACCGATGGAGCGACCAAAGACAACTGCTTGCTCCGGGGCAATTCCGGCAGCTTGCATAACCGCCTCACCGTCGGCAAGCATAGCGACAAGTTTCGCCTCGCCTGAAGACCCACCGTAGGCTCGGTACTCGACGAATAACTGATTGAGCCCCATGTCTTCAAAAACGTCCGCCATAAACGGAACATAGTCTACTACCGCTTCGCCATTGCCGTGAAAGTGAATCAACGTGAATCCACTGTTGTCAACAATCCTATGGAAGCAAGCCAACTCGACGTTGTTGACATGGACTACAAAGGGTCGTTTCAACTTTCGATTTTGTGGGAAGAGGTACTTCCCACTGATCGACGGGTGGTCAAGTAAGCTGATCATTCAGGGCCTCGGATAACTTTCTTCGGGCCATGCGCGGGCACAGTTCGGTAAAGTGAACGCCGACCGCCGATGGCATGCAATCGGATGGGGGCCAGGAACGCCGGGATTAGCCCTTCTGCGTTGCAGAGTCGCCTAGTGGAAGGATGCGGGTGAGGCGAGGGCGCAGTAGGGCTTCCGAGGAGCGGCTACTAACGATCTGAATGAGTCTAGCTGATGAATCGGCCAAAAACAACTTGGACATTGGCTGAATCGACTTGGCTTATCGTATTTACCAGGGCGCGATCACAATACACCGTCCGGGAGAAAACCGCGATTTCTTGAGAAAAATTGGATTATTGCTAGGTGCATGGAGATTCTTCAATCGTTATAGAATTACGAGAACATTGTTTGGAACGTCGACTTAGGATTTAGCGATGCAGCAAGAAAATGCGCCACGAGGCTCGGGGGTTTTTCCCCCCTTGGCCTTTGCGATCACGGTTTTTTTCAGTGCATTTTTGTTGTTCCAGGTCCAACCGCTGCTGAGCAAGTTCATTCTGCCATGGTTTGGTGGCACCCCTGCGGTTTGGACTTCGGCTATGCTCTTTTTTCAAATCGTTCTTTTCTTGGGCTATCTATACGCCCACCTAACAAGTGTTCACTTAACGCCTCGGTCTCGGTTGTATCTGCACCTAGGGGTCTTAGCGATCGCTCTTGGAAGCGTCGCGATCAATCGACTGATACCTCCGGCCTCCCTACGCCCTACCGGTGCGGATAACGAGTGGCCGTTGCTGCAGGTTTTAATGTTGCTCGGAGCAACAGTTGGGCTACCCTACTTTGCACTTTCGTCGACAGGGCCGTTGCTTCAAAAGTGGTTCAGTGAATCGTTTGACAAATCGCCCTACCGTTTGTTCGCGCTTTCGAATTTTGGATCATTGTTGGCATTGATTAGTTATCCGTTTTTCTTTGAGGCTAACTGGGGAATCGTTTCCCAAGCGGCGATGTGGTCGGTGGGTTTTGCCGTATTTACGCTCTGTTGTGGCTACTGTGCTTGGTTGACTTATTCACGGAACTCACAACGTCTTCCCTTGGTTTCGATAACGAGCACATCCTCGATTTCCAACTCCAAAGGTTCTGCAGGTGGGATTCAAACTAGCGGTATCATCGAGGGGCCACCAAGTCTTTTTCAGATGGTCAAGTGGATTGTGCTACCGACATTGGCCTGCATCGTGTTTCTGGCGGTGACCAATGAGGTATGCCAGAACATTGCCACCGTACCGCTGCTGTGGATTGTCCCTTTAGCACTTTATCTGCTTTCGTTCATCGTGGCGTTCGACCAGCCCAAGTGGTATTCCCGTTCTTTCTACACAATGGTTGGGCTTTTGTTGCTTTTCTGTTTGTCGAACTACACCGAGTTTGTTTACTTGGCTTCGGACATTTTCAATGGGGTGCTAGGACGCACCGGTGCCAATGAAATCCAACTCTCAAAGCTATGGTGGTTGGAGGCGGGTGTCTATTTTTCCGCATTGTTCTGCATACTCGTGGTTTGTCATGGGGAGCTTGCAAAGTCCAAACCGGGGCCGGGATATCTGACACGTTTCTATTTGACCATTTCACTCGGAGGCGCTCTGGGGGGTATCCTGGTGAATCTGATCGCACCGTATGTTTTCAAAACGTTCTTTGAACTTACGCTCGCTTTTTTGTGCTGTACACTCCTGTGCATCGTCGTTCTCTACTCGATCCTTGCACAGAAACGCAGCCCGATTCGGCTTGGGCTTTTTGGCTTTGCATCACTCTTGGCCATCAGCACTTGCTTTTACCTCTTTCGCGAGGCTTTGCCGGATAACGATTCCGATAGCGCAAGCGTTCTACATGAAGCCAGGAATTTTTATGGCGTGCTATCTGTAGACCGCCTAGATCGAAATACCCCAGAGGATATGTTCGCTTTCTACAGTGGGCATATTCAGCATGGCGTGCAGTATGCGGATCCTACCAAAAGACATCTACCCTTGACCTATTACGGCCAAGGTTCAGGATGTGAGATTGGCATTCGCTACGTTCAGCAAAAGCACTCGCAATGCCATATTGGAACGATTGGCTTGGGAGTAGGTACAGTTGCCACCTACGCACGAGCCGAAGATAGGATTCGCTTCTATGAAATCAATCCCCAAGTCATCGAGGTGGCCAATAACACTCAATGGTTTCACTATCTTTCGGACTGCCGAGGTAAAGTCGACACGATCTTGGGAGACGCCCGTTTGCAACTTGAACGGGAACTCAAATCCGGCGCCAACCAGCAGTTCGATCTGCTGATCCTCGATGCGTTCTCCGGGGATGCGGTTCCGACGCACCTTCTGACCGATGAAGCCATCGGCATCTACTCGCAGCACCTAAAGCCCGACGGACTGCTGGCGATCCATATCACCAACACGCACTTGGATTTGTTTCCCGTCACTGAGCAATTGGCTCAAAAGCACGGATATGGTTATCGCAGGATATACCGCAAGGAGACCGATACACTGAGTCGAAACTACTACGTGATTATGAGCAAGGACCCGCAATTCCTCGAACAAGTCGCCGACGAAATCAAGGACTTGCCCGAGTATCTCAATCGACCCCGCTCGGTTCCACTCTGGACCGACGAGTACACGAACCTGACTCGACTGCTGCGCTAGAACTTTCCGGCCAAGCAAGCCTAGAGAAATAGTTCCGAGCGAACGGAAAATGTTGGCGACGGCCAACGTATAGGTTTACAATTCCGTAAGCAGGTTTGGGTGGGTTCTTTGCGGATCGCGCATCCAAGTCGGCAACCTACTCTTCTCGGTCTCTCTTTTCTGCATCTCTTCAATGGAGAAACGCTCATGACTAGATCTTTTTTCTCAATGGTCGGTATCGCTGGGGGTATCGCACTGGTGACCGCACTGAAAATCGGCGGGTTGGGGTTTGTAAACCAAACCCCTGAAATTCTCGTTCAAAGAGAAACATCCAGCGACCAACCTGATGTGCTTGCCCAGATGGGCGGTATGGGGGGCAGTGTGGGCGGGGGTGTGGGTGGGATGGGAGGTATGGGCGGGGGCGATATGATTTATTTAGCCACGTCTGCGAACTGGCCTGCGCCAAAACTGCTGGTCCCTTACGAATGGTCCAAAGCGAATGCCGAGGTTCCAGGTTGGCTCGATGGTGCCGCGGATGCCGAGGCCAATGAGCGAGAAGCTGATATTCGCCGCAGGCTGGACAAACGTATCGACGTAAGCCTCGGGAAAACACCCCTGCGCAGTTTCTTTCAAACGCTGAGCGACGAATTGGGGATCGCTATCTTGATCGATGAGAAAGGATTGGAAGATGAGACCATCACACCAGAGGACCCCGTAATGGCAGTTCGCACGGACACGCGAGCACGCGACATCATCCGACAAGTACTCGAACCATTGAATTTGACGACGGTAGTGAAAGGAGAAGCACTCGTTGTCACCAACAAAAAGAATTCGGCCAATATCATCCGCTACTATGACCTTAGCTTTATCTTTCCCAACAACACGGTAACGAACGATCTCATTCACGCTATCGAAACGTTGATAACTCCAGAGACTTGGGTCAACTCTGGGGGGACTTCCATGATGTCGATGGTCGGCTCGGTCTTGGTGGTCCACGCCAACGAAGAGACACAGGAAGAGCTTGCCACCTTCCTGCGCGAGATCTCTAAGCAGGATCCAACGAATCTCAGGCCACGGCGATTCGAAGAGTAGAGCAATGCGAAAAACGCTGAGAGCCAGACGCTAGTCAAACGCCGGTGCTGGCTAACTGGTCGTCGCGATTTGAATGGGGAGCACCTTAAGTGGGCTTAGGTCTGCTTAGGAAAGCTCTAAGGTCTGGTACCACCTCGCCCGATCCAAGACGAGGAAACAGCCTCCGGTAGCGTGATGCAAAAGCCTTAAGACCCGTCGTTACCGACGACTAGGAGCGATTGGGGACAATCGCTCTACCATGCAAGACAATACGTCTACGACAAACTAGGAGCGATTGGGGACAATCGCTCTACCATGACTCTGAGTGGAATCCTACGGAAAGATGGGCTATACTAAGCCATCCTCCCCACCGTGCTGGCACCCATCCCCCACCTCAGCCCACATTCCGTATGCTTGCCATCCTGCGCTGTTCCCATCGCTCCGTGCGCCTAGTTCTGAGCCTTCTCGGTGCAGTACTGCTCCTATGCTCTAGCGGGCTACCGCAAGATCTTCAACCCGACGCCGAGCAAACCGCTAAACTGGAGTTCTTCGAGAAGAAAATCCGCCCCGTTCTCGTTGAGCATTGCTACGAATGCCACTCGAGCGAATCGAAAACGCTCCAAGGTGGACTATCGCTCGAGACCGCACAAGGGCTAGCCCAAGGGGGCGACTCCGGGCCCGCTTTGGTCCCCAGGAAAAGCGAACAGAGCTTGATCATCCAAGCCCTTCGCTACGAATCGACTCAAATGCCGCCACGAGGGAAGCTTCCAGACCAAGTCATCGCTGACTTTGCCCAATGGGTCGATAGCGGGGCTACGGATCCGCGAACCGGTAGTTCGGCGCCAATCAAAAAGTCGATCGACTTTGAACAGGCTCGCCTGTTCTGGTCGTTTGTATCCCCAAAAAATCCTGAACTGCCCGCCACGAAGCGATCGGACTGGATCGAGTCGTCAATCGATCACTTCACGCTCGCAGCGATGGAAGCCCGCCAACTTTCACCGGTTTCGAAAGCTGGGAAACTGGAACTGATTCGGCGCGCATCGTTTGACCTGACAGGACTACCTCCGACTCCGCAGGAAGTGGATGCCTTTCTTGCCGACGAGAACACCAACGCGTTTGCCAAGCTGATCGATCGGCTCCTGGATTCGCCATCCTATGGGGAACGATGGGGCCGCTACTGGCTCGATGTGGCAAGGTACTCCGAGGATCAAGCGCACACATTTAGTGTCCAACCGAACACCCACGGTTATCGCTATCGCGATTGGGTTATCGAGGCATTCAATTCCGACATGCCCTTCGACCTTTTTGTCAAATACCAAATCGCTGCCGATGTGATGCCGATCGACGAAACCGAAAAGTTGCGAAACCTCCCTGCACTAGGCTACTTCGGACTAGGTGCCCAGTACTACAAGAACACGGACGCGGCTAAAGCTGCTGCCGACGAACTCGACGATCGCATCGATACCTTGACTCGAGGCTTCTTGGGCCTGACGGTTTCCTGCGCCCGCTGCCACGATCACAAGTTCGATCCGATACCTCAGCAAGACTATTATTCGCTCGCTGGTGTTTTCCACAGCTCCCGACTCCACAACGCCCCTTTGGTTCCGTCCCCGGAAGTCGACCGTTACAACGCAGCGCAACAAAAAATAAAGCAGCTCGATGAAGCGATCCAACAGACCATCGCGCGCCAAGGCCCAAAACTCCGCGAAGCTCGGATTTCCGAGGTCAAGCACTACCTGATGGCAACCCGTGGGTTTCAGCTAGCCAAAGCATCCGCACCATCTTTGAAATTACCCTCGTTTGCCAAAGAAAATAACCTCGAAGCCTCGGTCCTGAAACGATGGATCGATTTTCTCAAATCCAAAGAGTCCTCCCCGCCGCTGCCCCTGAAGTCCTGGTTTCAAGCTATCGAGACAGGATCCGACGAGGAATCTGTGAAACAATCCATGATTCAATCCGAGGCAGCAGCCATTGCATTCGAGGAACATCTTCAACTGCTACTCCGCCAACGCGATGGCCAGTTAAGCCCCGAGGAGCAATCAAAGCTGACGCAAAGTTCCCCGACGGGAAACGCTCGCTACATCAGCCCGATGGTGACTCGAAGTTCGCCGACGGCCTCGATCGATGTGGAGATCCAAGGTGCCAAGGAACTGTTCTTGGTCGTCAACGACGGAGGCAATGGACCGAGTTGCGATCACGCCGATTGGCTTGAGCCGAAACTCATTACCGCATCGGGCGAAATCGACCTGACCGAAAGAAAATGGGAGACCGTCACAGCAACCTATGGAAGCGTGAACCTTAATAAAAATGTCAGCGGACAAGCCCTTCGGGTCGCGGGAAAGTCCTATCCCAAGGGGATCGGGACTCACTCGACTTCCGTTCTGCGGTTTGAACTTCCCGACGATGCAAAACGGTTCGTCGCTCTAGGCGGTTTAGACAACAGCGGGGCCGACCAAGGTGGCGATTGCGGGAATAACGCAAGGGTCCAGTTCCGCCTCTACACCGAGTCGCCGACGGATGTTCAGGTCGGGCAATCCGACCTGCTCGCCGAGATCATTGGCGAAAAGGGACTCTTTGCCATGGAGCTTAAAGACATCGAGGCCAAGCTACCTGAGGTATTTCGCCAAACACTAAGCGTACAGCGCAGCGAACTCGAAACCCTCCGTCGCGAATCTCCAGAGATGTATCCGATGGCCCATGTCATCGCCGAAGCGAACCCCTCGGATCTCCAAGTCATGGTGCGAGGAAACCCGGCCAATCGAGGGGAGCTCGCACCGCGTCGATTCCTGCACATTCTCAGCAATCAACCCCCAAGACCATTCACACAAGTAAGCGGTCGACTGGAACTTGCCAATGCGATCGCCTCAAGCGAAAACCCATTGACAGCCCGAGTGATGGTCAATCGCGTTTGGCAACACCATTTCGGACGCGGACTCGTCGGTACCCCTGATAACTTCGGGAAACTTGGCGAACCTCCAACCCATCCCGAACTGCTCGAATACTTAACCGTCAAGTTCGTCGAACAGGGATGGTCAATCAAATCCCTTCACCGTCAAATCATGCTCTCGGCGACCTACCAACTCAGCTCGGATCGCGATGATTCGAATCAGCAGATCGACGCTGACAATCGATACCTCTGGCGAATGACCCGGCGTCGGCTCGACGTCGAGGCTTGGCGCGATGCGCTCCTTGCGACCTCCGGACGATTGGACAGCAAGCTCCAGGGGCCTTCGACGAATCTTGCCGACGCGAGCAACAACCGACGAACAGTCTATGCGTTCATCAGCCGACACGAGCTGGACAACATGCTCCGGCTGTTCGATTTTCCCGACGCAAATATCACCGCTTCGGTCCGAGCCGAAACCACAGTCCCCCAACAGCAGCTTTTCGTGCTCAACAGTCCCTTCATGATCGAGCAATCCAAAGCATTCGCCGCGCGAATTCTCATCGAAACGGCCGATGGTCTCGAGGATCGAATCCATCATGCCTATAGGTTGGCATTTGGACGCAAGGCCAGCCCGGGCGAGCTGCGAGTCGGCTTGGAATACCTTCAGACCATCGATGCCCCGGAGCAAAAAGAGCTCAATAAGCTCAATCGATGGGAGAGGTATGCTCAAGCCTTGCTTGCAAGCAATGAATTCCTCTACATCGACTAAGCCAACCCTTCCAAAAAGCCAACCATGAGAGTCCATCACTCACAACTCGCTTCCGAATCCCTCGGTGTCTCTTCGCGCCGGTCCCTTTTGCAAACCCTCGGTACCGGACTCGGATCGCTCGGTCTAGCCGGCATCCTGGGACAACAAGGGCTCTTGGGACAAGACCCAGCGTTGGTCGGTGCGTCGCAAAATCCGTTGGCTCCCAAGCAACCGATGTTTCCGGCGCGAGCCAAGCGGATCATCCACCTGTTTATGAACGGTGGCCCCTCGCAAGTCGACACCTTCGACCCCAAACCAGCCCTTACCAAGTACGATGGCCAACGACCTCCCGGAGCCGATCTGAAGACCGAGAGGAAGACCGGGGGGTTGATGAAATCCCCCTTTCGGTTCGATAAGCATGGGCAAAGCGGACTCGAGATCAGTGAGATCTTTCCGCACTTGAGCACCTGTGCAGACGATCTTTGCGTGATCCGTTCGATGCACACGAACATCCCGAACCATGAACCATCGCTTTTGATGATGACCAGTGGAGAGACCCAGCCGACAAGACCCTCGATGGGCTCGTGGCTCCTTTACGGATTGGGTACAGAAAACGAAAACCTTCCAGGGTTCGTCGTTTTGTGCCCAGGCAAGCCGGTCGTAGGACCGGCCCTCTGGGGCAATCGGTTTCTACCGGGGATCTACCAAGGAGCGCAGATCAACAACTCGAAAATGGATCCACAGAGTGTGATCCGAGACATCCAAAACGCAGCGATCTCGAAAACCTCTCAGCGCGAGCAACTCGATTTGCTCAAGCAGATCAATCAGATGCACCTCGAACAACGAGGAGGTAGCGACAACCCGCTCGAGGCAAGGATCCAGTCCCTGGAAATGGCATTCCGAATGCAAACCGAGGCCCAGGATGTCTTTAATCTCGATCAAGAGACACAGGCGACCCGCGATGCCTACGGTAAAGGTGAATTCGCCGACGGTTGCCTTGCGGCCCGTCGATTGGTCGAACGAGGTGTACGGATGGTCCAGGTCTTCTACGGAAATGGTCAACCGTGGGACGACCACGACAACATCGCAGACCATGCCAAGAAAGCCCAAGCAGTTGACCAACCCATCGCGGCACTGATCAAGGACCTCAAGGCGCGAGGTTTGTTCGAAGACACATTGATTCTATGGGGGGGTGAATTCGGGCGCACTCCGGTGTCCGAAGGGGCCAAGGGCCGCGACCATAACAACCATGGTTTTTCGGTATGGCTCGCTGGTGGTGGCGTTCGAGGTGGGATGACCTATGGATCGACCGACGAATTCGGGTTTGCCGCGATGGAGAATAAGGTCCATGTGCATGACCTCCACGCGACCCTTCTGCACCTGATGGGCATCGACCATGAAAAGCTGACGTTTCGGTACTCCGGCAGAGATTTTCGTTTGACCGATGTGCACGGGCGAGTGGTCCGCGAGATTTTGGCTTAGACCTACTCCGCGATGATACACAGGGGAGATAGTGGTCATGGGGGACGCAGTTACGCCGTTTACTCCGAGGGACCTAGGGTCGTAATCGTCGAGTTGGAACTTACAGGGTTCGGTGCATTCCCCGATTTGGCAATCGCCCTGAGAGTGCCTTGCCCGACGAGACGGTGCAAAAAGACCACTCGGTAGGCAACTTGATCCTCAGGACGCAAGGTTTGGATTGGGTCCATCGTTAGAATTCGTCCAGCTTCATCGAACTGATAACTCGAGGCTGCAGGCCCGCGTACATCGGTCACCTGCACCCCCTCGGGGACTTGTAGCACCAAAGAGACCTGTTGCTGATTGATCGCCGAAGCGTTTCGGACCGTGACGATGTAGTCCGACTGTTCGTTGAGTCTTGCGGATCGGTTGACCGGTTCGATCGATACGAGCAGATCGGTGGCAGGTGCCGCAGGTGGCTGGGCCATAGGGAGTGTTGGCGGAAGGGATGGCGGAGCTGCAGGTGGGGCGTTTGGAGCCAGCCCCGGCGGTGGTACCGTCGGGACCCCGGAACTGGGCTGTCCTGCTTGAACGATTGGGATACCGACGTTTCTCATGACGCGAACCTTCCGATCCTCCGATTCGACGGTTCCGACGACTTGGGCGTCGGCCGAGACTTGGCCCCCGCTGAAGTTGACTTGGTATTCGGTCGTCATGCCAACGGGCAATTCCGGCAATCGCCATCGCAGGATTTGATTGGCATACATCGGCTCGAAACCAGCCGAGGCGCCCGTGGGAGTCAGTGCCGGGTCGTATTTGACCGTGACGATCAGATTCCGAACTGCAACAGGTCCGGTGTTGCGCACGAAAAGCTGCACGGCCGTCGCGGTACCGACAGCGATAGGGTTCGCACCGGTGCTTGGCCGCATTTCGAGTTCGACTTGGGGTACGCGTTGGGGACCTGGCACTGCGCGGACCGTCGCTGCCGATCCTGTAAGGACCTGATTGGCGGTCCTGGCGGTGGCTTTGACGGTCAATTCGCCTTCGCGCTCGGCAAGAAACTGAGCCGATAGGTCGACGCTTTGGCCCGGAGCAAGATAGCCCACGGGTCGTGAGACTTCCCTAGCTCCGTCCCTGGCGTGAACGAGTCCGGGTCCAGCTTCGAGGAAAACCACCAAGTCCGTGACGGTTTGGTTGCCCGTATTGGTGAGCTTCATGTTGAACGTCGCAAGATCACCGATAGCGAGTTGCGTGGTGGTCGGATCGGCATTGATGCTCAAGGTGACTTGGGGTTTTTGGACCAGCGTCGAGATCACCGCGTTCTTTTGGATACCGGAAGCCCCGGTCGCTTCAAAGACCACACGGGCGTCCATTTCGCTGGTCGCTTCGGTGACCAATTGGACATCGAGCGCTTGTCGCGGCCCGAGAACGCCAACATCCCAAGACATGCTGTTTCCGGTCCGACGGGTCGGTTGGGGAGTGACACTTTGAATGCTCATTCCGTTGGGAACCGCAGCGGTTAGCACAACGTTCTCGGCCTGTGCATAGCCATCATTTTCGAGCGTAGCGGTATAGGCCAAGGGTTGTGCTGGTACCGCGACTTCGGGACCCGCGACGCTTAGGTTCAGTTCCGCAGAGCTCCAGGTTACCTGCACGGTGCCTCGCCCCAGAGGCAACTCGGGCATGTTCTCGGACGATTGCCCTGGGCGCACGACCTCGACCTCGATCAGTGCAGATGCATTGGCCTTGGAGATCGAATTGGGTTGAAGCATGTTGACCAATTCCACGACCGCATTCCCGTTGCGGTCGACATATTTTTCGAACACTTCACCGTACTGAGGTAGAAAGCGAGCGACTTCTGGGTTCAACGACCGGTAACGCACGATCCAGCCTTCGGCTGGAACGAGTCCGTCGGCTTTGCTGACCTTGGTGACCAAGGTGATCGGTTGCCCGCTTGTGCTTTGCTGGGGCTGTGGGAACTCCCAACGCGCATCGACCCAATAGATGGTTGCGGTCTGACGGCGTTTATCCCAAGCTTCGCTCTCGGGAGCCATGACGGTTACCTTCGAGACCCCCTCGCTCGGGCTTGAAAGACTCAGCCACGTTTGCCCCATGCGAATGGGCAGATCGTCCTGGGTACGCGCCGTTCCCCGCGTGATTTTCCCTGGTTCGCTGCTGGTTCGACCGCGAGCAAAATCGACATCGAGCTTGCCGGTGTCGGGGGCGTTTTTGTGCTTTTTGAACAAATGCTGTCGTTGGCTTTGGTTGTTGTCACCGACATCGATAATCTGTCCGACGCTCTCGGGTGAGAGCATCCATTCAATCGGTTCGCCGGTCACGAGCATTCCGTCCTTGCCGCAGATCCCAGCGAGCAAGATGACCTCGCCACCGACGGGGGCGACGAGTTTGGTGGGAGTCAGCAAGAGTTCGCCGCATCGGGCTCGGGCCGCATCGGCACTGGTAGCACCACCTTTGCACAGTTTGCACTGATGGCCCGATTTCCCGTCGGTCCCAGTCGGAACTCCGTGCATACATTTTTTCGGTTCCGGGGGGGTCTGGTACGATGGACCTTGAACCGGATAGCCATTGTTGGCAGCATGGGGTGAGACCAGCGTCGTGGATTGACCCGAGAAGACGGTTCCTCCGTTGGGATTGATCGCCGGAATGGTAAGGGTTTTGCAGCCGGTTGCGACAAGACATCCTAAGGACAAAAGCCAGCAGCCGATCGCCAACAGCTTGGCGGCGATCGATGGCTGGTTTTCAAGAGCGGCTCTGGATCGCAGCGACGCGAGCATGTTGCAGGACCACGAGGGCTAGAAGTGAAAGGACTCTTCGAGGCGCATCGAGCCTCGTAGGAACCTACCTCGCACCCTGTGTGACTGTTGAAGAATTTCAGCAGCGGAAGCTGTTTTTTTTGGCAAACACTACCGATCAGTCCGATCAGTCCGATCAGTCCGATCAGTCCGATCAGTCCGATCAGTCCGATCAGTCCGATCAGTCCGATCAGTCCGATCAGTCCGATCCGTCCGATCCGTCCTACTTGGTTTGGTCAGGTGCCAATGCCATGGGTTTTTGGCCGGCCTGATCGGTCGGAGTCGAGTCGGCTTCCAGGTCCCCGATGGCATACTGGAGTCCGTCGAGCATGTGCTTGAGAATCATCGGTTTGGAGAAGGTGTCTTCTCGGTGTCCAAAGTTGGTGTAGAAGACGCGTCCTTTACCTGCCGATCGGAGCCAACTGACCGGGACCTCGCGGGGTCCATCGTTGATGAGCTTACTGACGGCCTCTTGGTTCATATCGAGGCTCACGAGGATTCGAAGGTTTTTGGTCCCTACATAGGTTTCTGGATTGTATTGGTAGATTTCGTCGGTATGCCAGAAACCTTTTCCGTCGAAGGACTTATTGAGTACGTGCTCTGGGTCATTGAGCTTGAATGCCCAGGTTCCACCGGCGTTCCAGGGGTGCCCGGCGAATTCCCCACCTACCACGGCGCGGCAATTAGGGTGTCGGCCAAAGTTATCGCTGGCCGCATGGAAACCTGCGAGCCCCTTGCCATTCATGATGAAATCGAGAAATGCAGCCTGCTGGGCCGGGGTCTGAAACTGCATGTGGGTGGTGTTGTTCAGGAGGATCAGGTCGTATTTGGCCAGGTTCTCAGGAGTGAACACATCGTAGGTATCGGCAAGATCGACGCTGAATGCCTTGGTCTTTTTCGCCATGGTTTCTACGGCATAGTTTGCGTAAGGAATCGAGCCATGGATGAATCCTTCGCATCGATAGAACAACAGCACGCGTCGTTCTTTTTTGGGAGCCGCTACGGCTTGGGCCGGGACTGCGGTCTCGATAGCAGATCTTTGCGCATCGGTCAGAGGACGGAAGCTATCGGCCTTTTTCTTTTGCCATGGGTCGGCTTCTTGGGCCGAAACGCGATTGGAAACGCCATTGGAAACGAGGCACAATGCCAATGCGAATGAAAACAGATTTTTCATGGGGGAGGATCTCCGATGGGGGAACGAACCTAGGGTTGCAGGAGCGGGAAAAAAGAGGGTCAGGGCGTGTTGGGAACAGGCGGATTTGTGGGTTGGGTCGGCAGTAGAACTTTCTGACTACCCTTAGGCAACCCGAGCGATGCATCGTCGGAGTCTTTGGAAAAAGGGGCTGCCAGAGGCAGGCCTGCTAGGAACGCTAGAAGCAGGGTCGCGACAAAGTAAATGGCATAGTGGAGAAAGGACTGACCGACCTCGAGTTCACAGGATCCGACCGATACGGCGATCCCGAGTCCGAACATGACAAGCACAAAGATGGACATTTGGAGTGTATCGACTTGCGCTAGCACTCGGTTGCCAAAGTAAGATGCAAGCAACCAATAAACCCCCCAGGTCAGTGCAAAGACTCCCGCGCAGAGCCCGAGTCGCACCAAGCGGTCTTTTCCTATGTAGCCTCCAAGTTCATCATCTTTGAAGAACGTATAGCCGATCGAGCACAGAGGATAAGCAAGAGCGATCGCGACGAATGCTAGAGCCCAAGTCGGCGGTGTGATCCCAGACAAGCGGGCCCAGAGGGCTGCGATGATCGAGACGGAGGCTACTCCGATTGCCACGACGATCTGAAAACCGTTGGGGGTAAACTCCACCCGCTTGATCGGCTTGAGAACCGGCCTACCCCCCGCATCCTTTGGACCATAATTCTCCGGTGCGTGGATGACCACTTCCTGCGACTTGTCGGGAACAGTAATCGTCTGCTTGCACTTAGGACAAGGCCCTTGTTTCCCGGCGTATTTGTCGCTGACGGTGAACCTTGCTAGGCAACCTGGGCAGGTGACTGGGATTGGCATATCGAAGATGGATGCTTAGAACAATGGGTCGAAACTTGGCGACGAATTATAACCGATCTTGCAATTGGCTAGTGGTCCATTATGTCCGAAATCGCACTTGGGAAGCCTTCGTTTAACGTCGTGCTTTTTCAACCAGAAATCCCACAGAACACAGGGAATATAGGACGTTCGTGCGTAGCGCTCGATGCGAAGCTTTGGGTCGTTCGGCCGATGGGATTTCGGCTCGATGAAAAACTCGTCCAGCGCGCAGGATTGGACTATTGGCAGTTCCTAGACATCGAAGTGGTCGATACCTGGGCCTTGATGCTCGCGAAAATGGACCTCAAACGCACTTGGTTCTTCACCAAATTCGCCCAGCAACTTCATACCCAAGTCCGCTACGCAGTCGGCGACTGGCTCGTCTTTGGGAGCGAGTCGAACGGACTTCCCCCTAGTGTCCGCACCGAGTTCGCAGAGCATTGCCTTCGACTCCCCATGACAGGACCGGTCCGGAGCCTAAACCTCTCGGTCGCCGCAGGAATCGGACTTTTCGAAGCCTACCGCCAATGCTCACAATGCTCTAGGGAATGACTGCCGTTGGATCGTGATCGCTAAGCGAGAATATCGCGGACTACGTTTCCATGGACGTCCGTCAGTCGAAAATCTCGCCCCTGGAATCGGTAGGTCAATCGAGTGTGATCGAAACCTAGCAGATGCAAAATGGTCGCATGCAGATCGTGCACGTGGACAGGATTTTCAACGGCGTTGAAGCCGAAGTCATCGGTTTTACCATAGACCATGCCTTGTCGCAGGCCGCCGCCTGCCATCCAAATGCTAAAGGCTCGGTTGTGGTGGTCTCGGCCGTCGTTGCCACCTTGGACCATCGGTGTGCGACCGAACTCGCCCCCCCAGATCACCAGCGTATCTTCGAGCAACCCGAGCCGCTGGAGATCCTGTACCAGCGCGGCGCTTGGGCGATCGGTCGCCGCTGCGTTGTTCTTGACTCCGTTGGTCAAATCCCCATGCTGATCCCAAACTTCGTGAAAAAGCTGAACAAATCGCACGCCTCGCTCGAGCAAACGCCTGGCGAGTAGACAATTGCGAGCAAAACTAGCCTCCTTGGGATCCTTAACGCCGTAGAGCTCGAGCGTCTCTTTGCTCTCCGTGCTTAAATCCATCAACTCCGGCGCACTGGTTTGTAGTTTTGAAGCGAGCTCATAACTTTGGATGCGAGAGGCGATCTCCGGATCTCCGACCTCGTCGAGGGTCATGCGATTGAGTTTGGCGATCGCATCGATCGAATCGCGTTGGGCTTGGCCATCGACTCCCTTAGGATTCGACAGATACAACACGGGGTCACCGGTGCTGCGGAACGGTGTTCCGGAAAACGTCGTAGGCAAAAAACCGCTTCCGTAATTGCTCGCACCTCCGCTGGTACCTTTGGCGCTGGTCAAAACGACAAAACCAGGCAGATCCTTGGACTCCGAGCCCAAGCCGTAGAGCGTCCAACTCCCTAAACTCGGACGCCCAAATTGCTGGGAGCCGCTGTTCATCATGATCTGAGCAGGTGCATGGTTGACCGCGTCGGTCTGCATGGAGCGAATCAGCACCATCTGATCGGCGATGCCAGCGATCTGCGGCAATACCTCGCTGAGCTCCATGCCGCACTTTCCGTGAGGCGCAAATCCGAACTTACCCCCAAGCAGCGCCGAGTTCGGATTGATAAATGCAGCCCGATAACCTTGAAGCAATTCAGGGGGAGGCAACTGACCATTTCTATTGGCCAACTCGGGCTTCGGATCGTAAAGTTCCAGTTGGCTCGGTGCTCCGGCCTGGAACATATAGACGACTCGCTTTATTTTCGCAGGGAAATGGGGAGCTCGGGCCGCAAGCGGCCCAGCGGACTCTTGGGCCGAGGACTCCCCAGCAAGAAGTTCCAAAGCAGCCAAACCTCCGAGTCCCACCGCGCACTCCTTGAGAAACCAGCGGCGTCGAAGCAATCGTGCTTGTGCCTCGATAAGTTCCAGAGCGAGGTTCTTCATGTTCGATTCGTTCCGTTTGATCTGATGATCTGATGATCTGATGATCTGATCCGTGTTGTTCCGTTTTGGCAATGCAAGTGCATGGCCCTAAGACCCGCACGCCTCCGATTTTATCAACAAAGCTGCGATTCGAAATGACTTTGTCAAATTCCCCCGCGGCTTGCAGTTTCTAGGAAGCTTCTTTTTACAGCAAAATTCCTAGACCCGGGATGAAAAGAGGATCTTATTAAGGGTTACAATATCCGATCGTTGACTAGCTCAATGCACTCGAACACCCGGAATCCCCGATGATCCATGAATCCTCTTCTCGAAATCGAAATCGACGGATTCTTGCGCTGGTTCTTGCCCACTGCGGACCCGTCCTGCTCTCGGGAGCCATGATCGCTTCGATCTGCCCCGGGGTCGTGCAGGCCCAAGACACCAACGACTGGTTTGAATCCAAAGTCCGCCCCATCTTGGTCGAACACTGCTACGAATGCCACTCTGGGACCAAATCCAAAGGGGGGCTCTTGCTGGACTCCAAACTGGGATGGAGCCAAGGTGGTCAGTCCGGTCCTGCGATCCTGCCAGGCGACCCGGACCAGAGCCTGTTGATTCAAGCCGTTGAGTACCAGACGCATCAAATGCCTCCGAAAGGCAAGCTGACCGATCTCCAAATCGACACCTTGATCGAGTGGGTCCAAAAAGGAGCCCCAGACCCCAGAGAAGCTCCAATCCTCGTCGGCGGGATGGATGCGCAAACGGCTCGGAATTGGTGGTCCTTCCAACCTCTCCCAGATCCCATCGACACCTTCGGCTCCGAATGGATCGATCAGCAGATCGACGCAAAGCTTTTGGCCTTGGGCATCGTTCCTTGCCCAACAGCAGACGCGCGGACTCTAGCCCGCCGCATGAGCTACGATCTGACGGGCTTGCCACCTTCGCCCGAAACGCTTCAAGAGTTCCTCGGAACTGCACCGGTTTCGATCGCCGAGGATCGATTCGGCCAGCAGATCGATTCGATGCTCGCCTCGAGCGACTATGGGGTCCAATGGGGACGGCATTGGCTCGATGTGGTCCGCTATGCCGACACCGCGGGGGAAAACACCGATCGACCAGTTGTCAACGCTTGGAGGTATCGCAATTGGGTCTTCGACGCGATGAATCGCGATATGCCATTTGACGCGATGGTTCGACATCAGATCGCCGGGGACCAAAACACCTCAGAGGGAATCATCGCCACGGGCTATCTGGCGATTGCAAGGCGATTTGGTCACGATATCGACAAAGATATGTATCTGACCTACGAGGAGATGATCGATAATCTCGGCAAATCTTTCCTTGGCCTTAGCATCGGTTGTGCCCGTTGCCACGATCACAAATACGATCCGATCTCGGCCAAAGACTACTACGCCCTGTACGGTATTTTGGCAAGTTCCAAATACTCCTTCCCCGGATGTGAGCCCAAGGGTCAGCCCAAGGACATGGTCCCTCTGTTAAGCCCATCCCAAATCGAAACGCTGAGGAAGCCTTGGCAGGAAAAAGCCGATCTAGCCAAGCAAGCCAAGGAGAGCCAGCAAGCCTCGCTCGGACAAGCCAGAAAGTACTTAAGCGAACTCGACCCGACCGACCGCATTGCGATTCTCCAAGCCGACGTCTCGGAGGGAGCCAAGGTCCCCTTCGATAGCCAAGGGGGGTCCAAAACCATCGATGTTCAACCCGGCGAGTGGATTCAGTTGACCGTCTCGCCCAAAGGAAACCACGGTGCCGATTCGACCATGGTGCAACTAATCATCCAAGCGATCGGTAGCGACCCAAACGCCGACAACAGCGTTGATGACAACACCCGTGTCTGGTCCTCCGACGCGCTGGTCGACAATTTTTCGGCCACGAGTTTCCAGAAACTAAGTCCCAGAACACAAGCCGAATCGAAGGGCGTTGATAAAAAGGGCCAGGATCTCCGAGCGAGTTGGTACTACGCAGAATCGACCAAATCCCCGGAGCTGCTCGTCGAACTGCGGACCAGCAACGGCGGCAATGCGAATATTCGCTCATGGAGTGTTGGCGAGCTCCCCTCGGTGTTTGCCAACGTCTCGGATTCACCCGCGAACGTTTGGACTTCGCTTGCTGCAAAATCTCTTTTTGTGCATCCGGGTCCTGAGCGACCCGTAAGTTTGGTTTGGGTCAGCCCGATCGAGGGTCAAGTTCGAGTCCATGGGTTCGTACAAGACGTCCACCCTGCTGCGCTCGATGGGGTGTCCTTTTCCGTCGAGCATTGGAAAGCCCCTAAGGCAGGAGAAGTCTTCGAGCAGATGGCTGCGATCCTGCAAACACCCATCCTCGATCCTGGACCTTCGCCGGTCATTCCTGAAGCTTACGCAACCGTCGAAGGAACCATTGCCGATGCTCGGGTTCACCTGCGAGGCGACCCGGAAAAACCCGGGGACATCGTCCCGCGACGCTGGATTGAAATCCTCGGAGGCGATCCGTTGAAGGATCCCAAAGCCAGTGGCCGCATCGAATTGGCCGATTGGATCGCAAGCCACCCTCTGATGGCTCGTGTCATAGTCAACCGAGTATGGCAGTGGCATTTTGGTCAAGGGCTTGTGAGAACCCCTAACGACTTCGGATCCAGGGGGGATCAGCCCAGCCATCCGGAATTGCTCGACCAGCTCGCAGCCCAGTTCGTCAAAAGCGGATACAGCATCAAGCAGTTGCATCGATGGATTATGAACACCAACGCCTATCGGCGCTCCTCGAGCGCCACTGCCGAGCAGATGCTAGCCGATCCAGAGAACCGACTTTTGTCCCACTACCCGCGTCGAAGGCTGACGGCTGAGGAAATCCGCGATAGCATCTTGGCCTGCAGCGGGAATCTTGATCGTTCCTATGGCCAAGAGCATCCTTTCCCAGCCCCTGCGACCTGGACGTTCTCTCAACACGATCCGTTCAACGCCGTCTATGCGACAAATCGTCGAAGCGCCATGATGATGGTTCAACGTCAACGCAGGCATCCGTTCCTTGCTCTCTTCGACGGTGCCGACCCGAATGCCAGCACCCCTGTCCGGCAGACAAGCTCGGTGCCGACTCAAGCCCTCTATTACCTGAACGATCCTTTCTTTCACGAACAGGCCGCTGCGATCGCCAAAATGCTCGATACCAGCAAACCAGCGTCGGCCAATGTTCAGTCGATCTATCAGCGGATCCTTCAACGTCCCGCCACCGATACGCAAACCCAAGCCTTGCTCGCCCTGGTCGAAGGCTATGAAGGCCCGCCGATCGACGCTTGGGCAGCAGCCATTCGTATGCTGATGGCTAGCAATGAGTTCCACTTCATCGATTAAACACCTCGATGTCCCCGAGAAAATGTCCCCGAGAAAATGTCCCCGAGAAACCCGCAGATGAACTCGTTGCAGATGAACGCGTTATGGAAGTCCCCCAAGGATCGTAGGCAGTTCGTACGCTCGGCCGTCGGTTCCTCGATGCTCCTTTCCGGGATCCTCGGGCAACTCATGGCCGACGAAGGTTCAAAACTCGGGCCCGACTCCCCAATCAAAACGCCCCATTTTCCGGGAAAGGCAAAGCGGGTGATCTTCCTGTTTATGACCGGAGGAGTCTCCCATGTCGATACCTTCGACCCAAAACCGGCCTTGACGCGCGATCATGGAAAAGAGATCCAGGCAGACCATCCGGAGATCAAGGATCGGCCGGGGTACGAGAAGATTTTTCTCAAGCGTCCGCAGTGGGATTTTTCCAAGCATGGTCAGTGCGGCACCGAGGTCAGTACGCTCTTTCCCCACGTAGCCACCTGCGTCGACGACATCGCGCTGATACGCTCGATGCACACGGGGCACTCGAACCACTACAACGCAACGCTCGGAATGCATACCGGTTCCTTCACGCAATCCAGACCGAGTCTTGGTTCCTGGGTAACCTACGGGCTCGGTTCGGAAAATAGGAACTTACCTGGATTCGTGGTGATCGCGCCGAAACAGACCTACGCCGGTACGCAGGTCTATGCCAGCGATTTTTTGCCAGGTGCAAATCAAGGAACCCTCGTCGTTCCAGGGGTCGAGCCGATCAGCAACATCGCTCCGAGAGTACCCCAAGACAAACAACGGCTCGAACTGCAATTTTTGGCCAAACTCAATGCGGATCACTTGGCCTCCAGAAGCGCCGATGAGAACCTCAAGACTCGTCTTCAAACGTTTGAAACCGCATTTGGGATGCAGATGGCCGTCCCCGAAGTCTTCGATTTGAGCCAAGAATCCGAGGCGACTCTAACCAGTTATGGACTCAAGCCAGGTCAGACCACCGGATTTGCTTGGCAATGCTTGGCCGCCCGAAGGCTGATCGAAAAGGGGGTCCGATTCGTCGAGTTGATCGACACCGGCTCGTCGGGGAACTGGGATGCGCATGGAGATATGATGACCCATGAGCCCTTGGCCAAGAACGTCGATCAACCGATCGCCGCACTGCTTAAGGATCTCAAACAACGCGGCTTGCTCGAGGACACCTTGGTCGTCTGGACCACCGAATTTGGACGAACTCCATTCAACAACACCGCCGACGCGAAAGGTCGAGAGCATCACCCCTGGGCCTTTAGCTCCTGGCTCGCCGGAGCAGGCGTCAAGCCTGGGATCGTCTACGGTTCGACCGACGAGCACGGGCTTCGGGTCGACCAAGACGGGGTCGATGTGCATGACTTCCATGCGACGATCCTGCATCTGATGGGCTGGGATCACGAACGATTGGCATTCCGACACAGCGGCCGCGATTATCGACTTACCGATGTCCACGGCAGGGTGGTCCAAGGGGTCCTGCAAGGCTAAATGCCGGCAGGTAAATCAATGCTGCCAGCCAACAGTGTTGGAGCACGAAACGACAAGACGCCGACTCGATGTTTGTTGGTGCATCGAATCGGCGCCCGTCATGGTTTCAGTCGGCTCGCTATCAAGCCTTGATTGTTCCTTAGACAAACGAGCTAAGCAGCCCGTCGCGTGGGTCCTTGCCTGCCAGGCTCTTGTCTTCCGGGTTCTTGTCTTCCGAGTTCTTTTCGGGGCTGGGAGTGCCGCCCGTCGGTGGTGCGTGCCTGCGACGGCCGTTTGCGATCGAGTTGACCATCGACGCGACCTTGGGAGTCCGGTTCGCTCAACTCCAATCGCAAAACCCTTACATCCGAGGGCGCTTCGACCCCGATCCGGACCTTGTCACCGCCGATGCGAACGACGGTCAGGACGATATCGTCTCCTAGGTAAATTCTTTCGGATTCTTTTCTTGTCAAAATCAACATGATCTCAATGATTCCTTTTGTTTCCGTACATTGCTTGTCGCATCGCGAGTCCCTGATCCTTCGCTAGGCTACCGGAATCATGTCCTTGACACATCGCATCCCTGAGCGCTGCCCAGTCGAGTCATAGAACAAAACACGTGCCGAAGCGAAATCGAGGACCGCCGTCAGTCGCACGCTCCGTGGACCATGCAGACAATAAAAAACACCACACGGACTTCCTTGCCTCACCAAACACTCCTCGGTCATGGGAAAGGCGTTCGGAAGCAATTGATGCATCCGGCAGAGCTCCTCCAGAACCAGATCTCGAACACTGCTCAAATTTGGCAATTTCTCATCCCTTGCTGCTGTGAGTTGACGCGCCTGATTAGGCAAGCCTTACTATCGGCTTCCAGCGTCAAAAATTTAGCCAGAACGCACATTTCCACAGGGCTGTTTTCTTTATCCTGTCGGCAAGCTTTGCATGCTTGAACTAAGCGATCCAGATGGAAGGATGCGAGCCTTTATGAAACTTTCAAACCATATCCTTTTGGATTGGCTCAAGCCACTCGAATCACTTCAAAAGCTTCGCTTGCTTTACCAGTGCGCGGGTCCCGAGATGCAGTGGACTTTTGCTGCTTATCACCAATTTGATCTTCTTCTCTTGGGCGATCCCAACCTCCAAATCGAGCCCTTGCTCATCGGCTCCGATCTCTTTCCTCAAGGCAACTTGATCGTCTACCCATACCTCGACCTGGATCGCTGAACGCAATTCAGACTCCTCGGATCGTTCAATACGAGCTTGCAGTTTGGTCATCCCTGCTGGTGCTCGGAACAGGTATTCGCCTGGTCCAGGGAACAGAAGGTCCTGGTTGGTTCCAAACTCGCTTCGAATCCATCTGGGCTTGGTGGTCTTGGCTAAGATCGCGTCGAATCCTCCAAAGCCACCTCGACTCGTAGGACGAGCATCGAGGCCGGTCAGACTCGAAAGCCAAGCGATTTTGTCCAAGCCGCAATCGATCGATTCAAGCCAATCCAACGGAACTCGCAACGCGTTGGTCCATTTGCCTCCGAGTTCCAGTTCCGTCCCGATGACCTTTGCCCGATCCGCAAGGATCGAACTGCCCTCGAGCAGTTGGACCACAAAGCCGGCGGTGCTGGCCCCCTGCCCTTTGGGCTCTTGAGGTTTTCGATACCAAAGAACGCCAGCGAGTCGGTCGATCGATGCGTCGACGATTTGTCCATCGACATCGAATTGGATTTTGCCATCTTTGATCTCTTTGACCAGACCATCGACGCGGTCGAGGGCTCCCCCCGGCCGTACGACGATCAAGGCATCGGATTTGAGTTCCTCACGCTCGAAGGCTTCCCAGGCCTCCTGGGCTTTGGGGTCGAGCTTCTTGAACTTCAGCGACTTGAGCTCACCGTCGAACCCCGAGCGGACCACTCCGTCGGCCAAGCGAATCATCCAGCCTTTCTCTTTGCCTTCAATCTGCTGTAAGGATAAAACAGTGCCATCGCTCAGCCGGACCTTCCAATTCGCCGATACCGCATCGGCAAGGCTCGAAGGACTCTTGCCCGAGCGTTCGATCCGCATCAATTCAGAGGTCTTCAGAGAATTCGGCTCGGCTGAAGCGGTCGGCGATGGAAGATAGACCAATTGGTCTTGATCGATCGACTCGAGAGTTCCGTTCCAAGACTGGCCGTGGATATCGGTCATTCGCAAGGCAGTCGAAGTCTGAGCGATCGCACTTGCCGAAAAGACCATGGATGAGCCGAGGATAGCGACGCGCACTAGCCATGGGCGAATCGTATGGATCGAGAACTTGGGGGTGGAAAAATGCATGATTCGTTACGTAGCCTTCATAACAAGTCGGTAGCCAAACCTTAGGTCGGTTTATCCTACACGTTCCAGGGAATCGTGCCTACGGAGTAAGCACCCAGTAAGCACCCAGTAAGCTTTCTGTCGATGTCGGCCAAACTGGGATCAAGCCCGTTCGCAAAAAAGGGTCGATGCAACGCGAATTG
This sequence comes from Pirellula sp., assembly GCA_021299695.1. Classification (GTDB taxonomy): domain Bacteria; phylum Planctomycetota; class Planctomycetia; order Pirellulales; family Pirellulaceae; genus JBKCUI01. The sequence goes on along the minus strand of JAJTEK010000004.1, from coordinate 372 downwards.
CCGACACAAGAAGAAAAGGATTAGTCCTGCAAGCCCTGGCCGTTCAAGATGCGAGATCGATGCTTTTCGATCCGATCGGACCGCGTTTTGGCCTGTTTTGCTCCGGAGAAGTGCAGCAGATAACCCCGTTGTCGACCAGGCGTGAGGGCTTCGAAGGCGCGTTGGAAGTCGGGTTCTTTGGAGAACGCGTCGAGCAATTCCTTGGGCCGCTCCATCGTATCGGAAGTTTGCTTAGGCGATTGGAATCCAGTGCCTTGGAGTTCGATGGCTTGGGAGATCAGAGCCACAAGGGCAGGCCTCAGTGTTTTGATTTGGGAACAAGAGGTTATCTTCACCAGGCGGGCGGCTTGGGAATTCGGTCCAGGCTTTTCG
>JAJTEK010000200.1 GCA_021299695.1 Pirellula sp. | reverse complement strand
CGGATCGGCCAGTTGGTCTATCTCCCATCATACGACCCAACTGGTCGTCAAACTCTCGGGGCGTGACCACGCAGGAAATACCGTCGATATCACGCGCATGCCTAGACTCCCAAAAACCGCTCTGGGACTCACAGGCTCGATGAAATTGGCAAGTACTCGACAAGACGAAGCGTCGGCTACGGACCGAGAGCCATCTGCCGGCTCGCTGCCGAGCAAACCTACCCCAACATCGCTCATCGGCTCAGGGGTGGCCAAACCCACCTTGAGTCTTCCAACCCTCCCCGGCGGATTGAACCTAGCTCCTGCCTCGCCCACCAAAACTCTACCCACAAAAAGCATTCCCACGCAACCTACACCGGCCCAACCCCCGATGTTCACCTCCACCGGACTGCCGGTGCGAAGCATCGAAAACATCCCCGCCTCGAGCCTGATCAACTCCGCGCCGCTGGCCCAGTCGTCCGATGCCCAAGGTCCAGAAGTCTCTCGACTTCCCTCCCTGGATCCTCCCTTGCCTAACCTCTCGAATCCCCAGGCCAACGCCCTGCACTCGTCGAGCAAATCCTTCGAACTCGATTACGCCATCGTCAACGATCCCGGCTCGCCAATCGCAAGCGTGGAGCTATGGGGCACCCTCGATCAGGGCAAATCCTGGGATCGATGGGGGGGCGATGCCGATCGCGAAAGCCCCTTTGATATCGAAGTCGAAACCGAAGGCATGTTCGGCTTTCGAATGGTCATCGTAGGGACTAACGGCCTCGCATCCCGACGCCCACTGCCGGGCGATGCGGCCGATGCCTGGATCCAAGTCGATACGACGGTGCCTCGCGCCCGTATCCTCAGCGCTCTGGCAGGAAAAGGTTCCGATGCCGGCTCCTTGATCGTCGAGTATCAAGCCCTCGACGATCACTTCATCGATCGGCCTATCTCGCTCTACTATTCGGAAACGCCCCAAGGGCCCTGGATCCCGATCACCCAAGGTGCAAAAAACCAAGGCCGATTTGCATGGACAGCCGAGAGCCACCTGCCTGAAAAAGTCTACCTCAGACTCCATGCAACGGATGCTGCAGGGAATGTAGGCGAACATATCTTGGATCTGCCCGTCGATGTCCAAAACGCCGCCCCCCGCGGAAAAATCCAAGGCTTCCGTCCCCGCTAAAGACGACCCGCTAAAGGCGACCCGCTAAAAACGATCGCCGAAATCCGATCTCTGCAAATTGGATCTAGAGCAAGTAGGGCAAGTATGGCCTGACCAAGTTCGCAGGCTATAATCGCAACGATGCCGGGATCGCGGGCGCTTGCTCGCGCGGCCTGGCCAATCCCGCACGCGACGTCCCATCGAGCCTAAGCTTTTCCATGCGCCAGACCGGTCCTGCTCTTTACCGATGCCCAACGCACCGACAGATCCCCGTCCGTCGCATCGGCTTGATGCATGCCTGTTTGTCCATCGCCTTTTTTTTATCGCACTCGCCGACCCAGCACCCGGTTGCATCCGCTGTGGGCGTTGGCGAATCGGTTCAGGAGTCGGGTCCGAAAAAACTCGCATCGAAACATCTACCCAACGCGATTCAAGTTCGCAGCGGCGTGATCTCCGGAGGGCTACCCGAAGGCCCGGCGGCCTTCGCTGAACTCCGCGATCTCGGGGTGCAGACCATCATCAGTGTCGACGGTGCAAAGCCCGATTTGGACTTGGCCAAAGAGTTTTCGATGCGCTATGTCCACATCCCCCATGGATACGACGGCATACCCTCCGAAACCATCGCGGCGATCGCCAAAACACTCAACGAACTGCCCGGTCCGATCTATATCCATTGCCATCACGGAAAACATCGAAGTCCAGCGGCTGCCGCATCGGCCTGCGTTGCCCAAGGAACCTTGAGCCAATCCGAAGCGATCGGAATCCTCCAGCTCGCAGGCACCAACCGCGCCTACCGAGGCCTCTTCGAGACGGTCAAAAACGTCAAACCCATCGATCCACTCGAGTTGTCAAAGCTCCGATTCGATTTCCCCGCCTCATGCGATGTCCCTCCCCTGGTCGATGCTATGGTCGCTTTGGAAATCACCTTCGCCAAATTAGATAAGTCTGCGGCGGGCGGTTGGCAGCTTCTCGAATCGACCGAGTCGCTCGAGACGCCCCACCAAGCGGTCCTCCTTCAAGAGCACTTTGAGGAATTGCTCCGCCTCGATGATGTCAAAAACTACCCAGGGCCGTTTCGTGATCTGCTCAAAGAATCCCAACTCGCAGCTCTCAGGGTCCAGAGTATGCTCAACCCCAGCGCGCCGGCCATCCTGGGTGCACTGACGCCCGAGCATCGCGAGGCCCTTGGAGTCAACTGGAAGTCCATTCGCTCAGCGTGCACTGAGTGCCACCAGCGATTTCGGGATCCACCCAAATAGTTCGCCAAATGCCACACTGCCTAGCGTGGCGTCCAAGTTGACGGGCCCATTCCTGAGGTTTTTCGCAAAGGAATCGTCCGGCGATTGACCATTGTCGATCCATCGGGCATCGTGAGTTTCGCATAGACTTCCACGCTCGTGCCAGTAGGCCTCTGCTCGGTCCATCGGATCGGAATGTGCAAACCCGGCGCCGATCCGACCGGCTCAAGATAGTCCTTGAGCTCCGCATCGGAGAATTCATAACGACCGATGCGTGCGACCGAGCCGTCGGCAAGTGTCTCTTCGACCACAAGAGTCAAAGCTCCAAGCGAAGGCACAAACTGCCCGGCGGTATTGCGAGGGATCAAGACCAAATACAGTCCGTCATCACCGGGCTTGCCATCGGAGTTCTGAGCCCGGCACATCGTCGGGTGCCAGTCGATCTCTCGAACGCGGCTGTCGGTAGGCTTCGTCGGGATCCTTCCAGGTTTTCCTCTCGCTTCGAGGGCTTGGACCGCAGAGGTTTGGATCACCGGTGCAGCGGTGCCGGATGGGCCAATGCCGGAGGGGCCGATGCCGGTTGGGCCGATGCCGGGCGCTGTCGATGCAGGGAGCTGGATTTTTCGATCCAAGAGGGAAGCTTCCGAGTCGCTCGAGGGCAAGCCTCGTGGGGCACGTTCGAGGATCGAACCACTTTCGATTCCAGGAACTGTCGGCAAGCTTGCGTCTGGGATTTTGAACTCCGGAGTTTTCAGTTCCGGTATTTTCAGTTCTGGTGTTTTCAGTTCTGGTGTTTTCAGCGAGGGGGGGGGCCCTAGCTCAGGCAGCAGATCCTCGCTTGGTTCCCTTCGCATTTGAGGATCGATCGCTTGAGGTTCACGTACTTGCGGCTCGGGAACCGGCGAGCTAGGAGGCAGTGCCTTAGGATCCAGTGACTTAGGATCCGATGACTTAGGAGCAAGGGGTTCAGGGGCGGGTAGAATCGGTTCGGTTGCTTGTTTCGGGAGGACGATTTCCGGCGGCTCGAGGATCAGCGATTCGTTTTGCTTGCGGCCCGAGGGGAGCTTCAAGGGAGCCGGAGCGCCGCTTCTGCTTTTGGGCGATTCGGGGCTTTGCGATTCGGTCTTTTGCGATTCGGGGCGAATCATCGAGGGCCGGTCGGAGGGCGAAGTGTCGATGCGACTCGTTTGACGCTGGATCTCTTGCAGTCGCCCCTGGAGCTGAGCGTTGGTGCGACGCAGGTCTTCGAGCTCGAATTCCATCGATCGGTTTTCCGCGTCGAAATCATAGACGAGGTCTTCGAGAGCTCGGTTTCTTTGAGCCATCTGCTCGACATACAACTCGGTGACGGCTCGCTGGCGGCAGGCTGGAAAACTCATCAGCAGCAACCCAAGCAGCATGCAGCGCGCAAGGTACCGAAGGCCGAGCGGGAGGCCGAAGCGCCGCAGTACCGGGAGTCGTTGTTGAGGTTTTGGTGCAGAACCGATCATGCAATTGCTGGTTGGCCAAGCCCGAGATCTTTCGCGAAATCCACGACATTGGTGGAGATCGAAACGTAGTAGTCCATCGGACCTTGCTGCGTCAAGGCGAGTCGTCCCTTGAGGATAGGGAACGCTAGCAATAAGTCGGATTAGGAGGATTTGGTGGATTTTGACGATTGGGTGGACTTTTGCATCAAGATTCCTTTAGGATCGAGACGAAAGACGGGATTGGGGGCGGGTTGGAATTGGCGGCGACCAAGCGTGGCGCTTGCAAACAAAATTTGGGTACATTCTCCACCGGTTAACTCGCATGACACATAAACACCAGTCTCGACATACGGATGATTGTTCGGTCGCATCGTTGGGCATCCGTTGGATATTGCTCGGCTCGATGTTGCTGGCTTTAGGTTCTTCGACAGGATGCAACCTCCTTTTTGGGCGTCGGGGAGGGCCGGGCGGAGACTTGGATTTGACGCAATTGCAGCGAGAAGGTTATTCGCTTGGGGCCAACGGCGTGATGCTCGGTGGGACCGTCGACGACACGAGTGTGTTGTTGGAGGTCAACGACGGCAAGAAGCATTTGGAGAAAATCCCGATGACCGAGGGCCAGCCGATGTTTGTGGCCGATCTGATTCGCGACGCGAAGTTGCACAAAAAGGTAGGGCGAATTCATGTGCGGGTGGTAAGGCCCAATGGCACGTCCGCACCGGTCAGGATGGATATCGACTTTGACGAGTCGGGCCGACGCGTCAAAGAGAGTACCAACTATTCGCTTAGGGCTGGCGATCGCGTGGTGGTAACCAAGGACGAGTCGAGCTTCATCTCTCGCATGTTGACGAGCCCTACATTGTCCGGGTTGATGCGATAACGAGATACCCATGTCGGATCG
>JAJTEK010000073.1 GCA_021299695.1 Pirellula sp. | reverse complement strand
CAAAAAGGGCTTTCGCACACACCCCGTTCGACCGTCGGGACCGTTACGGAGATTTACGATTATTTTCGAGTGCTCTATGCTCGGATGGGCAAGCAGCATTGCACACAGTGCGATGCGCCGGTCGAATCTCAAACGATCGACCAGATTCTCGATCGCTGGATGCAGAAGAAGGAAGAAGCTAGCCGCAACAAGAAGTTGCCCCAGCGATGCTTGCTATTGGCACCCGTGACGCTTCAGGCGAATCAAAACCTCGAGGGATTCTTGCAGGACCTGCGCCGATCAGGTTACACACGGATTCGGGTCAATGGCAAGACCCACGAAATCGATCAAGAGTTGAGTTTACCGGCCAAGCAGGTCGCACAGCTACAGGTCGTCGTCGATCGGATCCAGTTCGATCAGATCGATCGCAAGCGTTTAGCCGACAGTGCTGCGACAGCTCTAGGGCTCGGATCGGGCATTGCGCAACTGGCCATGGTTGATGATCGTCCGGAAAATCGATGGTCCATCGAAACCTATTCGTTGCATTCGGCGTGTCATGCTTGCGGCATTTCCTTTGAGCCCCTTAGCCCGCATTCCTTTTCGTTCAATTCCGCGATCGGTTGGTGTGAAGCGTGCTCGGGCATCGGTACTGAAGCTGGAGCTGATCCGATGCGATTCATCGACGCTGGGCTGAGCATGCTCGAGGGTGGTTTGCACCTATGGAATCCCATCGGAAATCCGATGGCTATAGCGATGATCCGAGCCATGGGAAGCCATTTGGATTTGCCGGTCGAGGAGCCGTTTAGGACCTGGAGCAGAAGCCAATTGCACAAGCTCTTTCATGGAGCCGAGGAGGTGTTGATCCCGATCCACTCCGGGGAGCAATTGTCGTTTGAATTCCGTTACGAGGGGATTCTGCCGACGCTCGAGTTTATGGCCAAGAACAATTCGGCGATCAAATCGCGATTGCAAGGGCAACTAGGCGATGTGCCATGTAGGGTTTGCGGGGGATCCAAGGTCAATCCGCAGGCATCTGCGATGCGTTGGTTTGACAAGCCGATCGCGGACTTGATGTGCATGACACTCGAGGATTTGCTGGTTTGGATTCAATCGCTTGATTTCTCATCGCAACAGGTGCAGGTAGGGGGAGAGCTCCGACGGGAGATTCTCCAGCGCCTTCGATTTTTGGTCGATGTTGGGTTGGATTATCTGACGCTCGGGCGAACGGCGAACACACTCTCGGGTGGAGAGTCGCAGAGGATTCGACTTGCCAGTCAGCTTGGAACAGGACTGAGCGGAGTGTTGTATGTATTGGATGAGCCCACGATTGGGCTTCATCCGAGAGACAATGAAAAACTGATCCGCGCGATGCATCAATTGAGGGATCTAGGAAATACGTTGTTGGTGGTAGAGCACGATCGCGACGTGATACGAAATTCCGATTCGATTCGGGACTTTGGGCCCGGGGCAGGTACTTTGGGCGGGACGATTGTCGCCCAAGGTAGCGTCGAGGAGATTCTGCAAAATCCAGCTTCCGTCACAGGTCCTTATCTCAACGGGACCAAGTCGATTCAAATCGATCAAAAACGAGCATCGATCATCGATCCAGAAACTCGCCAGGAGCGGCCAGGTTGCAAGTGGTTGACAGTGCGTCGGGCCGCGCACAATACGCTCAAGTTGATCGATGTTGCGTTTCCTTTGGAGCGGTTGATTGCGGTCACTGGGCCGAGCGGGAGCGGAAAGAGTTCCTTGGTCCAAGGAATTTTGTATCCAGGTTTGGTACAGAAGATTTATCGGAGCGATAAGGTGCCCGGTGCGCACGGTGCGATCGAAGGGGCCGAGCAACTCAATAAGGTGCTTCAGGTCGATCAATCCCCACTGGGCAATAGTCCTACGAGCACGCCTGCGACTTATACAGGGGTCTTCGATTCGATACGGCAATTCTATGCATTATTACCCAATGATGGATTCATACAGTCGGGGAGTTTCAGTTTCAACACAGGCAACGGGCGTTGCACGGCATGCGAAGGTGTAGGGAAACGGCGCATCGAGATGCACTTTCTTCCGGATGTTTGGATCGAATGCGAAGCATGTCAGGGTAAGCGGTATCAGGAGCGAATCTTGGCCGTCAAATACCGAGGCAAAAACATCAATGATGTGCTCGAGTCGACGACGGCACAAGCCTTGGAGCACTTCAGCGAGCAACCTCGGATCGCCAAAATGCTTCAGATCATGTGCGATGTGGGGCTCGACTATGTAAAGCTTGGACAGAGCGCACCTACCCTATCGGGGGGCGAAGCGCAGAGAGTCAAACTGGCGGCCGAATTGGTTCGTCCAGCGACCGGAAAAACACTCTTTGTGCTCGATGAACCGACAACCGGATTGCATTTCGATGATATCAATAAGCTGATGAATCTGCTGAATCGACTCGTCGACCAAGGCAACTCGGTGGTCATCATCGAGCACAATCTCGAGGTCATTCGCGTGGTCGATTGGGTAATCGATCTTGGGCCTGAAGCAGGCAGGGCTGGAGGCCATCTGGTCTTTGAGGGGAGTCCCCAGATGCTCATCGATTATGGGCGAAGCTCTATGGTCCAAGGAGTGCCGAAGGGCCGGCATCGGAGTTATACTGCTGAGGCATTGGCTCAGTGGGAGAGCGTTCGGACCGGAGAACCCAGATCGACGTCCCAAGAGCCCAGTGTGAGTAAGAAACGTGCTAGTCAATCCCGCGCTAAGCCAACCCGCGCGGTGAAGAAGCGTAAGTCACCCGAGTAATCGAATACTGTCACCGACAGGAGGCATTGATGCACAATGCATATATTTTTTTCTTGGTTCATTGTTTTTCGTTCGCGCTCCTGTTTTCTACAAGCTGCGGTTCGAGGGTTTTCGGCCAAGGAGCCGAGGGCTCGGTTCGCGTGGATATCGCCAGAGATACATGGGTGTCGAATTACCCATCGGAGCAAAGCGGTTCGAATGGTGGTGCGCCGAAGCTCAAGCTCAAGTCGATCGTCGAACTTTCGATCATCGATTTTCAACCCGGGGTGCTCAAGGGCAAGCAGATTCAGAGCGCTAAATTGATGCTGAAGGTCGAGGGGGACCGACCCATCGAGCGAGTGACGCTCAGCACGCTCAGTGCCGACTGGATTGAGGGGGCTGGGAGTGGATATCAGAAAGTTCAAGGTGCATCGACCTTTACCCACCGGGTTTATCCCACCGAGCGATGGTACGACTCGGACTTAACCGCGGTAAGCATTGGCCAGGGCAATACGATCTATGCCTCGGTCGATGCGAAGCCATCGGCGAGCAAGGGCTGGGTGGAGTTGGATGTACCGCCTGAAATTTTGCTCGCCAGGATCCATGGTTTGAGCTACGGAATCGTCTTGATGGATGACACTGGAAGCACCTGGACTCGCAACGGGGAGGAATTCAAGCAGGAGATATTCCCCAATCGTTTCGTCGCGAGCAAGGACTCGAATCGCTCGAGCGCTCCTTATTTGATGGTGCAAGTCGGCCCCGAAGTACCCAAGCAAGCCATCAGTGCGATCCCAACGATCGACGACTTGCGTTTTCTACCTCCTGATGAACAAGATCCTCGATGGCGGGTTACATGGCAGATCGAACCGAATCGAATCGATGAGTTGATCGGATTTCGGGCCAAGCTCGATGGCGAGCAGCTTGCCCCATTCTGGGTTCCATCGATCCGAAGCCATGACAAGCATCGGTTTTTAATGCCCTTGGATCGGATTTTCTCTCCGAATTCAAAACTCCTGAGCAAGGATTCCAATTCGGCGAAAATCAGCGTCCAATCGATTGACAAGCATGGGAATCTAGGGCAGGAGCGGATCGTCCAAGTCCCCATTTTGCGTCAGGATGATTCGGAACTGGCTCTCAAGCCGGTGGCAAATCTCAGCGGCAAAAAGAGTACGAATTTCAAGAATGACGCCTACTGGACTGGGGCACTAGAAGGTGCGGGTACGCAATGGAGCGTGATCGACCCACTCGATACCTATGTTTCTAAGACCAAAACTCTGATCCCGGCACAGCGCGAGAGCTATTTAAAGTCGAATCATCTGTTCGATGCACAGGCACGCACCGTCAAGCTCGACATGGCCAGAGGTGCTTGGGCTGGTTTTCAGGTCATCGCCAAGCAACCAGGTGCGCCGAGAATGACCTGGAGTTGGAAGGACTCCGATTCGCAAAAGAGCCTTCTGGAATCCAGCCGGCTTGAGATTTACACCTATCGGGATGTGCCCAGCGGCGATCAATCGATTCCCGATCCATTGCTTGCTATACCGCTTGAGGGGAATTTTCCCAAGTGGACCACACGCGAGTCACCTGTGGGGCGTGGATCGAATTGGTTGGTCGAGACCTATATTCCCCCCGAGGTTTCGGCTGGTGAATACCAAGCGGTTTTGAGGATCGAGCAGCAGGAGCAACCGATTGAGCTTTCGGTGATCCTACGGGTTCATGACCGGGTGATACCCAAGACCTTGAGTTTTCTGCCGGAGATGAATTGCTATGGGCTTCCGAGCAACGACATCGATTACTACCGGATGGCTCAACGGCATCGAACGGTCGTCAATCGAGTCCCCTACGGGCAGGGAGGTAAGCTTGCCGATGGCTGCGCTCCGGAATGGAAAAACGGGGTGTTGGATTGGAGTGCCTTCGATCGACGGTTCTCGAGGCTATTTACGGGAGAGGCCTTTGAGGATTTACCTAGAGGCAGGATCCCGATCGAGTGCTTTTATCTTGCGATGCATGAAAACTGGCCTTTGCCAATCGATCCTAATTACAACGGGAGTTACTGGGCAGACCAAGCGTTTCCAGAATCGTATCGCCAAGCTTGGGTTTCCTCGGTATCTCAAAGCGTCGATCACTGTGCGGATCAGCGATGGATGGAGACTCGATTTCACGTCTACTTGAACAACAAAAACAATTTCAAAGCCAAGGGTTGGTCGAGGGGTTCATCTCCATGGCTTTTGGATGAACCCTCTAATTTCCAAGACTACATCGCCCTGCGTTATTTCGGGTTGGCCTTTCGCGATGGCCTCGAAGCGTCCCGAGTTGCGAAAGCAACCGGTGGGGCTGGCCTGGGTGATTTTCCGAGGGTTGTGTTTCGGGCTGACATTTCGCGCCCACAATGGCAACGAGACACGCTCGATGAGATGCTCAAATTCAACGTGGTGTCCAATGGAGCGTTCAAGGAATATAAGTCGTTGGTGCTCGACCGGAAGTTTCGATTTGGCCATGAAGTGGTCGTCTATGGAGGAAACAATCCTATCGGCAAGAGCAATGCGACGGCCGTCGCTTGGAGTTGGGACGCTTGGAGTTCCGGGGCCGATGGGATCTTGCCTTGGCAAACCATCGGAACGGCGAATTCATGGAAGCAAGCCGACGAGTTGTCGTTGTTTTATCCTTCGGAGGATCCCAAGTTGGCAGGTCCGATGCCGTCGATTCGTTTGAAGGCCTATTGTTATGGCCAGCAGGATGTAGAGGTTTTGCATCAGTTGGCCAAGGAGTCTGGTCAGGATCGCTACCGGTTTGGCCAGAGGCTTCGCAAATCGCTGCAACTGAAATCTGAGGATCGGGCCGAGGGTGATTATGCGGAGCCCGCGACGTGGAGCGACTATGGGGCGCTGACCCCGGAGATACTCCATCGATGGCGGGTGGAGCTTCTGTCACTTGGAAAATGAGCTTGGGGATCGAGCCTGAGCGTTGGCTACCAGGAGGCTTACTTTTCGGCCAGTCCGTCTTCCATCAGCATGTGGAAGACTTGGGAGACACTTCGGTCGAACGGTTCGCTCGAGACTTTATACTTTTCGCAGATGCCGAGGACTCTTCGGTGGAATTCGCGAATTTGATCGTCGGTGACATCCTTGCGGAGGCTCAAGCGTCCGGAGCGAGGCTCTTTGAGCCCGGCGGTTTGGAAGGCGAATTCCATTTCGGTCATCGAGAGTCGGCCTTCTGAGGCGCACCGCAACCAGCGATCGCAAGTCTTTTGGATATCTTCCTTTTCCTCGTCGTTGAAGCCCGGGGAGGCTTTGACGTAGCGTAGGGTATCCTCGACGATCCCCCACTGCAGGACGGTCGAATCGGTAAGACGGATACCCAAGCGGCTGAGTTGACGGGTGGTCAGTTCACCGCGCTCCATCTTGGACGAGAGGTCATTGAGTTCGTCGATGATGGCGGTTTGATCGGTCTTGCTCAACGCCGAGTCATCGACCCAGGGGATGAGTTGTTCGCGCAGGGCTCGGGCGGCGCGGGGTCCTTGGTTGCCCGTAAGCATAAAGGACATGTAGGCTACAGCGATGCACACGAACATCATCGCGACGACTGCGACCACCAAGCAAGCTGGTCCTAGAGAGACATCTTTGCCGTCGGGAGTTGCGTTCGATGGAGGGTTGCTAGAGGGGCTCAAGTCAGATGGTCCAGGTTAGATTTCGTCGAAGTGAATTTCAAGAACTTCATACCGCAGAGTCCCTGCTGGGGCTTTGACCTCGACGGTTTCGCCAACTTTTTTGCCCATCATAGCGGCGGCAAAGGGGCTTGTCGTGAGTATCTTGCCCGTTTCGTAGTTCTCGTCGCCGGCGCCTACCAGGGTGTAGACTTCTTCGTCGTCGAACTTGAGGTCCTTGAGCTTGACCGTTGCGCCGAAGGCGACTCGATCTTTGGGCATCGAGGCGACATCGACGATTTGGGCGCTGGCGAGTTTGAATTTGAGCGAGTTGATTTTGGCCTGCATGAGCCCTTGGTTTTCTCGCTGCGCGTGGTATTCAGCGTTTTCCTTGAGGTCTCCTTCGGCGCGGGCCTCGGCGATCTTTTCGGCGATGCGCGGCATTTCCTCGTTTTCCAGGCGTTCGATCTCGGCCTTGATTCGATTGTACCCTTCTCGGGTCATAGGTACTTGATCGCTCATTGCAGACTCCTGTTTCGACAGAAAAAAAGATGCGACCTTGTTCGACTCGGCTCGAGCCAAAAGGTCGCATCATGCCTTACTTGTTATTTCAACCTCAATATATCTTTCATCGCTCGTGCGAAATGTCAAGTAGCGAAACGGCTAGAGAAGCTAGCGCGAGGTCGCTTCGTAGATTGGAAGGTGCCTGTAGGTGACTTCCAAGGATAACAAATTCATGGTCGTCACGTAGAGTCGGCCTGCGTATTCCCCCCAGGCGTCGGGGATCGGCCCAAGGGGCTCCCAAGATCCAGCGTAGGGGCCTTGGGTGACCTGCGATTCGATGAGCATCGGGTAGAGGGCTTGGTACCAATTTCTCCAACGATCTCCCCCCATGTGGAACAGAACTTGGGTGGCATAGTACCAGTAATAGGTATCGCGTTTTGGGGCTTGTTCTGTCCCCATCGCCGGTGGGCGTTGGAGCAACCAGTCGGCTCCTTTGGCCATGACGCTGTTGTCGCGTTTGAAGCCCAGGTAGAGCCGCATGAGCAACCCCACGCTGGTCATTACCGGTGTGGGTAGAGCGCCGTGTTTGGTTTCTGGGGTATTGGCTAACCAGTTATAGCGATACAGATGCTGTTCGCGCAAGGAGACTTGGGAATGCTCGAGCCACTTTTCGATTCCCTCGAAGGTTTGTTTAGGAACATACAGACCTGACAGTTCGGCGCTTTTGAGGGCCATCATTCCCCAACCCGTGACGCTCGTGTCACTACCGACGCGTGGAATGTATCGCCAACCACCTTCCTGGCGGTCCTGGCTGTAAACCAAAAAATCGACCGCCCTTTGGGCAGCGCTCCGAAGGTTCTCGTCTTGGGTCATCCCGTAGGCTTCACATAGCGCCAAGGTTGCGATGGCATGGCTGTAGAGCCATCCGTTGCGATCGGAGGCTTCCTCCATCGGGCGATAGAGATCCCCGTTGGATTGCTGTCCAGAGATGAGGAATCCGAGTGCCTTGCGACACTCTTGCTGGTATTTGTATTGCACATGGCTATACCCGGCTCCTTGAAACGCAAGGAGCGAGAGGGCCGTGGCCGCTGTGTCGCTGCGAATGACCGTCCTTTGTCCGAAGTCTTCGAGTTTCCATGACCCGTCAACTCGTTGATGTTTGGCGAGAAACGTCAGCCCTCTCTCGATGGCTTCTTCGGTCTTGGGGCCCAGTGGACCCATCGCTTGGGTATCTTGGTTGCTCGACTCATCCATCCGTCGCATCCGCTGTTCAAAGGCAGCCGCCGGGATCGGCACGAGCCCCTTGGCGGTCCCCTTGTTCGCTTGGCTCGCTGGACGAAATTGGTCCAAGCCCAAGAGAGCGCTCTGCGGTTGGCTGGGGCTAGGGAGCTGACCCGTTGTAGAGTCTCCGATGGCTGCCGAATTGGGTGCTGGCGATGCGATCCGTCCGACGATGGGATCTTTCCAAGGTTTCACATCGAGCGAACCATCGGTATCCCCTCGGATCGACTCAAGCGATCGAACCCCTGAAGAAGGGATCTCGCGGCGGGCAATCTGAGCGCGATCGCCGAGCAGATCGCCGACGTTGGGTAAGCCGGGCGTTTCGGCCGAGGCCTCTTTGGGATTGGTCTGCGAATCGAGTCGGATCGGACTGGTCGATCGAGGCAGCTCGAGTCGCTCGCGGCGAGCTTGTTGCGTGCGCATCGTTGATAGGACTTCCTCGTTGGCCGGCGCTAGGGGCGACTCCAAGGCGGCATTGAGCTGGCGCTCGAGTCGCCCTTGCTCGGCCCGCTGGTAGGTTTCGGAGGATTGCGAGTTCTGGGTCGGTGATTCCAGTGGACGAGATTCCAGCAGGCCAGATTCCGGTGCCGACGTCGCGCGTTGGAAGCCGGGAGTTTGCTCAGCGGTTGGACGTTCGAGCTCAATCGGCTTGGATTCGGGCAACTCCGCTTGGGCCAAAGCCGTAGGGAGTACGTTCTCGACTCGGATCGCTTGCCGTGGAGGTTGAGCGTTTGTAGGAAATGGCTTTTGGATGGCCTGTGCTTGCTCAGGGGTCAACTGCGGTTGAGTGGGTTCTTCTAGAGCTAGTTGCTGATCGAGGATCTGTTTCTTCGAATCGAGGCTCGATGGCTCTGTTGGTTCGATCCGTTCGAGGGCGTTGGGGGTTGGGGCCTCTGGTCGCAATTCGACTCGGGTCGCCGGATCGATGGTACTGGGCACGGGTTTGAGGTAATCGGGTGCAGAGACATCGGTGGATCTGGGTGGAGTTAGGAACGAGGACCCTTGCGACATGTTCTTGAGTTGGACTTGGACCTCCTGGGTGCCGTCCTTCCACACGCCTGAGAAAAGGACGGTGTTGATCGCAGCGACCGTCAGCCCCAGATGCATCAAAACGCTCAGGAGAAATCCGGTTTGAATCGATCGCTCAGCGCTCTGTGGGATCAAGACATGGGCGAGCATGGTCGATCCGACGATGACCGTTGGAATCGCCAAGCAGTAGGTCCAGGCGTTGTACAGGACGCGAGGGTCATCGAAACGAAAGACTCTCAGGACCATCATCATCACGAGGAATCCGAGCAGCCCGATCGCAAGATCCACGAGCCATACGCTGGAGTTCGATCGGTTCATGGCCCCTCCGTGTCCGGACGAAGAGTCGGCTCGGGCGAATCCTCCTGGGTGGTGATCCGATACGAAGGGACTTTCAAGCGATTGCAAAGATCGATCAGCGAGACGACCGATTGGAATTCAACCCTCTTATCGCCACGGAGAATGACGGTCTGCTGGATCGGATTGTCGACGATCGCTTGGGCCAAGACCGATTCGAGTTGTTGGATATCCAATCGTTGTCCTCGGAGCATGTAGGTTCCATCCTGACCGATACTCACGACGAGTTCCTCGGGAGCGACCGTCATCGGCACGGCGTTTTTGGCCGAGGGGAGCTGGATCGGCAGTTGCTGGTCGTCTTGGGAGAACTGAGTGGCGACGAGGAAAAAAATCAGCAGCAGGAAGACCACATCGATCAGAGGCGTGAGGTTCAGGGCCTCGAGCGCTTTTCCTTTTTGGATTCGGAAGGACATGGTCGGCCTGGGAGTGGGTCTTGCGAAATAGTCTTGAGATTCCGCGTCATTCTACCCGTTGGCAGCGTGTCGATCCACTTTGGGGTTAGGCCCACTGGGGAGGAATTTGCCGGAGACTCCGAATGGATTGATTCAACTTTAGGAATCGGATAAGCCGAAAACTCCTTCTAGTCGTTCGGTCGAAGTCGTACCGACGACGTCAAATCAGCCGTGTTCTCGGGGGGGAATTATGATTCGCAAGGCGCTATTGGTTGTCGCCCTGGCCTTGGTTGCCAGTATTTCGACTGCTTCTGTTTCTCATGCACAGCAGTCGCAACAAGCTTACGGTAGGACTTGGGGCGGAGCGGCGAGCAATCGCGATTACGCCCGTTTTAATCACTATCCCTACGTGTACTATCCCCAGAATTTCTACGGGGCTGACTACTACAAGAGCAGCGATAGTCTGTACCATCGCTACGCTCCTGAGGCTCAGATTCCTGTTTACAACCGTCATTGGTACAATGAGTATCCGACCAATCGCCGGTACCATTGGGGTCATCATTACATCCTCGACGTGTTCTAATCTGCTCGGCAGGCCACGAAACATGACAGCGAAGGTTCTTCGATTCCGTCGATGATCCTCCCTGGAGCGATGGCAATACGCATTCCATTTCCCGCACACCGCAGGTTGCAATCGGCAGCCTGCGGTGTTTTGCTTTTGGTTCGTTCCTTGCTCGGTCCATCGGTCCTGGTCCCAAACATCCAACTGCCAGTGTTCCAACTTTCCGTATTCCAAGTCTCAGTATTCCGAGTTCCTTTATGTCGGATGCTCCGTCACAACGCAACGTACCGAAGCGTCAAATCGCGCGATTGATCGGCTCGTCGGTCTACCCGATGTGGGTGCTTTCGGAGGATTCTCAGTTGGTCTTTACCAACGAAGCGTTCGATACGCTCTTTGCGCACCGCATAGAAGATAGTTTAGGTCTCGTCTGCAGGGTCGATGCCCAAGGAGCCCTGCCGGATCAAACCCTCTTTGCCCGTTGGTTAGCGTTGCCGGCCAACGGATCGCTCGCCTCGGTCCGCTGTGTGCAAGATTCGATCCCCGAGGGAATCTCTTCGGATTCGAACGACGTCTTGAGCCACTCCGATGGATCCAAGCGTCGAACGCTCCTGCGGTGGATATTGCCGTTGGACGACTCGGCCAGTCCATGCCATCTTTGTGTACTGAAGCCTGATTTTGGGGATACCCAGGCGATGCTCGATGCGGGCTTTCATCAGCGGATCGAAGTTCCGTCTTTGTCACTGTTGCTCAGCGATGCGAAGCTCGATGGGATTTGGTATTTGCAAAGTGCTTCGGTAGCGACACAGACGCTGCGCAAGCAGTTGGCATTGGCGATTGCCGGTGAGCACCCACTTCGATTCGTCGCCCATTGCGGCAACTATCTGTTGGCTTTGGCGATTGCGTTGTTTAGGGAACGACGTGCGCAGCGCGGCGAGCGACCGGCTCGGATCGCCCCGTTTGTCATCGATGGCTCGCTGATGGATAAAGACCTGTTGCAGAGCACACTCGACTGGATCGATGACACTCGGCAGAGCCCGAACCTTCCCGAGGTGATATTGCATCGCATCGAGCAACTCCCCTTGGAACTGCGTGAACCCTTGGCCAGACGATGCCACGAGCAAAATTGGAATTACCTTGTGACGGTCGGACATTCCAGCGAGCAGGGGCTAGTCCAAGGTGGAGATCTCTGGGAATCGATGATCGCTAGGGCATCGGTGCAGATTATTCCGATACCGACCCTTTCGTCCCGCACCGGGGAGATCGAAAGCTTGCTGGTCGCTTGGATGCGAAGAGCCCCACAGGCTCGCTGGAGCCAAGGATTCCTCGATACCCTGCTCGCCTACGCCTGGCCCGAGGACATCGACGAGATGGATCGAGCGCTCGAGCATGCGATTCGCCTAGCAGGAGATCAAGTGCTCGATGAATCGCACCTGCCGATCTCGTTGCGAACCTATCCATCGCATATCGAACGTGTTGAAGCCAATGAGCCGATCGTCCTGGATGAAGTCCTTGAGCGAATCGAGCGAATGCTCATCGAACAAGCCCTGGCGAGCCATCCTCGCAACAATACTGCGGCGGCCAAGTCGCTTGGGATCTCCCGCGCTCGACTTTTGCGACGCATGCAGCAGTGGGGACTCGGTTCTGCAACTTCGGCAAACACGCCAGGGGATGAGGTGATCTTCGAGGAACTCGATACTCCGGACCAATAGCAACCCTTGAATAGCCAATAGCCAAGTACTTTCTACAACCCGTCTTTCCGAACACCCGCGCAACGAGCAGCTCCATCGTGTCCCAACGCATCCTTGTTACTGGTTACGGAGGTTTTCTCGGGGCGGCGATCTGCCGTCAATTGATCCAGCAAGGCTACCGAGTCCGGGGGCTGGCTCGCGGTCGATATCCGGAGTTGGCCGATGCGGGAGTCGAGTGCATCCAAGGCTCCATCCTGGACCCTCGACTTGTCGAGGAGTCGATGCACAGAGTCGATGCAGTCATCCATACGGCTGCGATCGCAGGAGTATGGGGCAAACGATCCGACTACGAATCGACGAACATCACCGCGACCGACCTGCTGCTCAAGTCCGCTCGTGCACATCGCATCGGAGCGTTTGTCTACACGAGTTCACCCTCGGTGAGCTTTGATGGCTCTCCGCAATCCCGGATCGACGAGCAAGTCCCTTACCCGGACCGTTGGTTGTGCGATTACCCGCGCACCAAAGCGATTGCAGAGGGGCGGGTTTTGGCTGCCTACGAGCCCGGAAAGATGGCCACCTGCGCGCTGCGTCCGCATCTGATTTGGGGGGTGGGTGATCCGCACCTGATCCCTCGGGTGATCGAACGGTGTCGCCAAGGTCGATTGAGGCGTGTCGGTACGGGCCGAAACCTCATCGACATTGTCCATGTCGATCATGCGGCAAATGCTCACGTACTGGCGCTTCAAAAGATGCTCCTCGGGGATCCTCAAGCCGCAGGCCGCGCGTACTTCATCACCGATGGTGAGCCGATCGAGTGTTGGGAATGGATTTCTACGATTCTCCAATGTGCAGGGCTTAAGCCCCCGAGCGGCTCGATCCCGGTTTTTGTTGCCTATGGAATCGGAGGGTTCCTCGAGACGCTCTATCGCTGGTCGGGGCGTACCGACGAGCCGCCGATGACTCGGTTTGTCGCGTTGCAACTGGGAGTAGATCACTACTTTGATATCCAGTCGGCCAAAGAACGCTTGGGGTACGTTCCGTGGCTCGATCGCCAAGCAAAGATCGAGGAATTGAGAGACTGGCTTATGCCACAATCCTAACGGTTAGATTATAAAGTTCGTGCCTCGCATCGGATTTCGTCGTACTCGTACTCAGTCCGCCGCGGCGGACGGTACTCAGTGAAACGGTACTCGTACTCGATGGCTGTTTGAACTGCGGCGATGCCGATCGTTGATCGAGGCGGTTTGCGGTAACTTGCGGACCAATAGATCGGATTGCTATACTGAATTGATTCGAGTACGAGTACGAGTACCGCGATGCTGAGTACGAGTACGAGAAAACGCACGAACAAAGCAGTGGACCGAAGTGCTCGATCGGGCGTTTTTGATTTGTGTAAAGTCCCCTCATCGCACTCGGTCAATGCGAGTCGGAAATTCGATGCTCGCCGTTCATTCCATTGGCACCTGCACGTTGAACCTACCATGAATGCACTGACCGTCTCTGCCCTATCTGGTCCATACCTTCCCTTTCGACGATCCATGCGGATTCACCAGCTTGTCTGCAAGCTTGGTTTCCAACTTGCAATCGTCGCGATGCTCGTCGGTTGCCTACTGGTCCAGGGCAAGGCCCAGGAGGCCAAGCTTATTCGAGATACATGGGGCGTACCGCACTTGGTTTCCGATGATGAAACGGCTGCGATGTATGCATTTGGGTATGCGCAGGCACAAGATCGACTCGAAGATATCTATATGGCGATTCGGACTGGAGTCGGTCGGATGGCTGAGATCCAAGGTCCATCGGCGCTCGAACAAGACTACATGATGCGGTTGGCTCACAACGATACGTTGCATACGGAGTACTTCAAGAAAGCACCCGAGAAAGTCCGCAGGAATCTCGAAGCATTCACCGCAGGCATCCGAGCCTACATCGCCGAGCATCCCCAGGAGGCTGCCGCCGTTGCCATCGACATCGAACCTTGGCATCCACTGGCCGTCGGCCGCGCGATGATCCTGCGCTGGCCCTTAGGTACGATACGCGATGATCTGGGCAAAGCCCCGGTTCGGCCTAAACCTGCCGCAGGCTCAAACCAGTGGGCCGTTTCCCCAAAACGCTCTGCGGACAAGTCGGCGATCTTGCTCTCCGATCCGCACCTGACATGGGAAGGACTCGCGGTCCTCTACGAAGCTCGCTTCCACGGCGGTGATCTGCACATGAATGGCTACTACTTGATCGGATCGCCCATGTTGGCGATCGGACACAACCAACGTGTCGGCTGGGCATTGACGACCGGTGGGCCGGATACCTCCGATGTCTACGAGATCAAGATCCGAGCCAATCCGCTCCCTGAATACCAGTACGATGGTCAATGGCGTGCGATAAAAATCGAAAAATTTCGCATCGGTCTCAAGGATAGCGAGCCGATCGAAAAGACAGCGCTCTATACGCATCTCGGACCGGTCGTCTCCGATCCCGATTTTGCCAAGGGGATCGCTTACGTCGGCGCATCGCCGTACCTCGAACAAACTGGACTCTACGAACAGTTCGATGCGATGGCTCATGCCAAGGACGTCTACGAGTTCAACGAAGCGCTCGGTCGGCATCAATACAACGAGCAGAATGTGATGTCGGCGGACGTTCAAGGCAACATCTCCTACGTTCGAAACGGCGCGACCCCGATCCGACCCGCCGGCTACGATTGGACGCGGCCTGTCGACGGCACGACCAGCAAGACGGCTTGGAAGGGAATCCATCCTCAATCGGATTTGGTCTGTTTGATCAATCCGACCAAGGGCTACATGCAGAATTGCAACATCAGCCCAGCAAACATGATCGTCGATTCGCCGCTGACACCAGATAAGTACGCTCCTTATGTTTACAACGTCACCTGGGACCAAAACAATCCTCGCGGTCGTCGCACCGTCGAAATGCTCGAATCGAACCGATCCGTCACGATGCAAGACGCGATGAATGTGGTGCTGGACATCTACGACAACTTGGCTCCGCGATGGCAGGCAGAGCTTCGCGAAGCCTATCGCTTGCACGGCAAGAAATACCAGGACAACAAAACCTTTGCCGAGGCTCTTGAAGGCATCTTGGCCTGGGATGGTAACTACACGATCGATGCGACCGCTTCGGCTCTATTTAAGTTTTGGAGGCTCAAGTGCGGAGAGAAGCTCAATCTAGAACCTTTGGGCCAGTCCAAACCCCTTTCGGAAACAGACCGCCAGGAGATGCTCGAGTTGCTCGCACAGACCATCGATGAAATGACCACCAAGTACGGAGCTTGGAATGTGCCTTGGGGGCAGATCCACGTCGTCGGGCGCGGGGGCGCCTACTTCCCGGCGCCCGGAGCGGATTACAGCTCCGGCGATAAAGAAGCCAATTTCTCGGAAACCCTACTCGATGTGCGCAGCACCGATCTTAAAGAGTTTCCAGGCGTCCAAGTCGCCAACAGCGGTTCGATGGCCATGATCTTGATGTTCTTCGACCAGGAGCACGGCGTGCGATCGTTTACCTGCACGCCATGGGGGCAATCGGGACACGTTGAGTCCCCCCATTACGTCGACCAAGCTGCCGCGCTGTATTCGAATCGAACCATGAAGCCGACCTGGTGGAACATCGACGAACTGATGCAAAACACCGAGTCGATCCAAACCATGCAGTACACCAAGTAGCCCATCCATCTATGAACAAGTCACTGCTTTTCGTTTTGGTTTTCTTTGCAATTCTCGGCGGATCGGTTTGGTGGTTGACCCGCAGATCCGATGGAATTCGTGTCACAGAAGTCGATAAGCTCATCGCCGAATCGGCTGGACTCGGGCTGGAAACTGCGGCCGGCCCAACGTCGATGCCTTCGGAAAATACCAGAGCCGCCAGCTCCGATCCACGCTGGACCTATCCCACCAAATTTCGGAATATCAAACCCGATGTCGCTTATGTTGGTGATGAAAACTGTGCCCAGTGCCATCAGGAGCTCTGCACGACGTTCCACCAGCACCCCATGGGCCGCTCGGCAATTGCCGCCGGGTCTGACGGATTCGAATCGCTCGAAGTCGATGCGATGAACCCCTGCCAAGTCGGACCCTATGAGATGAGCGTCTCGATCAAGGATCGCACGATGGTCCATACGCTCGGTTCAAAGACCGTCGATGGAGAGTCCATCGGCACGATCGACTTTCCTACGAGCATCGCGATCGGATCGGGAACCCGTGGTCGCTCCTATTTGGTCTACGACGCAGACTCGGTTTGGCAGTCGCCCGTCAGTTGGTTCACAACCAAGAAACGTTGGGACGTTTCCCCCGGCTTTGATCTTGGGACAGCGACCCAGCGGCCTACGACCACCGAGTGCCTTTACTGCCATATCAACCAGCACGAGAAGATCCCCGATTCGATCAATCGCTACAAGCTACCTTTGAGTCCGATGCAGTTGTCCATCGGCTGCGAGCGATGCCACGGACCCGGGGACTTGCACTCGAAGGAACGGACCGAAGGCAAGCCGCTCGACGCATCGCTGGGGGGTATCGATACCTCGATCGTCAATCCGAAGCATTTGAGCGATGACCTGCAGTTGTCGATCTGTGCCCAATGCCATTTGAGCGGCAAGGCACGGGTAACACGCAAAGACCGTTTGGCGCACGATTTTCGTCCTGGGATGCCTCTAGAACTGTTCATCAATGCGTTTTTGGCACACCCGGAGGCGAAGTTCAAGAACAAGGCCGTCGGGCATTTCGACCAGATGCTTCAGGCCAAATGCCGTACCGCATCGGGTGGCAAATTGCTCTGTACCACTTGCCACGATCCGCATGCGTCGTTTGAGCCCCAAGAGGCCCTGCGTCGATTCCTCGATGATTGCAAATCTTGCCATCAAACACAGGTTTGCACCGAAGTGCAAGAGGCTCGCGAAAAGCGGCAGGACAACTGCATCGAGTGTCACATGCCAACGAATTCCGATACCAATATCGCGCATACCAGCCTGACCGACCATCGTATCATGCGACGACCTAGCGAACCGGCCGCCTCGAACGACGGCCCCAAGGACAAGTCCTTACTGGTGCCTTATTTCCAAAGCGATGTGCTCAGCCCTGACGAGCAACGCCGGGATCTGGGCATCGCTTTGATCGGCTTTACCGAAAAGATGCCAATGAACCTACCGATCAAACGACCGACGATCGAACAAGCCCGGGCGATGCTCAAAGAGGCTCTGGAACGCGCCCCCGATGACATCGACGCTTGGATCGCTTTAAGCACCGCCGAGATCGCAATCGGCACCCCCGATGCGGCCCTTGCAGCGATGCAGGCTGCCATGCGGGCTGCTCCAAAGAATGAAGAGGTCCTAGCCCAAGTCGCTTATGTCGCCGAGGTCGCAGGACGGCTCGATTTGGCGATCGCGGCTCTGAGCGACCTAGTTGCCAACAATCCTGGATCGCCAACCTATCGGATCCAAAAGATGGTCATGCAGGTAGCCAACGGAGACTTTTATGAAGCGCAGGCCGAAAGTCAGGAGCTGATCCGAGTCAATCCGCTCCAACCCACAGCTCGCCTGGTCCTGGGCATGTGCTTGTACGGGTCTGGCGATAAATCCGCTGGACGCAAAGAGGTGGACATCGCGATGAACCTCGCCTCGACGCAGCAACAGAAAATGATGATTCAGACTTGGTTCAATCGCTTCGTGGCCTTCCAAGCGAAAAACCAACAGGTTGGACCGGAAGGTTCGCCCGAGCGTTAAGCGTCCCTCGCGAAATTCTCTCCGAACGGTAACCAACACCGAGTGGCCGCCAAAGTGGTTTCTGAAATTGATCGCGGCCGACCGGCCACTTCGGTGCATGGTTTTGTTCTGGCTGTTTTTCGTGCTCGTGCTCGTGCTCGATCGATCGATCGTGCGATTGTATCATTCCATCCTGTTCAACGCGCTGCTCCGGCGGGAATTTAGTAATGGATAGGATAACGGAGATAAGGAGCATGATCCGCGAGTTGGGGAACGGCGGTTGTGGGCCGTAACGGAAGTCGCATCGATGCCATGCACGCGAAGCGTTCGATTACGAGCACGAGCACCGTCCGCTACGGCGGACTGAGCACGAGCACGATGGGATCCTGTTCTCGCGTCGGTCGCTGTTGTTTCTCGACAGCAAATTGGAAGGGAACAACAGGATACACACTGTTCCTTTCCAACGCTTTTTTTAGTCTACGCGGTTCCTCCCCCCGCGGCAACGATGCCCCAGGCCCCCGGTTGGCTTGCCCGATTCGCGAGCTAACCGGAATCTGCTTCCCCTTCCGCACAAGGCAGCAAGGGTCGTGAATTGGGGTTGGTGGAGATCCGCCAGCTAGCCGACGAACCTTGGGCTCCGGTGGCTCAAGGCCACACGGGGGCCGAGATCTTATGATGAGTGCGCGTGGCTCTGCGAGCCAGAACGGCCGGGTTCAGCGGGCGGGCGCAAGAGACTCTCGCTTTGAAAACCGCCTTATTCACCCGCTCCGTTTCAACCCTTGGTTCGTCGTCTTCTGGATTCTCGAAAGCAGGTCAATTCAACTTCAGTTTACACCGCCCGTCGCATCATGCCATGCCTGCTCTGAGTTTGCGAGCGATTCACAATCACAATAACCGCCATTCTCGCGTAGCCAATTCACTACAGGTTCAATTGGTAGATTGTTCAGTACCAGCCATTCCGTTGTCAGCCGAAGAGTATGATCACATCCACGTTGCGACAATGCTTCATCGAGCATGTCAAACATCGATTGGAGGTGCTCGCCTGTCAGCGGCAGCTTTGCTCGCGCAATTGCACGTTGGTCCGCCTTCCAGCGGTCAAGAGCCTCCTTCCGACTCTGTTTATTCTTGCGATCTACCATGGTACCATCAGAATCGACGAACGGCATCCATCACCCATGGCGCCGCGAAAAAATATGATTCAAATTAGCGGCCGACCGGCGACTTGGGTGCATCGCTTGGTTCGGCGCTACAACTACACACGCTTGAGTAACTTTTTATAGCCACTGAACTCGTTCTTCCAATCGCCGTAAACCGCCGTGAGCCCGCACTTCGGACAGCGGCAACCGAGGTAAAGCCAGCGAACATCTTCACTATCTTCGTATAGTGACACCCCGATGGTGATCTCAAACGCCTCGCCGCCACAAGGGCAGGCACATTCCTCCAGTTCCGCCTCCTTCAGAAACTCCTCGCTGTCGCCAATGGCATGTTCGGTCTTGCAACCAACGCAGGTCCGAACCGCCGCGCCCTCATTGTCATCCAGCGAGAGTTCAAACAACTTCCCACCGCATTTGCAAATTGCGTCAGCGAAATGATGGGCTGCGT
>JAJTEK010000199.1 GCA_021299695.1 Pirellula sp. | reverse complement strand
TGCGACAAGGGGCAACGCAGCATCCCTGCAAACGATCCGGCGGTGGATGGAATCCAAGAAGCAAATCCCCTTCGATTGGCAACTCCAGGCTTGGTCGGCCCACGCATCGGCCCATCATGGCCTGATCCTGGCCAGTACTGGCATGGGGAAAACCAAAGCCGCATGGTTAGGGCCCTTGGGCAATTGGCTCGAATCACCACTCCCGGAGTCTCTCTGGACACAGCGCAAGCGTCAGTCCCCTGCCCCGCCCTTGCTGGCCTTGTGGATCACCCCACTGAGAGCACTGGCAAACGACACATGTTCGGCGCTCCAGGAGTGCATCGACGGTTTGAATCTCCCATGGTCCCTTGAGCAAAGGACTGGGGATACATCCAGCGCGACCAAACTGCGCCAACGCCAATCGCCTCCTACCGCGATAGTCATTACCCCGGAGAGCCTTACTCTCCTGCTGTCCTATCCGGAGTCCCTAGAGACCTTTAAGCATCTGCGCACGGTCGTCGTCGATGAATGGCATGAGCTTCTCGGTTCCAAACGAGGTATTCAAACCGAACTGGCTCTTGCTCGCCTGCAGCGCATCGCTCCGAGTATGCTTCGCTGGGGTGTTTCGGCGACGATCGGAAATACCGAGCATGCTCTCTCCTCGCTCGTCGGCCCGGCTCCGTTGCGTCCCGTTTCGGTCATCCGAAGCGATCAGCGCCGAGCGATGGAGCTCGAGATCCTCCTACCCAAGTCGATCGATCGTTTTCCTTGGGCAGGTCACATCGGGCTTGCGATGCTCTCGAATGTCATCGAGAAAATCGATGCAGCGAACTCGACCCTCGTTTTCACCAATACACGCAATCAGACCGAACTTTGGTACCAAGCCCTCTTGCGAGCTCGTCCGGATTGGGCAGGACGTATCGCCGTGCATCACGGATCGCTTGCCCCGGAATTGCGAACCTGGGTCGAGCAAGCGATCGTCGATGGCAAGCTAATCGCCGTCGTGTGCACCAGCAGCTTGGACCTTGGCGTCGACTTCGCTCCGGTCGACCAAGTGATCCAGGTCGGATCTCCCAAAGGAACCGCCCGTTTGATCCAACGGGCCGGCCGCAGTGGACACTCCCCGGGTCGCACGAGCAAACTGGCTTTCGTCCCATCGCATGCATTCGAAATCATCGAACTCCAAGCCGCACGCGAAGCGATCGAAAATCGGCAGATCGAACAGCGAAGCACCCTAGATGCCCCCTTGGATTGTCTGGTCCAGCACGCTGTGACCGTAGCGCTCGGTGCCCCCTACTCGAAATCAGAATTCCTCGACGAGGTCCGCTCGACTTGGGCTTATCGAAACCTCCCAGACGAACACCTCGATTGGGTCTTGGACTTTGTAACCACCGGCGGCTGCCTGCATGCCTACCAAGATTTTCATCGCGTCACACTGGAATTTGGCAAGTACTCGGTGCGCGATGTGGCCATCGCTCGGCGTCATCGCATGGCCATCGGTACGATCACCTCGGATATGATGATTCAAGTCCAATACATGTCCGGCGGCAAAATCGGATTTGTCGAAGAATCGTTCGCTGCGAAGCTCAAAAAAGGGGACAAGTTTCTTCTCGGTGGCAAATTGCTCGAAATGGAATGGATCCGCGAAGGAACCGTTTGGGTTCGCAAGGCCAAGGGAGATCCTACAGCGGTGCCCAGATGGCTCGGGGGGAACATGCCCCTTTCGAGTGAATTGGCCGAAGGAGTCCGGCGACTGATCGACCAAATCGCCTCCGGGCAACCCGTCAGTCCATCGCTCGAGTCCCTCTCGGAACTGATGCGGTTACAAAAACGCTGGAGCCATATTCCAAGGCTTGACGAAGTCCTCGTCGAGCGTTGCACCAACCGCGATGGCGATTCGATCATGCTCTATGCCTTCGAAGGACGCTCGGTTAGCGAGGGGATCGGTGCTCTGCTGGCCTATCGTATCTCCCAAGCCCACCGCAATACCCTCTCGATCGCTGTGAACGATTATGGCGTCATGCTCTATTGCGCCGAACCGATGAAAATCGAACTTGCGAGCATTCCTCAATACCTCGATCTTGCCGATCTGGAAGTCGATATCCTGGCGAGTTTAAATGCCACGGAATTGACGCGCCGAAGGTTCCGAGACATCGCGCGCATCGCAGGATTGATCCATTCGGGTACACCCGGTAAATCCAAATCGATGCGTCACCTCCAAGCGTCGACGACCATGGTCTTCGATGCCCTCAAACAGTACGATGCACAAAATCTGTTGCTCTGGCAGGCCAGCGACGAAGTTCTCGCCGACCAACTGCAAATTCAAAGGCTCAAAGGGGCCCTCCGCCGGATGCATGCCAATCGCTGGGTCTATCGGCTCGTCGATCAATGGACCCCCTTTTCATTCCCGCTGATGGTCGAACGAATCCGGGATCGAATCGGCAGTGAATCCCTTGCAGATCGGATCCGCAAGATGCAAAATCAGCTCGAAAAAGCAGCGGTCGAACCCGAAGCGATCTGGTCGAATCCGACTCGTAGCAAACGTGCAGCTCAAAGCAAACAAAGACCAGATGAAAACTGCGAGGCTGGAACACCGTGAAGCTTGAACACCGTGGACACGCTCTGGAACTCTATGCAAGCGGGGCTATCCGATCCGATCGCACGTTGCTCGTTGCCGATCTGCATTTAGGAAAAGAAACGGTCTTTCAGAAGTCCGGATTGGCTATCCCCTCGGGCGCTACTCAAGCGACCTTGCATCGCTTGCAAAAGCAGATCCATGAAATGGAAATCACACGGATTGTCGTCCTCGGGGATTTGCTTCATGCCGCGATCGGTTGGACCGATGCCCTCGAATCGATGCTCGGCGAAACGATGCAATCGGCCGGTGGTCTTCGATGGGAGCTCGTCGCTGGCAATCACGATCGACGTTCCCACCAGCAACTGCGACGACTCGGGTGGATCGTCCAGGAACCACCGGTGATCGATGGGAAGATGCGATGGCTTCATGAGCCCGATGCGACAGATACGGCCAGCTCCTCGCAAGAGAATCGAGCGTTTAACACGACGCTCTGTGGTCATCTGCACCCGAGTTACATCGTCCCGGTCGACGCCAAAAGGACCGCGAAGGTTCCTTGTTTCTGGATCCGACCCGACTCGATTGTCCTTCCCGCTTATGGAGGCTGGGTCGGTACCCATGCGATTCAACCGAGCCGGCAGGATCGGGTGCTACTGTGCGTCGAAGGGGACCTGATCGAGTGGAAGCTCCACTGATTCCATTCGTCGTTCGTTTTGCGATTGAGGACCCCGACGTGGTGTGGCTTCAGAGAATCTCGCTCGGGCGTGTTTTGCAACCCACGTGTTAATCCACGATGGAATAGGGTTCAATATGGACAAAGGCATCTGCGATGCGTAAGCCTGCTGTTTTTAGGCTGCTGCGAACTGCACCCCCGATGCGATGTCCTTCGTCGACCGTTGCATGACCGTCGACTTCGACATGGATTTCAACAAATAACGCGGTACCACTTTTTCGGATCCTGCATTTCTCGACGGCTCGGACGCCAGGAATCCCAGTAGCGACCGAACGGACCTGCTCTTCGACTTCTTTCGGAGGAGCCGCATCGAGGATATCGCGCGAGGTGATGTACAAGAGTCGCAGTCCGCTGTAGGCGATCACCGAGCAGGCGACCAAGGCGGCCCAATCGTCGGCCGGCTCGTACCCAGGGCCTCCAACCAACGCGATCGCGATTCCGATGAATGCTGCAATGCTCGAAATCGCATCGGCACGATGATGCCAAGCATCGGCTTGCAAGGCAACACTGTCGGCTTGCTCCCCGACGCGATTGGTCCATCGAGCGAGGGTTTCCTTGACTCCAACGACTAAAAGCAATATCAAAAGTGTCGACCAATGGGGCAAATGATGCGGGGTCAGAATTTCGCGGATCGCTTGAACGGCGATGATTCCCGCTGCAGCCAAAATCCCTAACGCTGCGACGACCCCTGCAAGGGCTTCGGCCTTTCCATACCCATAAGGATGCCGGTCATTGGCCGGAGTCCCCGCGACTCTGAGGCCACCCCAGACGACCAAACTCGACACGATATCGGCGGTCGATTCGATCCCATCGGCGATCAGAGCATAGGAGTTTCCAAAGACTCCAGCAAGTATTTTCAGGCAGGCAAGCGAGGCGTTGACAGCCACACCGACCAGGGGCACCGAACTGATGGACGCAGGGGCCGACATCGGCTAGGACTTGCGCCGGTCTTCGGATTGGTAGAGCGCCAGGTTGCTCTCGAAAAGCTCGCTAGAGATCACGAAATTAGGAGCCTCAGACCGGAACCGTTTGCAATGCTCGGCGATCAATTGGTAGAGGTAGCGAAAGGCATTGCGAGGAGTCTTCAGCGATTGCAACGCCGCGATGAGTCGAGCTTCCGAAACATCGGCCCCAAAAAAACTCTTTGGAGATGGGGTTGTGCCGGGCGTTGCGCAAGCCTTCATGCGGGAGGCTAGCAAATCGTAGAGGGCTTCACCGGTCCAATCGAACGAAGCGACCACGTTTTGCTTGTCGAGTCGAGCTCGTTCATGGAATTCTCGCGTTTCTCGATCCGCATAGGTTTGCAATTCGCTCGGCAAGAGCATCTTGACTCCAAAACTCTCGTGCTTGAGCAGTTTGTTGTCCATCAAAGGCCATACCAGTTGCTTCATTCGATCGGCTTGTCCGTTGACCAAATCCGGTTCGTCCACACGATCGATGATGACGATCAAGCCTGGATAACCCAGAGTACGCAGAATCAACTGAAGCTTCTCCAAAAGTGCATAAC
>JAJTEK010000072.1 GCA_021299695.1 Pirellula sp. | reverse complement strand
GCCTGTGTGCAGGCAGCCTTTGAAGGTTTAGATTTGAAGGTTTGGATCTGAAGGGACAGAGGATCAGTTATCCAACGTAGCGACTTCTCGTCCGGCGATCGATGCGACGGCTTTTAGGACCTTCATATCGGCAGTGTAGCTGACGGTCCGGATCGAACCATCGGCCATCACAGCGTTCCAGCCTGGGATATGAGCACTGCCGAAATCGTGGCAGGAGGTGCAGCTATCTGGGACATCCGAATGGGTACCTCGAGCGATGAATCGGACATAGGAATTCGTCACGCCGTGGTATTCGGGCATACCGGCAAGTGGAGCCCGATCCCCGTAATCGCTGCCGGTTTTGTAGCGGATCGAGCTCATGGCCTTCTCACCGATGAAGAGCGTGTTGCTCGTTCCATCGGTGATCTCCTTCATCTGGATTTTATTCCCGAGCGACCAAACCCCTTCGGCCTCGAGATCCACACCAGCGAGGTTCGGATCGGCGCTGTAGGCGGCCCCTCCGCACATCGCATAGTCGGTTCGAGCCCCATATTCGCCGTATCGGTCTTTGAAGGGAGCTAGCAGAGGATAGGATTTTGCGTCCCGACGGCTAGGGCAGTAGAAGCCTTGGACGACCGCTTCGATGAAGCTGTAGTCGCTCTGTGAGATAGGCACGGCGGCTGGGATGGTGTCGCAGATTCGACCAAGGTTCTTGGCCAGTTGCTCTTGTTCCATATGAGGAAGGATTTGGACCATCCAGGGAACACCTTTTTTGTCGGTCCTGACAATGCCACCGACCATATTGACCGCAAGGGGGGCATGTTCGCCGGCGTAGCCTGGAAGGCGTTTGGTAGCCGACTCGTAGTTGTGCGATGCGAGCACGATTTGCCGCATGCGGTTTTGGCAATCGGCACGACGGGCCGCTTCGCGCGCGGCTTGGACGGCTGGCAAGAGCAATCCGACGAGCACTCCGATAATGGCGATGACGACCAAGAGTTCGACCAAGGTAAAGCCTCGGTGCACTCTAGAGCGTCGGTGCCTTGGGGGATGTCGAGGGTGCTCCCGAGCGCCGGACCAAGTCGACAAAATAGAATAGGACATTGTCAGACTCCGAAAGAAAAAGGGCATATAGCAGAAAAGGACAAAGGGGCCTAAGGATAAACGCTTGGCCCTTAAAAGTAATTTAACGGGTCGAAAAACCACTTCGCAACAAGATTTCCAACGGACACACCAAGAAATCGGGAAAATATTTGCCTCGTTTCTACACTCCGAGCGATGCTTTTGGGCGATTTTCGCCTTTGGAAAGCTCACCGTGTTCAAACGCATCCCCGGCAGGGAAATTCTCTGGGGATAAACCAAACGACTAGAAAGGAAATGGCTCATGTCCGACTGGCTCGAAGTAGGAACCAAAGCGCCCGCATTGAATCTTCCAGATGCTCAGGGCAAGAAGGTCAAGCTTTCGGATTTCAAAGGCTCCCCGGTGGTCCTTTACTTTTACCCCAAGGACGATACGCCTGGGTGCACCAAGGAGGCCTGTGCGTTTCGCGATCAGTCCGAAGCTTTCAAAAAGCTCGGAGCCGTCGTCTTGGGGGTCAGTACCGACTCATCGGCTTCGCATGCGAAATTCCGGGACAAGTATTCTCTGAATTTTCCTTTGCTGGCCGACGAGAGCCATGAAGTATCGGAGAAATATGGGGCTTGGAGGGAGAAGAACATGTACGGAAAGAAATCGATGGGGATCCAGCGCAGCACCTATCTGATCGACGCAGAGGGCAAGGTGGCGCGGGTGTGGAAGAAAGTCAGTGTCGATGGGCACGACGCAGCGGTCTTAGAGGCCTTGCAGGAGCTCGTCGCATCGGATTAGATATCGGGGCTTGCCAGGTTGGCACCCGATACCATTTTTTGATGAGCAGACTATGACTTCTAAGATTGCACTGGTCATCCACGGTGCCTCAGGCCGAAACGGCAAGCGCCTCTTGGCCCTCGGGTCGATCGATCCTCAGGTTCAGATCGTCGGAGCGTTGGTTCGCAGCGGATCGAATGCTCTTGGGCACGATGCGGGGAGTTTTTCGGGAATAGAGCCTATGGGCTTGGCCATCGGCGATCGTTGGCCAGAGGCCTTTGACTGCGCGATCGATTTTTCGAGTCCCGACGGATGCATGCGAGCTTTGGAGCAATGCCTCGAGCGTCGATCGAGCATGGTGATCGCCACGACGGGCTTGGAAGCAAACGATCTCGATAGGATCCAGAGAGCTTCGTCCATGATCCCGATTTGTCTGGCTCCCAATACCAGCGTGGCGGTCAATATCGGAATGAAACTCGTCGAACAGGCTGCCAGAGCGTTCAAAGATGTGCCCGGCGGCGCCGACGTCGAGATCATCGAACGCCACCATCGGTACAAGGAGGACAGTCCTAGCGGTACGGCGATCAAACTCGGGCAGATCATCGCCCAGCAGATGGGGATCGATAGCCACGTCCACGGCCGTCAAGGGATGGTCGGCAAACGCCCTCACAACGAGATCGGCTACCATGCGGTGCGTGTTGGAGACGATGTCGGTCAGCACACGGTCGTCTTCGGAATGATGGGAGAGCTCGTCGAAATCCGCGTCGCGGCCTCGAGCAGAGATAGCTATGCATCCGGAGCGATCTCGGCGGCCAAATTTCTCGTCGGCAAAGCCCCCGGAATGTACACGATGGCCGATGTGTTGGGTCTTTAAGCCATGGCCAAATGCGATCAGGGGTACCTGTGCAGAGTCTGTGGGCAGGAGGTCGAGACACTCTGCGAAAGCGCCCTTTACTTGCGTTTCGTGATCGGAGAAATCGACCCAGAGACTCTCCATCTGAGTTCCGAGTGCCATCTGCGATGCAATCCGGTCCTTGCTCAATTCATCGTCGATGAGCGCTTTGAAAATGCTCCGTCGGCGCCAGAGGGCTTCGGGCTAGAGGATCTCGATCCGCAGTACGCTGCGGCCAGGAAAGAACTCATCACGCGCGGCTACCAAAGGTTGCGTGAGATCCAATCGAATCGCAGGAGGTTCCCGCACGTACAGAACTACGTGCTCGAAGAGTTTCAGGGTAAGTGGAAGTAGATGTACAAGCAGAATCAGATGCGACGGGTTGTTTAGCCGACCTGCAAAGAGGCTTCGAGCGAGCGCAGGATATCGGGCACTTGCATCGAGGTGTTGCCCACTTGCAGGGATTCTTTGCCATCGATCCAGCTTTCGACTTTTTTCTGAGCCGAGATGACCGTCGAGTGCTGGCGGTTGCCGAAGTATTCGCCGATTTCCGAAAGGGCTGTCCTGGTGTGTTTGCGTGCGAGGAACATCGCGAGCATTCTTGGTTGGCTCAACGACTGGCATTTGGATTTGGTTTGGAGCTTCTGGTTCTCCAATCCGAACGCCTTGCAAACGGCTTGTTCGATATCGTGCAAACGAACGATCGGACGATTGGCACGGACGATGTCACCGATGGCGCTGGTGGCTTCCTCGGAGCTCAGTTCGCGACCGAGCATACGGTGTTTGGCTACCAGGCGAAGCACGATGCCTTGAAGGACCCTCGCATCGGACCCGCATTGCTCGGAGATCCATCCTAGGACATCCTCGTCGATGCTCAAGGAGTGCTGCGAACAGAGCCGGCCGAGCAAGGATCGCCGTGTCTGCGCATCCATCGGTTCGATCGGACAGATCATGCCCCCCGAGAGCCTCGCATGGAGGTCGTTGCCGAGACCATCGAGCTCATGCAATCCTCGGTCGGAAACCAATATGACTTGGCGGGACTCACGCAACAACATATCGATCGTGTTGCGCAGTTCGATCAGCGTGCCGGATTTCCCTAAACAGAATTGAACATCGTCGATGACCAAGACCTCGACATCGCGGTACTTCTTGCGGAAGCTGGCAAAGCCTCCTGATTTGGCGTTCTCGGTGTACTCGATGGTGAACTGCTCGCCGGTCAGAAAGATCGCGCGTCGGTATCGCTGCTGCTGCTTGAGCCGTTGGGACAGCCCAAGTGCCAAATGGGTCTTGCCGACTCCATGCGGTCCGTGGATCAACAACGGGCTGATCTGCCCGGGGCGTTCGAGGACCATCTGGCAGGCCGTCCATGCGAACCGATTATGATCACCGACGATGAACTCATCCCAGCGGCGTTCCTGTTGGCGACGCATCGCGACCAAACGGTCGATTTCCCGATCCTGGGAGTTTCCATCGTCGTGCAAGGTAGCCTGGCTAGCCGATCCCTTAGCATCGTGATGTCCGGGTTGGATTTCTGCGGATCGTGGGCCCTCAGGGCGGACCAACCTCAAGGGACCGGCAAGTGTCTGGATCGCAGGATCGCAATCCGTCGGTCCAGAGGCTTGAGGTACGGCAGCAAGAGGGACAGCGTTCACGGGCGATGGGCTCAGATGGAGGCTCGAATCGGGGACGACCGATGGGTGGTCCGTGGATTGGTTCAAACCCCCATGGTAAGCGATCTCAGGGGGCTTGCGACTGCCCGAGGCAGATTTCCGTCTAGAATTCTCTTTCGAGCAGGTCGGGTTGGTCTCTTGGGTGGGAGTTGCTTGGGCGACATGGAGCTCAAAACCCCAACCATCGCCAAAAACCTCAGAAACCACACTTCGGAGATCCTCGCGGAACATCCTAAGGATACATTCGGATACAAAGGTCGATCCGACAAGGACTTGGAGTTTCTGTTCTGCGGTGACTTGCCAGCCGACCTGCGGTCCAAACCACAAATTCATGCGATCCATGCCCAGCCTTTGCCGGAGGGTCGCAGCCAACTGCGGAACCAACCGGTTTTGTGCCTCAGCAACATCATGCGCTTCGAGCATCGCAATCTCCCAACCCTGCGACATTTGTCCAACAAACTCCTCGACCGGGTACCTCCCCGATCGTTGCTCGGAGGACCGATGGGATTCGATGCCGAAGCCCACGGTCTACCGAGCGGGTCCGGATTTTAGGATTGCTAGCATTCGAGTCAAACAAGAATGCTAAAGAAGATTAAAGTTTTCCCCTCGGGCGTGTGAAGATGCTGTAAAGAACGGAGCAAACCGTCGGGTAGAAATGTCTTTTATAAACAAGCGACGGTCCCGAAGTCGGTGGAAAACCCGTCAGGTTTCAGCCTGGGTTTTTTCGACGCTCGTAGTGCTCGTATCGGGTGGGCCAATCGTTCTGCAAATCGCTTGGAATCGACTCGCTTTCCAACAGGGAAAACTCGTGCAATGGCAGTGGTTCCAACACAGTATCGCCTTCGATATCGGCCAGGATGCGCGTCAGATGGATTGTATCGACACACGGTAGGCACAGGCGGTAGATCTCTGAGCCACCGACAACGAAAAGCGATTGACCCGCAGGGAGTCGCGCGTAGGCTTGCTCAAGCTCGTTTACGACGATTGCACCCTCGATTCGGTAATCGATTTGCCTCGTGAGGATCATGGTGGTGCGACCTGGCAGGATCCGTCCGATCGACTCGTAGGTCTTGCGTCCCATCAGGAGGGCATGGCCCATGGTCAAGCGTTTGAATCGCATCAGGTCCGAACGGAGTTTCCAGGGCAAGCGGTCTTGTAGGCCGATTGTACCGTTGCGGGCCATGGCCACGACGAGTCGCATGCGAGGAGGGCTTGGAACTATGGCCTGACGATTTGGACTTTGGTGATTTGAAACTTCTTGAGCCACTCGAGCCACCGTTCATGATCTTCGCTCAATTCGATCTCAGCGACCGATTCGGCGTCCAAGGGGGAAACCACAGAGAAACAACCATCATCCAACCAGCGATCGACATTTTGGGGTTCGATCCAGTATTCGTTGGGACCGAGTTTAGGGGCGTTTTGAGAATCCTCGGGGGTCATGAAGTAAACGACCTCCAATCGAAACCGCTCGGGCATCTCCAAAGGTGGCGTCGCATTCCCATCGAGCGGGATGATTTTCAAGGATTTGCTCATGGATCAAGCCGCTGATTTACTCGGGTTTGGCGACGCTGCAGGCAAAGTCTAAGCGGGCGGCTAGTTGACCATCGACAGTCACCTTGCCGGTCATAAAGTACGCGTTGGAAACGACTTCCTTTAAAACCACTTGGATGTCGACTTTCTCGCCAGGTCGGACCATCCGCTTGAACTTGGCCCCGTCGATCCTTGTAGCCACTGGCACAACCCCTTGGTTCGGTGTGACATTGGCCAGCAGGATCGCGCCGCTTTGCAAGCAGCATTCGCACAGGATGACGCCTGGGACCAATGGGAAGTTCGGGAAGTGGCCTTGGAGGAAGAATTCATCAGGCTCAAACGTCTTGACGCAATGGATCGTCGAGTCGGTCTGTTCGAGAACTTCATCGACAAGCAGCATGGGCTTGCGGTGAGGAATGAGAGCCTCGATTTGGGCTCGGGACATCGCGGTCATAAGGGTTCCTGGTACGACGGGTTTTAACGTGTGGGTATTTTCGGGCATGAGGCATTCAGGCGAAACGGGAAGGATCTTCCCCTGAGTGTTCGCCGGTTGCCTGCGAGACGCACTGTTCGACGCACGAGGCGGCCAGTGTATCGAAGTCGAGTTGGAGTTGCTCGTACTCGCGTCTGCCGGAGAACTCCTTGAACATCAAGCTCGGTTGGATATCGAGGCTATTTTGGTACTTGCTCGAGCAGCACTCGCGCACATCCCCGACAATTTCCTGGTAGGCGATCTGGCAGATCTTCACGCCCGGATAGATGCGGATCGGTTGGATGGTGTAGAGTTCGATCGTCCAGTGCCCTCGATATCCGATGCTTCCAAAGCCGCCCGATCCGTGGACAAAAAGGCCCAATCGCGATAGCGAGGATCGGCCTGAGATCATCGGTACCAACCGATGGGTTTCGGTGTATTCGACGGTCCGACCTAGGTAGAGCTGCCCGGGGCTCAGGATCAATCCATCCTCGGGAATTCGAAGCCTTCGGAAACGATTGGGCTCCTTGATATCCAGCACGACTTCCTCGTAGACAAGAAGTTCGTTGTGAAGGGTCAAATCGTAGCTGTTGGGATTGCAATGCTCGTCTGCAAATGGGCTTATGCAAACGTCCGATCCCAATCGAGTGCGTATCTCTTCACCGGAAAGAATCATGGAGAATCCTTGCCAGAACCTAAAAGGGGCAAAAGGGGACGAGCCGAGTACGACGAGCGGAGAACTCGCCCAAAGCATACACCCGCCAAGGGGGGCTTCGCTAGCACTCCCCGAGGTTTCTTGGAAGAAAATCTGCCCGAGCTTGGAAATCGCACGCTTGATTTATTCAAGAGGGAGTCATCCCTAACTGCGCGAGCCAACGTTGGCAAGCAACTGGCCAATCCGAGGTGCCGGGAATCGATCTGGCAAGCCCCACGCCATGGGGTCCCTTTTGATACACATGCAATTCCCCCGGAACCTGCTTTGCGACCATCGCTTGGTAAAAGACCAACGAGTTTTCGACAGGCACGGGTTTGTCTTCAAGGGTGTGCATCAGAAAGGTCGGAGGTGTATCGGCTCGGACGTTGCGCTCGCTAGCAAACGCTTGCAAGGTTTCCTTCGAAGCGTTTTCTCCAAGGAGATTCACTTCGCTGCCTCGATGGGTAAAGCTACTGCCCATCGAGATAACCGGATAGCACAGAATGGCAAAGTCGGGTCGTGAGGATTGCCAGGCGATTGGATCCGAGGAGTTTTTGTCTCCGGAATCGAACTGGGTGATGACGGTCGATACCAAATGCCCTCCGGCTGAAAAGCCGATGATCCCAATCTTGTTCGGATCGATGTTCCACTCGGCGGCCTTGGCTCTGACGGTCCGCACGGCCCGCTGTGCATCCTGCAAGGGGGCCGGATGCCCGTAACCCTTGCCTCGATGGCGGTAATCGCAAAGTACAGCCGTCAGTCCTATCGAATTGGCCCACTGGACCATCTGCTTGCCCTCGTGATCCATGGCCAAGCCGCCGTAGCCACCCCCAGGACAGATGATCAGTGCACCAGTGGGTTTTTCGGATGCGACTTTCCGCACCGTAATTTTCGGCATGTCCTTCGGCTCGGCGCCCAAGGCTCCCGGTGCGCCATCAGCCCAGAGCGACATTTCAAGATCTTCCTGGTATGCTGATTCGTTCGGATTTTCCAGGGTCGCCAGGGTGGCCCCATCGGCTTGCCCAACCCATAGCGTCCATCCCAACAGGAACATGCACCATAACCAAGCCGAGACAACTCGAAGCTCCCTACCAACCGGATCGCTAAGCGACATTGTGTTTATCCTTCCGATGTTGTTTACTAAAATCGTTGTTTACTAAAATCCAAGAGAACCGGACTCAAAACGAATACTCCAGCGAAATGACAACCCGACGGAGGTTTCAAACGAAGTCCTTTTGGACGCAAAGTCCTTTTGGACGCAAAGTCCTTTTGGACGTATCGTACAGGATTTTTCGGACCGACCCATGAAACGAACATCAGTTTTTGCAGGCCCATCAGTAGATTCGAAACTCGTTGCTGGAAATCCGCTGCGCAGATATACCGCTGCCGAGTCGAACAGCCGGTGGGCTAGACTCTGGGCTATATTCTGGGCACCATGCTTCCTGATGGGTTTCCTGACAAGCTCGCTTCTTGCGGGCCCGGCTTGGTGCCAAAATGCTCCAACGCCAGGGAATCAATCGCCAGGGAATCAATCGATCCGCAAAAAGATCGATGCGATTGCGAAAGTCGAAAAAACCGATTGCTTGGGTAAGCAGTGGAAATGGGCCGAGTTGGCCGGAACCCAAGGAACTGTCGTGGTGTTCTTGGGGACAGAATGCCCGCTGGCTAAGCAATACACGCCTAAAATTGAGGAGTTGCGCAAGAAATACCTCGAGCGAGGGATCGGCTTTGTCGCAATCGATCCGAACATCCAAGACTCCCTGGCAGAGATGGCTGCCCATGCTCGCCGCTTTGAACTCCAAACCCCTTTCCTCAAAGACCCCGACCAATCGCTCGCAGATTTGCTCGGTGCGACGCGAACCCCCGAGGTCTGCTTGATCGATGCTCAAAACACCATTCGCTATCAAGGCCGAATCGACGACCAGCACGGCATCGGATTTTCTCGCGAAACTCCGACCCAAAACGAACTTGCTGATGCGATCGATTCGCTCATCGCCGGGCGTCCTGTCTCGACCTCCTGGACCCAAGCCTCCGGATGCTTGATCGGTCGCAACCGATCCAAGACCGAGTCGGCCGACGACTCCCAAGCGATCACGTATGCCCAACACATCTCGCACCTGCTCGAGAGCCGCTGTGTCTCTTGCCATCGTTCTGGAGATATCGGACCGATGGACCTATCGACCTACGACGATGCGGCAGCTTGGGCAGACATGATTCTTGAAGTCACTCAAAACAAAACCATGCCCCCATGGCATGCGACCGACGAGCATGCTCAATTCCGAAACGACCGACGCCTGAGCCAAAACGAACTCGATCTGATCGAGCAATGGGTATCGCAAGGCAAACGGCGAGGGGATACGAGTCTGGAGGCCAAGCCCCAGACCGACCGCATCGCCGAGAATACCGGCTGGCTCTTGCCCAAAACCCCCGACATCATCATCCCGATGAGCGATCGGCCCTACAGTGTCCCGAAAAATGGGGTGGTCAATTACCAGTACTTCCGCGCCGACATGAACAACGACAAAGACCTATGGGTCCAAGGCATGGAAATCATCCCCGGGGCTCGCGAAGTGGTCCACCACGTGTTGGTGTTTGTGCGAGACAAGGGTTCCAGAAAAAGAGATCTTGGAGGAGCACGATCCTTCTTGGCCGGATACGTCCCGGGGACCCGCGCCGAGATGATGCCCGTAGGTTATGCCAAGCGAATTCCCGCCAATAGCGAACTGATCTTCCAGGTCCACTACACCCCCAACGGAACGGCGCAAAAGGATTTGAGCAAAGTCGGATTCATTTTGGCCGACCCCGAGCAAA
Organism: Pirellula sp.; assembly: GCA_021299695.1. GTDB lineage: Bacteria > Planctomycetota > Planctomycetia > Pirellulales > Pirellulaceae > JBKCUI01. The sequence continues at coordinate 9,802 of JAJTEK010000072.1, read as the reverse complement.
TCACCCACGAGGTCAAAACCACCAGCGCCGTGAGCCTCAATTTCCAAATACCACCCGGGGCTTCCGATCACCGCGTCACAGCCTCTCTGCCTGAAAAGCTTCCCGAATGCGAACTCCTGGCGATGAGCCCTCACATGCACGTGCGAGGCAAGTCGTTCCGCTACAGCTTGATCTACCCCGACCGCAAACGCGAAGTCCTACTGGACATCCCCAGTTACGATTTCAATTGGCAAACCGAATACCGGCTTGCTACCCCGATGAAACTACCGGCAGGCACCAGAATGTTCTGCGAAGCGACGTTCGACAATTCCGATGCCAACCTCAACAATCCCGATCCCAAGGCTTGGGTCCGTTGGGGGGACCAAACCTACGAAGAAATGATGATCGGGTATTTCCACTACGCTGAAAAACGTCGACAATAAGCGGGTGAACAATCGTCGGCTTCGGAGCATCAGGCTCCAAGCTTCTTTGCGTACCTGCTCTGTGTTTCGAATCGGTCGATCCAATGACGTCACGAACCTTGCGGGCCAGTTTGGGGCTCGTCGCATTGCCCGTCGTTGCTTGGGCGATCGAATCGGTTGCTCTTACCCAGGAGCCTTCGGTGGCCAAACCCACTCCCATCGGCCGCTACGATCGACCTTCGGGCCCCATCTACCAGAGTCGCTCTGTGGTCGTGGCCCAACATGGAATGGCCTGCACGTCGGATCCGCGTGCTACGGCCGCCGCGATCGGTATTTTGGAAAACGGTGGGTCAGCGGTCGATGCGGCCATCGCTGCCAATGCCGTCTTAGGAGTCGTCGAACCGATGAGTTGCGGGATCGGCGGCGATCTTTACTCAATCCTCTGGGATAGCCAAACGGGCAAGATCTCCGGGCTGAACGCAAGCGGGCGCTCGCCAGCAAAACTGACTCGGCAAGTCTTGGCCGATCAAGGGATCACGCAGATCCCCCTTTATGGTCCGATGTCTTGGAGTGTTCCCGGGTGCGTCGCGGGCTGGTATGACCTGCATTCGAAGTTCGGGAAAAAAACCATGGCAGAGGTCCTCGAACCAGCCATCGCGTTGGCCGAAAAAGGGTTTCCTGTCTCACCGGTGATCGCTGGGTATTGGGCCAAAACCGAACAGTCGTTTCTCCCTTGGAAAGACTCCCAAGCTACCTTCTTGATCGACGGCAAGCGAGCTCCCAAGGCGGGGGATATTTTCCGCAATCCACGCTTGGCCGATACGTATCGTCGCATCGCTCAGCTCGGACCGGATCACTTTTACCGTGGCCCCATCGCCGAGCAGATCGTCGCCTTCAGCGAAAAAAATGGTGGTTACTTTGGTCTCGAGGACTTTGCCAACCACACCAACGAATGGGTCGACCCGGTCTCGACGAACTACCGTGGATACGATGTTTGGCAAATTCCACCCAACGGCCAGGGGCTTGCGGTATTGCAAATGCTCAATGTGCTCGAGCGGCATGATCTTCCATCCATGGGCTGGGGCTCTGCAGACTATACCCACCTGCTGATCGAGGCCAAGAAACTCGCTTATGCCGATCGAGCTCGGTTCTATGCCGATACGGCTTTTGAGTCCATTCCCATCGAGTCCCTAAGAAGCAAATCCTACGCAGAGATTCAAAACCGCCGCATCGACCCCCAAAGGGCTCTGGTCGATGTCCCCCACGGAGACCCTAAACTAGTCCAGGGGGATACCGTCTATCTGTGCGTGGTCGATGGGGATCGAAACTGCTGCTCCTTGATCCAGAGCAACTTCCACGGGTTCGGGAGTCAAGTTGTCCCCGGGGAAGTCGGCTTCGCACTTCAAAACCGGGGCAATCTTTTCTCCCTCTCGGAGGATCACCCCAACCGATTGGAACCCAAGAAACGTCCTTTTCATACCATCATCCCAGCGTTGGTCACCCGCGATGGCAAGCCCGTTTTTGTCTTTGGGGTCATGGGAGGTGACATGCAACCGCAGGGGCAAGTCCAGGTGCTCGTCAACTGGATCGACTTCGGGATGAACATTCAAATGGCCGGCGATGCGGCTCGCGTCCGTCACGAGGGGAGCGCCTCGCCGACGGGAACCCCTGCCGACGCAGACGGGGGGGTAGTCCATTATGAATCGGGATTGCCCCAAGAGACCTTGGAAGCACTTGCACGGCGCGGCCACCGACTCGAAGCCTCTCGGACCTCATTCGGCGGCTACCAAGGGATCCTTATCGATTGGCAACGCGGGATCCTCCAAGGTGCTACCGAGAGCCGCAACGACGGGTTAGCCCTCGGAACGGATCGATAGCCCACTGCTCTCTTGAATTCAAAGACCCAGCGACGAGTCCAAGACCCTCCTTGCGCGAATAGTCCGCTACGCGAAGTCGATGGAAACTGCTATCCTAGAAGCGACAGGAGTTGCTCCTGAGAATCCAGTTGTTTCAATCACATAGCACCGCGCAAGAAGCACCGCATTAGAAGCATCGATGGCCAAGCAATGGTTGCTCAATCTGCTCTATGCAGCGCTGCTGCTTTCGATCTCGCCATGGATCCTTTGGCGCAGAGTCCGACATGGAAGGTATCGAAATGGATGGAGCCAAAAGCTTCTAGGAGCTTTACCTCATCCGGCCAAAACACTCGGATCGAACCGAACCTACACGATTTGGTTTCATGCCGTTAGTGTCGGCGAATTGCAAGTCATCCGACCTCTTGTCGAGCGGGCTGTCCGGGAATTGCCGACTGCCAAACTGGTGGTCACCACTTCGACCGACTCGGGCTATGAACTGGCCCAAAAACTCTATGCGGCGCACACCGTCGCGTATGCCCCTTTGGATTTTAGCTGGGCCGTGAGCAGGGCCCTCGATCGCATCGAGCCGGATCTGTTGGTCTTGGCCGAACTGGAGCTTTGGCCCAATTGGATCTCGATCGCCTCGCAACGCCAGATTCCTATCGCAGTGATCAACGGACGGCTTAGCCAAAATTCCCTTCAAGGCTACCGCCGCATCGCCTCGATCGTCCGAGGGATTGTCCGGAAAATCGATTGGATCGCCGCGCAAAGCGATACGGTCCGCGAGCGGTTCATCGAGCTTGGTTACGATCCTGCGAAAATCCAAGTCGTTGGGAACATCAAGTTCGATGGTGCCAACGACGATCGTGAGCACCCCGAGGTGCTCGCTAGGTCCGGTCCACTCGGACTTTGCGATGGCCGTTCGACCGTCTGGCTCTGCGGGAGCACCCAAGATCCCGAGGAACGCATCTGCTTGGACACCTTCGGACAGATCGCAGATGAATTTGCGCAATTGAAACTGATTTTGGTCCCGCGTCACGCCGAGCGATTCGAGGAGGTTGCCAGGATGGTGGAAGCGACCGGATTTGCTTGGGGGCGTCGAAGCCGCATGCACAGCGACGGACTGGATCCCTCGTGGCGGATCTTTCTGGCCGATAGCGTCGGCGAATTGCGTTGGTGGTGGGGGATGGCCGACCTGGGGTTCGTCGGCGGGAGCTTCGGGGCCCGTGGTGGCCAAAACATGATCGAGCCTTGCGCCTATGGCGTCGCGACTTGCTACGGCCCAAACACCCGAAACTTTACCGACATTGTCCAGATCCTCCATGAGGCCCAAGCGGCCAGTCAGCTTGCAAGTCCCGAGGAGCTCAAGCCATGGTTGGTGGGAATGCTCCAGGACGAGTCGTTGCGAACCGGTTATGCTGGCCGGGCCGTATCGATCACTCAAAAGCATCGTGGAGCGACCGACCGGACCTGGAGCAAACTCGTTAGCTTGCTAGAAAGTAAGGATCTGCGATCGCCAAAGGATTAAGTGCCGTTGGCTCGTCGAGCAAAGCCTCTTTGGAAATTCGGAAACCGCTGCGGAGCTCTCTTTCCGATGGAAAGCTTGGCAGTAGAATGCATTCTCGCATCCAAGTCGATGGTCGTTTCGGCGATGTGTTGATGGGGGCTTCCTTTTTGATACCAGAGAACCCGACCCGTGGCGGAAAAAACCTCAGCAAAAAGCAAATCGGAGGCCACTGTGCATGCCTTCGATTACCTGGCTCAAAACGAGCCTCGGGACTTGCCGGTGCTCGTCGTGGCCATCGGACCCGACGATTTCCTCCGCCGTGAGTCGATCCAACACGCCTTGAAACTCGGCGGGCTCGAACCCATGAGTGTTACCCGATTCGATGGCGAGGACGCCCAGTGGCGAGATGTTCATGACGAACTCTCGACGCAGAGTCTCTTCGACCAAGGGGGCCCGAAGGCAGCTTATGTGCGCAAGGCCGATTCGTTCGTCAGCAAGAATCGCGAGGCATTAGAGCGGTGGATCGAACAGGCCGAGCTCGGGACGACACTTCTGCTGGACATGCAGACGCTACCGTCGAACCAGAGGCTGTATAAGCTTGCGCAGAGCAAAGGTTTTTTGGTGGGCACGGCCGAGAGCAAGGGGGCAGCCTTCCCTACCTGGATCGCTCGATGGGGAGCCGCTCGGCACAGCGTTCAATTGACCGTCGCCCAAGCCTCTTTGGTGGCCGATCGTGTCGGATATGTCTGCGGAATGGTCGATTGCGAGTTGGCCAAGCTCGGGCTTTTTTGCGACGCCCGGGGCAAAGTGTCGGATGCTCGGGTCGATGAGCTCGTCGGCGGATGGCGGACCCAGACGGTATGGAACATCAGCTCAGCAATTGCCGAAGGGAAAATTGCCGAAGCGATCGATGGGGTCGATAAGCTCACCATGGCAGGCCAAACCGCGGTGGGAATCGCCGCGCAGCTCTCCTGGAGTCTCAGACGCTACGGGGTCGCGGCCGCTTGGATCGACCAACAGAAGCGGTATGGCGTCCAAGGCGTAACTCTTTTCGATGCGCTTTCGCGGGCTGGCTTTCGTTTCGAACAAGCCCTCGAGGAAAAAAGGCTCAAGACGATCCGGTGGGATCGGGCCAAGGATCTTCTGAACTGGTTGGTCGAACTCGAAAAGGAATTGAAAGGAAATCACAGCCAGGAGGATCTTGCCCGTCTGGCTCTCGAGAAATTCATATTCCGCTTTCGATAGTTGTATCCCCTTGCCGATGAGGTTTGCGATGAAGAATCGATCCGCGATAGAGTCAAACTTGCACATGCGATCGACCAGGAAGGCGCTGGCCATGATCTTGCTGGCCAAGTCGTTGATGATTGGGATTGCAAGTTGCGTTTTGGGTTTTCTATCCTGCGCATCGGTAGGATGGTCTCAAGAATTCTTCGTGTTGCGTGCCCCCGGAGTTGCTTTGGAGTCGTCGGCAAGGCTCAGTCCCGAGGAACTCCAGATCCGAGACCAAGCTGGCCAGATAACCGTCTATTCGAGGCTTCGTCGCTACGACACTCCCGATGGTGGGTACATCGGCTACGGATCCCGCCAAGCCCAGCGAGTGATCCAGTGGCCGGTGGCAAACCGCGGCACCATGCGCATCGGAGTTTTGAGCAACGGACAAATCGAGTTTACCCCCAGCCGGATGGCTGTCTTTGCGATCGATCCGACGAATGGTGCGAGTCTTCCGACCGAGACTTGGACATCGCCGCAGATCTCAGCAGCAAACCCAGAGACTGGCGAGTGGAACAAGTCTGGAGAATTGAGCAAGTCCGTGCTTTTGTCGACCGGGGAAGTCGGAAATCGATGGTTTATGAAGGCCGGAGGCCAAGGCCAACTCCAGTGGATTCCAGGCGGTCCAGCAGGAGCACCCCTGAATGACCCGCAGGGGGCTTGGATGATCACCCCCGTCGGGAGCGACATGGTTCGGATCCAGCAATCGGTCGGCAATCAGTGGCTGGCGCTCAGTGCCGATCCGCAGCAGGCGGGCAATTTCGGCAACGGCGTTCTAGCCCAGCGAGGCCAGCGGTCTTCGGTCCGCCTCATGGGGATCAACAATTCGATCGCTCAGTGTTGGAGGTTGCAACAATTCAATGGAGGTTACTGTTTCGAAAGCGTCATGATGCCAGGCTGTGGATTGACCTATGTTCCCAACAATGGCCTATGGCTTCAGCCGATCCTCTATTCCCCTTGGCAAGTCTGGTGGCCTCAGCAACCCACATTCGCCTTGCCAGCACCAACCTACCGAGTGGTATCCGAGCAAGTCGTATCCAATCCGCCCCTAGGTCCGGTGACACTCCGGATCGCCAACACCCACAGCGATGGGCTGTTGGTTCTCTTGGCCGACCGTCGCAACTCCGGGGCTGCCAAAAGGATTCGTATCCCTCAGGGTGGATCCGAGACGGTAGTACTCGAACGCGACAGTGGCTCGACCGTCATTCAAACGGTCGAATACCTAGATGGTTTTGGTAATTGGGATCGGCGAGAGGTACAGGTTCCTGTGCCGCCCGTGGTGCTCTACGACGTGAGTGTTTACGAGGAGTTCTTGCAATCGATCGCAATCGATGCGACAGGCAAGAGTCCGAATGTCATCGAGGATATCAATTATCAGCCTCGGAGTGTTGGCTTTTTATTGCTTCCTGCTGGGGATCAGTTGCAAGACAACAGTGTGATCGATGTCTACCCCGCAGCGGCCGATTCGCGAAATCCAGGCGCAGTTCGTCGTCTAGCTCCAACCGACTACCAACGCAGTTCCTCGCAGGCAACGCCGAAGGACCCGCTTAAGGAACTTCTGGAACAATTGCAGAGCAAGCGAGGCGCGTTTTGACCGAACTGGATTCCTCCTTGGTTCCGTCCTTGGATCCATCCTTGGATCCGTCCCTAGATGGTCCCATTCGAGCCCGCCGCAAGAGCTTGATTTCGTTTCGACGCGATTGGCCCCTGATGCTCCTGCTCGCAGCGGTATTTGCTGGCTGGGTTTTCTACGCCATGATTCTCCCGCCGATTCAAATCCGGCACAGGATCGCAACATCGCCTTGGAAGATCGACCCCAGAGATCCCGAGATTTCCGTTGGCCTATGGTTTGCCCGCCGGACCTTGGAATACTGGATGGTCTGCTGGTTCTTTTATCTCGGAGCGAGCATCGGTAGTTTCATCAATGTCGTTGCGAGCCGAACCCCCAAGGGCCAGACGATCGTCACGCGAGGATCGCATTGCCCCTACTGCGATCGCGCGCTGGGCATGATCGACAACTCACCGGTCTTTGGTTGGCTCATGCTGCGTGGACGCTGTCGGGGTTGCCGCCTGCCGATCTCCCCGAGATACCTCTACATGGAGATCCTCGTCGGCTTGATTTTCCTCCTGGTCGCAGCCATCGAACTACTTGCCAACGGCCTGAATCTTCCCTACCGAGAGTGGCGCATCGGGACCGGGATCGTCTGGACCGTGTTCTATCCGAAATGGGATTTGATCGGGGCATTGGTCCTGCACTTGAGCCTGTTTTCTGTCGCGATCATGCTCATCGCCACGGAGTCAGAGCGATTGAAGTTTCCCAAAACGCCGTTGCTGGTGATTTTGGGAATCTATATCGCGGGTTTCATCTCGAATCGAGTCGTGGCTCGCGTCCGCTGGACCGAGCCTTGGGGGGAACGCTTCCCCAGCTATGGAAATCCATTGACCGATGGATCCCTGGCGATGGCACATGCCATGAGCTCAGGAATCGGACTTGCACTCGGAGCGATTCTCGGCCTACTCAGTGGCCTGCTCCTGTGCCGCCTGTACTGGCCCAGCCCTCAAGACCATGGCGTCCCTCAAGCCACTGGCGTCCCCGAAGTCACCGGTTCACCCGAAGACACTGGCGGGCCCGAAGACACTGGCGGGCCCGAAGACACTGGCGAACATCAAGAAAACTTGGCTCGGCACGAGCAGGGCAGGGGAGCGTTCGTTTGGCATTGGAGCATCTTGCATGCCCTCTCAGGAGCCTTGCTCGGTTGGCAAGCCGTCGGCCTGACTAGCCTCGTTGCGAGCTTGATCGCGATGATTCTCTGCGGATGGCTCGCTCGAAACTGGAACGATGGCCGCATCCAATTCCGAGGTCCGGTTATTGCATTGGGAGTCTGGACCTGTACTCTATTGATTCACCATTGCGGGTGGAGATGGATCGCGATGGCTTGGTACGGGTTCTAGCCCGCAGCACGCTACTCCACTTGACCCTCCTTGATTTCCTCCCTGTTGTTCTAGCCTCTTTGAAAGGTCTTTGATTCCCATGACCCAACTTGTATCTACCCCTTTGAATCGAATTCGATGGTCTCGGCGCGCATTGTTTTCGATCGCGTTGCTATCCGGAACTTTTGCAGCCGACTGGGCCATGGCCGAGGTCAAGCTCCCGAATATCTTCACCGACTCGATGGTGCTTCAGCAGAAGCAAGAAAATCGGATCTGGGGCAAGGACAACCCAGGCCAGGTCGTCACGATCAGCGTTGGAGAAACAAAGCTATCTGCGACAAGCGATGCGGCTGGGAATTGGGAAGCACGATTGCCTGCTATGGAGGTCGGCGCACCGCTGACAATCACGGTGGCTGGAAGTTCGACCAAGACGATTTCGGATGTGTTGGTCGGAGAAGTATGGGTCTGCTCAGGCCAGTCCAACATGCAATGGTCGGTGGCCCAATCAAACGATCCGGATTTAGAGCGACTGGCAGCGAACTATCCGAACATCCGAATGATCAATTTCCCACAGACCGGCTCGCAGGAGCCGATCTGGAGCCATGACGACCGGAAGTGGAAAGTGTGCAATCCGGAGAACGTTCCTCAGTTTTCCGCAGTGGGTTATTTCTTTGCCAGACAGATCCACCAAACGACTGGGGTTCCAATCGGGATGGTCAACAACGCCTGGGGTGGCTCGGCCTGCGAGGCTTGGGTCAATCCCGAATTGCTCAAGTCCGATGGGCGGTTCACCAAAATGATGAACAACTGGTCTGCCAATGCAGAGCGATTCAAGGCACTGAGCGAGAAAAAGGACCGGACCAAAGAGGAAGAGGACCAACTGAAGAACCTTGGAAACCAAATGCGAGGAAATCAGCGTCCTGCGAATATTTACAATGGGGTCCTCAAGTCCCATCTCGGTTACGGTATCAAGGGAGCGATCTGGTACCAAGGGGAATCCAACGCGGGTAGAGCGTATCAGTACCGCGACTTGTTCCCGTTGATGATCGACAACTGGCGCAAGGAGTGGGGCCAAGGGGACTTCCCTTTCTATTGGGTCCAATTGGCCGACTTTAAGGCCGAGGCGAAGGAACCCGGGGAAAGCGATTGGGCAGAGCTACGCGAGGCCCAAACAATGACCCTCGATCGACTACCCCACACGGGCCAAGCGGTCATCATCGATATCGGAGAGGGCAAAGACATTCACCCGAAGAACAAGGTCGATGTCGGCCGTCGCTTGGCTCGCTTGGCCTTGGCCAACGAGTATGGAATCCAAGTCGATCCGCAAAGTCCAAGGTACGCATCGATGCAAGCCGACGCCGACGCGATTGTCCTTAGTTTCAATCATCTATCGAGTGGATGGCGTCCGTTTGATGTCAACGAACCGATCGGCTTTACGATCGCCGGCGAGGACAAGAAGTTCTACCCCGCAGTGGCAAAAATTATCGAGGGGAACAAGATTCGCGTCTCGAGTCCGAGTGTCCCCAAGCCGGTTTCGGTGCGGTATGCTTGGGCCGACAATCCGGTCTGCAACATGTTCAGCGCTAGCGGGTTGCCATTGACCCCATTCCGGACCGACGATTGGCCCGGAGTGACCGCCGGCCGCGAGTGATTTCGGCTTTTGGTCGCTCTGATGCTCCCCTTGCGCCTGTTTGGGGAAAACCGGGTCTGCATACTTTCTTCAACTCCCCCTCGCCCGCAGGCGGGAGAGCGACCGTCTAGGGGAAAGGCAAGTGAGCCGATTCGAAAATCTGAAAGTTTTCGAATTCGATCCCATGCTCCTTGGGGGCTCTGCCCCC